>JAOPYY010000108.1 GCA_025964395.1 Actinomycetes bacterium | reverse complement strand
AAGATGCCGCCGATGTGCGCACGGACCGCTTCGGCGCCCTCAACGCGATCGCCCGCCGTCCAGTTGTGGAAGACGATGTCGTCGGCGTGCATCGACGCAATCACGTCGAGGTCCTGTCGGTTCCACGCGTCGTTGTAGGTGTCGATCAGGGCGCGGAGATCCATCACAGTTCGATTGTCTCACCATCGCCAGGAACGTGCACGCCGTCGATCCCGCGGTAGGCCGAACGGCGCTCGAGGCAGTGGTTGATCGCCTCGAGATGGACGACCGCGATCGGCACGTCGGTGGCGGCGCGCACGCGGCGCACGTCGTCGGCGTCCATCACGATCGGATCGCCGACGTTGAAGCGTGCGCCGCTCGCGTTGAGGACGATCGCGCGTGGGCGATGCCGCTCGAGCGCGTCGCTCACCTCGTCGCACCAGATCGTGTCGCCGGCGATGTAGAGGCCGTCGACGACCCAGCCCGAGACGGCGCCCATCGCCTCGCCGATCTCGCCGGTCCCGTGGCGGCCGCGCGTCATCGGGATCGACGGGTGGTCGACGGCGATGTTCGTGAAGCCGCGCGCCGCAAGTGCCTCCGCGCTCTCCGGCTGCGTCAGGATCGGGAGATCCCGCGGCAGGACGTCGTCCGCGGCATCGTCGAAGTGGTCGCTGTGCAGGTGCGTGACGATGCAAAGGTCGACGCCGGCGACGATCTCTTCCGCAGGCAGTGCGAGGTTGACGAGCGGGTTCCGCTGCTGATTCGGCGTGTTTTCGATCGGCGGCGTCGTCCCGGCGGCGCGCAGCATCGGGTCGACGAGGACCCGGCCGAGGCGCGTCTCGACGATGAGCGTCGCGTGGCGGACGAGCGTGAGATTCAACGTTGTCTCTTACCCCGTGCGGCCAAGAAGCACGCAGCCGTTGTGGCCACCCAGGCCCATCGCGTTCGAGAGCGCAACGTCGACCTGTACCTCGCGTGCCTCGTTCGGGACGTAGTCGAGGTCGCAGGCGGGATCCGGGTTGCGGTAGTTGATCGTCGGCGGCAGCTTGCCGTCGTGCAGGGCCAGCACGCACATGATCGCCTCGATCGCGCCCGCAGCACCGAACGTATGGCCGGTCATCGACTTCGTCGAGGAGACTGCGAGGTCGTACGCGTGCGCGCCGAAGACGTCCTTGATCGCCTTCGTCTCCGCGGCGTCACCGAGCGGGGTGGAAGTGCCGTGCGCGTTGATGTAACCGACGCGCTTCCGGTCGACGCCGGCGCTGTCGAGTGCGCTCGCCATCATCGCTGCGACGCCCGTGGCGTCCGGCTCCGGCTGGGCCATGTTGTGTGCGTCGTTCGATGCGCCGTAGCCGAGCACCTCGGCGTAGATCCGCGCGCCACGCTGCTGCGCGATGTCCCAGTCCTCGAGCAGGAGCGCACCTGAACCTTCCGACATCACGAAGCCTGCCCGCGTCGCGTCGAACGGCCGCGACGCCAACGTCGGATCCTCGTCCTCGGCGGCGAGCCCGCGCATTGCCGTGAAGCCGGCGAGGATCAGCGGGACGATGCACGCCTCGGTCCCGCCGGCGAGCACGGCGTCGGCTGCGCCGCGCTTGATCATCTCCGCGGCCTCACCGACGGCGTGCGACCCCGTCGCGCAGGCGGAGACGACGGCGTAGTTCGGGCCCTTGATGCCCAGTGAGATCGCGAGCTGGCCCGAGATCGAGTCGACGAGCACGTTCGGGAGGAAGTTCGGCGACACACGGTCGGGGCCGCGCTCACGCATCACGTCGGCCTGCTCGAGGAGACCGGGCACGCCGCCGATCGCCGAACCGAAGACGATGCCGACGCGGGTCGGGTCGAAGCCGTTCAGGCCCGAGTCTCTGAGTGCCTCGCGGCCCGCGGCGACACCGAGCAGCACGTTGCGCTCGAGCTTGCGCGCCTCTTTCGGTGAGACGACCTGCATCGGGTCGAACCCCTTTACCTCTCCGGCGAGGCGAACCGGGAGCCCCTCGGTGTCGAAGGTCGAGATCCAGCCGACGCCGCTCTCGCCCGCGAGCGCCGCCCGCCAGGTCGACGGGGCGTCCAGCCCGAGGGGTGTGACGGCCCCGATTCCGGTCACGGCAACGCGCTTCACGCGTTCAACCATAGATGGACGATTCCCGATCGAGAGCACCTAGGCACTCCGCTCGGGAACCGACCATCTCCCCAGCGTTTTGACCGGGCTGCTGCTGGGCATTCCCTGGACAAAGCTCACCGGGAGGGTGCGCGTTGGGGACGACGTTGGACAAGCCGGGGCTCGTCTATTTCCACTCAAGCCGGTCGGGCAAGTGCCGGCGGATCGAGGGCTACATCGCGCAGGTGCTTCAGCACCGGCGCAACCACGACACCTTCAAGTACTACGCGGTTGCGCAGGAGGAGCGCCCGGACCTCCTCGAGAAGTTCGGCATCGGATTCACGCCGACGATCGTCGTTCTTGAGCGCCAGGCGATCGCCGCGCGCCTCGAGGGCCCGCGCGGCTCCAAGGACATCGAGCGCTTCCTCCAGCCCTGGCTGAGGTAGGCGGCCCCTAACGAACGAGGATGCCGGCCTCGCGCAGCGAGAGCTCGGTGAACCTCTCCCAGTTCGCGGCGATCGTCTCCGCCATCGCGCGTTCCTGCTCGATGATCAGGTCGCACTCGGAGACGGTTTCCTCGTCGTGCGCGCGCTGGGCGATGCGTTTCAACAGTTCGTAGCTCGCGATCTCGAGGTGCTCCGTCGCGTATCCGTCGCGCGCATTGCGGCCGGCTTTCTCGCCGCGGACCAGGTCGAGCGGAACCTTCGCCAGCGCGGCGAGGATGCCCGCGGCCTGCTTGACGGTCGACGGCTGCGCACCGTGTGCTTCGAGGCGTGCACGCATCCGGTTTGCATGGCCCTCGGTCTCGATCTTGTGGTGCTCCAGTTCCTGCAGAATCTCCGGGTCGTCGGTCGTCGAGATCATCGCGTCGAGCATCCGGAGCACGTTCTGCTCCATCGCGTGCGCTTCGTCGATGTGCTTGATCAGCTGCTCGTTGAGGGTGCTCACGACTGCTCCTTTGATTGGCATCAGCTCGAACCGGCCGAAGGTGCGCCGGCGGAAGGTCGCGCGCCCACTGAAGCCGCTTCCGTGTGGAACGAGGGTGTCGACGAAGCCGGCGAGCGGCGCGCGGTAGTGCAGTTCCAGCCCGACGACGTCGAACGGCACGCCGATCGCGCCCCCGGGGAGGAGCGTCTTGCCGTGCGTTTCGTGGATTTCCTTGCGGACGCCGATCAGCGGCGGCAGGAGGCCGCCGGTGCGCCTGACGTCCCACACGCCGTCGAGCTCGGACACGATCTCTAGGCTTCCGCTCGATGCCTGCCGCAAACATTCCCTTCCCGCCGATGGAGGCGGAGCTCGTGCGGGAGCTGCCCGAGGGCGACGGGTGGCAGTACGAGCCCAAATGGGACGGTTTCCGCGGTGTGCTCGAGAACGCGGGCGACGAGCTCGCGCTGTGGTCGCGGAACGAGCGGCCGCTGCTGCGCTACTTCCCGGAACTGAGGCCGCTTGGTGAGCTGCTGCCGCCGAACTCGGCGCTCGACGGGGAGATCGTCATCTCCCGCGATGGTGCGCTGGACTTCGATGCGATGCAGATGCGGCTGCACCCGGCCGAGTCGCGCATCCGCCGCCTGTCCGGGGAGATCCCGGCAGAGTTCGTCGTCTTCGACATGCTCGTGTGGAACGGGGAGCCCGTGTGGAAGCTGCCGCTCGAGGAGCGGCGCGCGCGGGTCGAGGCGCTGTCGGGCTTTCGGCTCTCGCCGGCCACGCGTGACATCGCCGAGGCGCGCGGGTGGCTCGAGCGGTTCGAGGCGCTCGGGCTCGACGGTGTGATCGCGAAGAAACTCGGCGTGCCGTACCTGCCCGGGTCGCGGGACAGTGTCGTCAAGATCAAGGAGCACAAGTCGGCCGACGTCGTGGTGGTCGGCGTGCGGTGGAAGAAGGGCGACCGGAGCGCGATCGCGACGCTCCTGCTCGGCCTCTACCGCGAGGACGGCGGGCTCGACTACGTGGGCTCGTGCGCAGTCGGCGCGAAGATGCGCAAGGAGGTCGAGGAGCGTGTGCGTCCGCTTCTCGACGAGTCGAACGAGCGTCGCTTCTCGGAGCCGAACCGCTGGGGGACGGGCGATCTCGAGGAGACCGCGGTGCGCCCGGAGGTCGTCGTCGAGGTGCGGTACGACAAGGTGCAGGGCGATCGTTTCCGCCACGGCACGAAGTTCATCCGCTGGCGCGAGGACAAGCAGGCGAGCGACTGCACGTGGCGCGAACTGCGCCCGCCGCGCGACCCGAACGCGCCGACGGTCGACGAGCTCTTCGGCTAGCAGAGCTCGTCAGCCGCGAAGAGCTCCTCGACAGTCGCGTTGACGGCACGCGCCAGAGCGAGTGCGAGCGTCACGGAGGGAAGCGACGCGCCCCGCTCGAGCGAGGAGATCGTCTCTCGCGACGTCCCGACGATCGCGGCGAGGTCACCTTGCGACAAGCCGGCCCAGAACCGCGCAGCGCGAAGCGGCGACCAATCCGGCAACAGCGGCTCCCGCGACCATCCGAGCAGCACGCCTCAAGGTTCTGCCCGAAAGCCGGT
>JAOPYY010000032.1 GCA_025964395.1 Actinomycetes bacterium | reverse complement strand
GTGATGCAGTTGAACAGCGTCGTCTTCCCGGCGCCATTGGGGCCGATCAGTCCGAGGGTCTCACCCTGATGGAGCTCGAAGGACACGCCGGACAGGGCATGGACACCGCCGAAGCTCATCGAGACGTCGTCGGCCTGCAGCAGCGGCGCCATCAGACCTTCACCATGGTGGGCGCCTCGGCCGCGGCCAGGCCGAGCAGCGGCTCCGCCGGGGCAGGCTCGGGCGTGTCGGGGAACCGCGGCGCCGGTGGGAACCGCCTGCGGAAGCGCTCCTGCCAGTCCGGAACGACGCCTTGTGGCGTGAGGATGACCTGGACGATCAGGATCGACCCGACGATCAGCGGGAACCACAGCGTGGACAGCGGCGTGTGGGTCAGCAGTTCGGGCCCGAAGATGAGGAAGATGCCGCCGACCGCGGCCGCTCCGACCGAGCGGACACCCACGACGATCGCGATCGCCGCCACCGCGAGCGACTGCTGGAACCCGAAGGCCCCCGCGCTCACCGAGCCGATGGCGGGAGCGAGCAGACCGCCGGCCAGGCCGGCAAGCCCGGCGGACACCCCGAATGCCGTGAGCTTCCACGCGGTCACGTTCACGCCGCTCGTCGCGGCCGCGATCTCCGAGTTCCGGATCGCCCGCAGCATGCGGCCGGTCTTCGACCTGCTTAGGTTCCAGACCGCGAGCACAGCGACGAGGAACACCCCGAGGGTGAACAGATAGAAGGCGTAGGCGCCCGCGAGCGAGATGCCGAGGAAGCTCGGGCGTCCCAGTGTCCACGACGAGACGCCTCCCGAGAAGGAGTCCCACGTCCCCGGCGCCAGCAGGAACTTGTCGAAGAACAACGCGACCGCGATGGTCAGGATCGCCAGGAAGAGGCCCGACAACCGCAGCGCCGGGATCCCGACCAGCACCCCGACCCCGATCGAGAAGACCACGCCCAAAATCAGCGCCGGCCAGAAGCTCCAGCCGTGGCCCCCGACGAGTGAGCCCACCGTGAAGGCGCCGATCGCGGCGAACGAGTACTGGCAGAACGAGATTTGGCCGACGAGCCCGGTCAGAACGACGAGCGACAGCACGATCAGCCCGACGATCAGCGAGTACGCCGCGAGCGACTGGTAGTAGCTCGAGAGGAGCAACGGGACGACGATCCCGATCCCGACGGATATGCCCACGACCGCGCGACGGACCGGGACGTTGTCGGCCGCGGGGACCGGCGCGTACTCCCTCGCGGCCACCGAGATGCGCTGCCTGAGGCGCGCACCGGGGCGGAAGAGGATCGCGAGCGTCAAGAGGACGAGTGCGAACGTCACCGCGTGGCCGGCGCCGGCATTCGACGAGAAGATGCGCGGATAGGTCTCGGCGAGGCCGAGGAACATCGCACCGACGACCGTCCACGGCAGGCTCGTCAGCCGGCCGATGAGGGCGGCGGTGAAGGCGTCGATCACCACGAGCGTCAGCGAGATCGGATCGAAGTTGATGCGCGGCGTGATCAAGACTCCGGCGATCGCCCCCATGGCGGAACCGGCCACCCACGAGACCGCCATGACCCGGTTGACGTTGATGCCCCACAGTTGAGCCGCGACGGGGTCGTCGGCAACCGCTCTCATCGAGGTGCCGAACGTCGTCCACCGGAGCACCGCGGCCGTACCGAACGCCAGGCCCAGAGCGACGACGATCGTCGTGAACTCGTCCCAGCCGACGACCACAGAGGTGCCGGGGAACGTGAAGCCGTGGATGGACACCAGCAGGACCGGCCGGTGATACGCCGTCTGGCCCCAGATCAACCCGGCGGCGGTTTGCAGAACGAGGAGCCAGCCGATCGTGACCACGACCTTGTTCAGTGCCGAGCGGCCGGCCAGGGGGCGGATCGTGAAGCGCTCGATGACGTAGCCGATCGCGCCACCGGCGACGATCGCGGCGAGCAAGCCGACCACCGCCGGATACCCCATGACAATGGAGACCTGATAGGCGATGAAGGCGCTGAACATCGACACAGCGCCCTGCGCGAAGTTCAGCACGCCCGAGACGCGATAGATGAGGACGAGACCGATCGCCGCCAGGGCGTAGATGCCTCCGAGCGTTATGCCGATAACGGTGTAGCCCGGGAGCAGACCCCAATTCGCTGACGCGAGCATGCCCATCTCCTAGGTGCTCATCCGAAGCAGTTCCAGCCGGACGTGGTTTTCCACTGGCCGTTCGAGTTGTGGATCCACTGGAAGCAGTGCAAGGGGTCGTGGTTCCCGGCCCCGTAGGAGATGGGAGGGGTGATGCCGCCGTTGTCGTAGTTGTGGAGGTTGTTGAGGGCGCTGACGAGGCTCTGCCGGTTCACGGGAGCGTTGCCGATGTCCTTGATCGCCTGCACGAACACTTGGGCTGCCACCCACTGGTAGGTGCTGTACGCGTCGAGCTGCCCGTACTGACCGGGGTAGTACGTGTGCACGGTGTTGAGGTACTGCGCGATCGCCGGCGTGCTCTGGTGGTCGAGGTACTCGAGCACCGGCGTCGCCGAGTCGGCGCCGAAGACCGCGCAACTCGACCCACAGCCGGAGGCGTACTGCGCGTTCGCCGACGCCTTGTCCAGCCCCCCTCCGAGGACGGGCGGATGCCAGTTCTGGCGCGCCATCGCCTGAAAGAGGCGGGCGTAGGAGAACGGGTCGACGAACGCGGCCACCGACTGAGCGCCGTTCGCCTGGAACTTGAGCACGATGTCCGTGTAGTCGGCTTTGGTCGCGTCGACCTGCTCGACGTCGACCGGCGTGATGCCCTGCTTCTTCATCGCGGCAAGCAACGAGTCCTTGACCGGTTGGATGAAGTTGGCGTTGAGGAAGATGACCCCGGGCTTCTTGAGGCCCATCTGGCCGGCATGCGTGCCGAGTGCGGTCCCGGCGGTGACGAGGCTCGGTGTCGTCGGGTACGACAGCGGCGATGCGTATTCCGCGGGTACTCCGAGCCCGCCGATGATCGGGACGCCCTGGTCGGTCAAAAACTTGGCCTCGCTCTGCTCGCCGGACAGCGACAGCCATCCCACGATCGCGAGCACGCCCTCGCTGATCAGCTTCTGGGCGCACTGATGGGCGGACGACGGGTCGTACTTCGAATCGCAGTCGATCAGCTGGAGCTTGTGGCCGTTGACCCCGCCCTGCGCGTTGACGAGATTGAAGTACGAGCGCACGGTGTCGCGCTCGACTGTCGCGTCGACCGGCCCGGTCTCGTCGTAGATGCCGCCGACGGTGATGACCCCGCCGCTCACCCCCGGCTGCGCGCCCTGCGTCGTGGTCGTCGCCGGCGAGGCTGTGGTTCCCGTGCTCGTCGGCGCGCCGGAGCTCGTCGGCTTGCCTGAGCTCGTCTTCGTGCCTGGCCTCGTCTTCGTGCCTGGCCTCGTCTTCGTGCCTGGCCTCGTCTTCGTGCCTGAGCTCGTGTTCGCGCTTGAGGCAGTGGGGCCGCCCAACGTGGCGCCGCTGCTCACTGCTTGCGCGGGGGACGCACTGCCGCTGCTCGGCGTGCCCGTGACGGAGCTGCTGCCGGGAGAGGACGTATAGGCCTGCCCCTCGACCGACGCCGTGGCCGGGGCCGACGCCGTAGCGCGGCCCAGATGCCCGAACTCGTACGCGATAGCGGCACCGAGGCCGAGGGTCGCCACGACGTTGAGCGTCATGAACACGATCGCAACCCGTTCCCTCATGGGTCCTTTCTCCTGTGGGCGTGGTGACCTTGTCCCCTAGCCCTCCTTTAGACCCTCGTCGACGGGCATTACCTGCGTTCTACTTCCGTCGGAAGGAGCAGAGCGGGCGCAAACGAAGGCAAAAAATCCCGTGAGCAGGGATTTTGCAAGCCCTCAAACGGACTCGAACCGTTGAGCCCTCCTTTCCCATCCCTGCAACACGGTTGCCGTGGGTTGCCACCGGTTGCGGATTGCCCTGTTTGAGCGGTTTTCGAGCGCGTCCCATTTGCGACCGGTTGCGCCCGCTGGGCTCCATAAATGCTCCATCCATTCGCCGGGAATCGCTGATGGCCAAAGGGCTTCGGGCGTCTAGCCATCTGCGCGTCGAGTGTTGAGCCCTTCTGTGTAGAGAGGGGTCACTTGGTCAAAGGCGATGGCTCGTCACGACGATGAACTCCTGACCGCGTGATCTCGGAGATCAGTGTTCGGGAACGTCCGCCCGCAGGGTCAGTCGCTCTCGTGGAGGCTGACACCCGGTCAGAGGAACGCTCCACGTCAGCCGGAAGCAGCTGAATATCTCGGCAGGGTGAATAAACAAAGACAGCCGCTGGCGGATCAGAGTGGTGAGATGAAGAAGAGACGGCTGAGATGAAGAGGAGAGGGCCGGGTCTCGTCGAGTTCGAGCGGCTGTACGAGCGTGACTTTCGTGCGTTCGTGCGCCGAACTCATTCCGCCGCAGGAACGAGATGAACGTCGGCCCGCTGAGGATCGAGATGATCATCGCGACGATCGCCGCAACCAGTACGCGTGCCATCAGCCCGTAGTGTCCACGAACGTCCCATGAAGGTGCGACTAGAGCTGCGTCGTGAGCGCGGCCAGATCGGGCGGTGAATCTGACTCGCTGCTAGACGGAGGAGAGCCGCACGACCTACGATCCTCTAATGGGACCTGCGACCGGGCTTGCGCGGACGTTTGCGGCGGCTCTTGGTGCGTTGTCGGCGATCGCAACTGCGGGTGCGGTTGGGGCGGCGTCAACGTCGCGCGACAGTTCCGTCATCCTCTATCGATCTCCACCTATGCCGCAGTCGGGTCGGGTTGAGCTCTGGACGACAAACGTAGTTGGGGGTGACGCGCGTCGTCTGACGGTCGTGACGCCGCCGCCGGGTCGTGCGTTTCTCGCGGCGCGACTGACGCGCCTCGGGGATGTGATCTATGCGGTCTCTGAGGCCGCGGACGGAAACGTGGATGACCTTTACCTGGTTGATCGCCGAACGCGACGTTCTCGGTTCTTGTTCAGCGTTCGCGGGCTGGCGACGTTCGCGACATCGTCAGATGGCCTGCGGATCGCCTACAGCAGGGAACTGCCGATCGCTGGTAAGCCCGCGACGTTCGTGGCGGACATCGACGGATCCCACCGACGGCAAGTGGCACCCGTCGCGGCCAGCTATTCGCTCGCCTGGCCCGTCTCCGACACGCTCTTCTTGGTGGGCGGCGAGGGCAGATGCTGGTTCTGCGCGCTGTCCGTTGCGACCGGCTACCGGCGCTCTGTGCCGGTTCCGGTCAAAAACATCGACGGTTGGCCGGTCGTTTCTCCGCGCGCCGACCGTGTCGCGATCGATGCCCTAACAGGGCCTGCCGGAGAACGGATCTACACAACGAGCGGCAAGTCCCTCCGAAACATCATTGGAGCCGGCGGAAGCGAAGCGTTCTGGGCGCCCGACGAACAGCAGCTTCTCATCCAGCATCCCGGTCTCAGGGTGTTCGACTTCGCAACCCACCGACTGGCGACGTTCCGCCACGCAGGGCCCGCCTCCATGCAAGTTCTCGACTGGAAATCGACCAACGCCGGCAACTAGGGCGTCGGCCGCACTCGACCGTTGATGAATCGGGGATCGGCGACTAAAGAAACGCAGCGGCTCAGGCGGTCGTGTTCGTAGATGGCCGGAACTCGTGGTGGAGCGACTCTCGACGAGTTGCGTGCGATCTATGAAGGGCGGCTTGCTGAGCTCACACGGGTCGCCGCGGCGATTGTCGGTGACAGGCAGGTCGCTCAGGATGTTGTCCAGGAGGCGTTCGTGCGTGCAGTCAGGCAGAGACGGAGCTTCCAGGGGCGAGGGGATTTGAACGGTTGGGTTTGGCGGATCGTCGTCAACGTGGCGCGGGATGCACGGGCGAGGCAAGGCTCGGAACCAGATCTCGAGTCCGGTCTGGTTGCGGAGTCTTTGTTGGAGGATCCACGGCGCGAAGTGGTGCGGGAAGCGGTTGAGCAGCTGCCGGAGCGTCAGAGGCTCGTTTTGTTTCTGCGTTACTACGCGGACCTCGACTATCGCGCGATCGCGGACGCCGTCGCGATCAGCGAAGGGACGGTCGGTGCAACCTTGAACGCTGCGCATGAGCGCTTGCGCGGGTTGCTCGGCGAGGTGCTGCGATGAACCGCCTCAACTCACTCAGCGAGGCGCTCGACCTCCTTGTTGAACCGATCGAGGTGAATCCGGACTGGGAGACGATCGCCGGTCAAGCCGCTCGCGCGGGCCGACGGACCAGTGAGCCCAGGTTGCGGCGGCCGAGCTTGCGCCGCGCGCTCGTTCTCGCCGCGGTCGTGGTGGCTGTCGTTGCTGCCGCTGCGTTCGCGACAGGTCTGGCGGACCGCTTTAGCGCTTGGATCGGCGGAGCGCCTGGGCGGCCTGCTCCTGCCTCCGAGCAGAAGGGCTTTTCGGCGCGCAACGGTGTAGCGCTTGCCTCGTTCCCCGCGGGGACACGGTTGCGAATACTTCTTCGGGCGCGGGTCAGCGGCACGAGCTTCGATTTGCTCGGCTTTCGAAACGGCGACGCCTATTGCTTGCGTTTGGTTCGCAGCAAGCTTCCCGGCGCACCGGGTGACAACCAGTGCCTGCGGGCCGATGAACTTCAGGGCCATGTCGCACTCATCGCCAACAACGTCTACTTCAGTGTCGGTAAGCCAGCTACCACGATCACCGGCATCTATGGCTTCGCCGCCGACAAGGTTCGAGCGATCCGCGTGACACGAGCCCGCGGCACCACCAGTGTCGGTGTGACCAACAACGTCTTCCTGGCGCTTCACGGCCAACTCGCCGGCACCTTTCAACACCACTTGCCGCCTAACCCGGTGCTCGCAGTCGCCGCAGTGCTGCCAGGCGGCGCCTTGCGCAACGTGCCCTACGTGATCAACGGGCAGGGGATCTTCAGGGGCGGAAAGCCGCCGACGGTGCCCAGTTACTTTGGACCGGCAAGGGCCAGTTCGATACCGGGCGCGCCGACGAGGGTGTCGGCGCCGATCGACCATCCTCGGATCAGCTGGCTCGAGCGCCGAAAGAAGATCGGCGCACCTCTTCCGCCGCAGCGCTACGAGACGTTCACGTTTGGTCGGCTCATCCAACCGGATCCTGACGACCCGATTCGCATCGGCATCGCCGTGGGGCCGGCGCGCGGTTTCACCCATAGTCACGCGGTCACCGGCACGTGGGTCTGCCAGGTCTACTTCCAACCGCTCGCGACAAGCGGTGGCTCAACCAGCTGTAGCCCGAACGTCTTTCAGAACGGTCCGATGGCTCTCGGCCCAGGGTTCGACTCGCCGATCGTTCATCTCAGCGGCGTCGCTGCTGACGGAATCGTGCGTGTCGAAGCCTTTCTCTCCACCGGCCGGCACGTGACGGCTGCGATTCGCGACAACGTGTTCTCCGTCGCGGTTCCGCAGGCCGAGCTCGGCGGCGAGCTTGTCGGCTACAACCGCAGCGGCCAGGTCGCGGGGATCATGCCGTTGTGGGGGAACGCGGTTGCCCGTCCGTGCCCGCCCGCGAAGTTCACGACGCCCGTCGGCCAGCTGCCGGCAGCGGCCAAGTGGGAGCAGGTCGACCTGGCCACCCGCACCGTCGCCGGACAGACGATTCTCGGGAAGACCACCGACCAGGTGCGGGCGATACTCGGGCAACCAACGCTGATCCGGCCGCGAGCCCAGACGGTGAACAGCGTCAGCATTCCCGAATACCGCTACGGCGGCAAAACACCCGCGACGCTCGGCCTCTCGGTCACATTCGTCAAAAAAGGCGACCGGATTCTCGCCAACGACCTGTACTTCCAAGCACCTTCGCTCACCGACGCGAAGCTCGGCCACGTCCTGCGCATACAACCCGAGAAGCTGCAACAGCTAATCGAAACCACCCACGGCAACCGCTATCGGCTGTACCTCGGCTACGGCAAGGACCCGTCGCTCGGCTGCACCGGCGCCTTCCACGCCCGAAGCAGCGCCGCCGGCATCAGCTTCGGAGTGAACCCATACCGTCCGTCCAGGCCATACATCGACATCCGCGCCAACGCCCAACCGTGACCTGCCAACGATGAACCCCTAGAGATGCGAGGCGACAGGTCGGTCCACTCGTCCCGAATGGGGACCCGCAGACCGGCCGACGACGGTTGCTGCGGGCAGCGATACTCCACGCGATGCTCGTCCTGGGAGGTGCGCTCGCAGCGTTGGCGGCGTTTCTTGCGGGCGCATCCGGTTTCGGGCTCGGGCTCGTAGCAACCCCGCTCTTGCTCCTCAGCGGCTTTTCGTTGCCGTTCGTAGTGACGGTGAACCTGCTCATTTCACTCGCAACGCGGGTCTCCGTGGTGTGGCGCATGCGAAAGTGGATTACCTGGCGGCGGGCTGCGGCCCTCGTTGGCGGTGCGGTTCCTGGCCTGTGGGTCGGGTCGGTCGCACTCGGCGCGGTCGATCTTGGCGGTGTGCGGGTGGCGGCAGGGGTAGTAGTCGCAGTGGCCGCGCTTGGTCTTGCATGGGTGGACCGCCACCCTCCAAAGCCACGGCTGCGCGGCATGAATCTTGTCGCAGGCTTCCTCGGTGGCGTGCTTGGAACCACGACGTCGCTCACGGGAGTTCCGCCTGCACTTCTCCTCGCGCGCCGCCGACTTGGGCAACAAGTCTTCTTCGCGGACCTCGCCGTCTACTTCGTCGCCTGCTCCGCGGTCGGGCTCGTCATTCTCGGAGCGAACGGACAGTTCAGCGGTAGCGCGTTGCGGGGATTCCTCTGGTGGTTGCCAGCCGTTCTTGCTGCCAACGCGGCCGGTATGTTCGTGGGTTTCCGTCTGCCCGAGAACACTTTCCGGAGGACAACGCTCGCGCTCGCCTTCGCCGCAGGTATCGCAACCGCCGCAACAGCCTGATCGACTCGTCCCGCTATGCCGTTGACTGGGCGAGCGTCCTTTCGCCTGAGCCGCACAGATGGCTCAGTTGAGCGAAAAGAGCTGGTGAGACTGGTCCAGAGTATGTGCGCACGCCTGCCCGTTCGTCGTGCGATGCCTGCTGTGGCGTGACAGACGCCAGAAAGCAGAGCGAGAGCACGAGCGTGTACTCGTGAGACAGGTGGATCCAGCGGTTCGTTTCGCGTCGCCAGCAGGTCCGCGTTAACGTCGGGTTGTGCCCGAGCTTCACGCCGAGCTGGACCGCCGTGTGACGCCGACCGAGCTCTTCTTCGACCTCGTGTTCGTGTTCGCGTTTACGCAGGTGACGACCCTGCTGGTGGATGATCCGACGTGGGGTGGGTTCGGTCGCGGGTTGCTCATTGTGGCGGTTTTGTGGTGGGCGTGGGCGAGCTATGCCTGGCTGACGAACACAGTCGACGCGGATGACGGGATCGTGTTGGCGGTGATGCTTGTGGCAACCGCGGCGCTCTTTGTCGCCGCGCTTGCAGTCCCTGAAGCCTTCGGCAGTCATCGCCTCGTCTTCGCTCTGGCGTTTCTGGTCGTGCTGGTCATGTTCGTCGGGCTGTTTGCGCTGGCAGGGCGGGCCGAGCCGGATCTGTTGGCGGCTGTGTTGCGGATGGCTCGCACGACGCTCCTCGGTGGGGCGTTGATCGTCGCGGCGGCGTTTGTCGACAGCGGTCTGAGGCCCTTACTGTGGCTGGCGGCTGTCGCGGTGGGTTTTGTTGGGCCGATCCTGGTTGGCGTGCGCGGCTGGCGTGTCCACACCGGGCACTTCGCCGAGCGGCACGGCCTGATTCTGATCATCGCTCTCGGCGAGGCGCTCGTCGCGATCGGGCTGGGCGCCAGGAGCACTCGGCTTGGAGGTGAGGTGATCGTTGCGGCGGTGCTTGGAGTTCTCATCGCGGCGTCGTTCTGGCTGGCGTATTTCGATTACTTCTCGATCGGGGTGGAGCGGCTGCTGATGGACCGTCGCGGCGAGCAGCGTGTCGCCTTGGCGCGAGACGCCTACACCTATCTGCACCTCCCGATGGTGGCCGGGATCGTCCTTTTTGCGTTCGCGATGAGGACGACGCTGGCGCACGTCCATGCTGACTTGCATGTGATCCCGGCGCTCGCTCTTTGCGGCGGCTCTGCGCTCTACCTGCTTGCTTACGTTGCGCTGCGCTGGCGGGTGTCGCGATCCGTGAGTCGAGGCCGCATGACTGCGTCGCTTGGGTTCGTGGCAGTGTGGCCGGTCGCTCTGGCCGTGCCCGCGCTGGTCACAGTCGCGCTGGTAGCGGCGGTCTGGGTCTCGCTGCACGCCTACGAACTCATCTGGTGGCGCGAAGCCCGCGCCGAGCGGCGCGCCACACCAGCACATGCCCCTGGGCTGGGCGAGCGTCCTTCCGCCTGACGAGTTGGTGAGTCAAATCGGCTTAGTTAGCCGAACAGAGTCGGTGAGACTGATCCAAAGTATGCGCGCACGCCTGTCCGCGCGCTCTGCGTGGCGAGGTCGCAGGGTGTGTGCCTAGTTGACGCGCATGTCGTGGCCTGCCCACTCGCGCTCGCGGAGAACGTACTTCTGTACCTTCCCGGTCGAGGTCTTCGGGAGCGGGCCGAACTCAACCGCGACGGGACATTTGTAGTGGGCGATGTGGTCGCGGCAGAAGTCGATGATCTCGCGTTCGGTCGCCGCCCCGTCGTCCTTGAGCGTCACGAATGCCTTCGGGCGCTCGCCCCATCTCTCATCTGGGGTTGCAACGACAGCGCACTCCAGCACGGCCGGGTGGCGGGCGATCGCGTACTCGACCTCGATGGGTCGAAATGTTCTCGCCGCCGGAGATGATCACGTCCTTCTTACGGTCGCGTAACTCGATGTACCCGTCCGGGTGCATGACGGCAATATCGCCCGAGTGGAACCAGCCACCGTCGAATGCGACTGCGGTTGCCTCGGGATCGTCGTGGTAGCCCTTCATGACGTTGTTCCCGCGCATCAGCACTTCGCCGAGCGTCTCGCCGTCACGAGGGACGTCGCCCATCTGCTCGTCGACGACGCGGATCGGGTCGGCGACGATGTTGTGGACGCCCTGGCGCCCGAACCTGCGCGCGCGGGTCTCGAGATCGAGTTCGTCCCACGCGGCCTGCGGCTCGCAGACAGTGTAGGGGGCATAGGTCTCGGTGAGTCCATACGCGTGGATCGGGCGGAGATTGAGCTCGGCCATCCGTGCGAGCAACGAAGGCGACGGCGGCGAGCCGCCGGTCGTAACGACGACCTCGCGCTCGAGCCGATGGGCGGCGGGATGGTTGACGAGGTTCGTGTGCACGGTCGGAGCTGCGTTGTAATGCGTCACCTCTTCGGCTTGGAACAGCTGCCACATCAGCTCGGGGTCGACCTTGCGCATGCAGACATGTCGTCCCCCGACGGCGGTCACCGCCCACGGGAAGCACCAGCCGTTGCAGTGGAACATCGGCACGACCCAGAGCTGCACCGAGTCGGGCCGCAGGTTCGCTTGCAGTCCCGACATGAGCGCGTTCAGATAGCTGCCACGATGGGTCGTCATCACGCCCTTCGGCCTGCCGGTCGTGCCCGAGGTGTAATTGATTGAGATCGTCTGCTCCTCGTCATCCACCCGAAGCTCGAACTGCTCCGGAGAACCGCCTGCAAGGAATGCCTCGTACGGATCGGCGTGACCGCCCGTGTCATCGACCCGGATGACTCTCACCGCTGCGTCGTCGACCAAGTGCACCAGCTCGTGATCGGCGAAGAGGAGCCGCGTACCGGAGTGCTCGATGATGTAGCGGATCTCGCCCGCATCGAGCCGGGTGTTGATCGGCACCAACACCGCACCGATAGCCGGAACAGCGAAGTGCGCCTCCAGCATCGCCGGCGTATTCGGACAGAGGAATGCCACCCGATCTCCGGACTCGATACCCGCCGCCACGAGGGCAGAACCGAGGCGGTTCACAGCTCTTCGAAGGCGCGATAGTTGTAGCGTCGCTCGCCGTGCACGACGGCGGTCTTCTCCGGAAACACGTACGCGCTCCGGCGGAGGAAGCTCACAGGCGTCAGCTCCGTCCGGTAGGGCCGCCCACCTCCGGTCGCGCGGACGCCGCTCAAGACTCCTGCAGGGGCGTGCTCCATCACCTACCGACCGTACAACGGGTTCCCGTCGAAGGCAACGAGCGGCTGGTGGTAGCTGTCGCGGTTGGGGAGCGTGCGCCGTGGTTGCTGCTTGAGCGCGTCGCTCAGGTGATGCCGTTGTGTGCGACACGACGAATCAGCCGTCATCTGCCAGTGTGCGGTGGCGCGGCGGGCAGTTGCACCGTGACGCGGAGCCCGCCGGCGGCGCGGGGGGTGAGGGTGAGGGTTCCGTCGTGTGCTTGGGTGATGCTTTTGACGATTGCCAGGCCGAGGCCGTCACCTGCGTGGTCGGTGCGTATGCGTTCGGTGCCGCGCTGAAACGGTTCGGCAAGCGTGGCAACCAGTTGTGGGGTCAGCTGCTCGCCGGTGTTCTCGACAATCAGCTCCACACTCTTCGGATGAACGCTGGTCGTGACGCACACGGTGCCCTGCTGAGGCAGGTTGTGGACGATCGCGTTGTGCACGAGGTTCGTGGTCATCTGCAGCAGCAGCGCGTGTGAGCCGAACGCGGCGGCCGGATCGCCGGAGGTCTCGATGGCGAGGCCGCGTTTTTCTGCGAGGGGGAGGAGCGTTTCAGCGGCTTCTTCCGCCACGAGGGACAGGTCGACGTGTTCTCGGGTGAAGGACCGCTGGTCAGCGCGGCTGAGCAGGAGCAATGCTTCAGTGAGGTCGATCGCTCGGGTGTTGACGGCGTGGAGGCGGTCGACAAGTTCGCCGGTGTCGCGGTTGGGATCCTTGCGGGCGACGTCGAGAAGTGTCTGCGTGATCGCCAGTGGGGTGCGCAGTTCGTGGGAAGCGTTGGCTGCGAATCTCTGCTGTTCGGCGACGTGTGCTTCGAGCCGCGCGAGCATGGTGTCGAAGGCGTCGGCGAGTTCACGGAACTCATCTGTGCGGCCTTCCAACTGAATTCGGTGGGACAGCGATCCGCTCGCGGCCACGCGTGCGGCGTCTGTGATGCGAGTCAGAGGGGCGAGCATGCGGCCGGCGAGAAGCCACCCGCCCACGAGCCCGAACACCAGCAGGAACGCCAACACTGCGGCTGCCCGCGGAGCGAACACGTGCAGGAGGTTGGACCGGACGGGAAAAACACCAAGAGTGGGGTTATCGGGGTTGACGAGGAGCGCACGGTCGGGGACGTAACGCAGGAGGAACAGCCAGACGGCGGCGAGCAGCAAGGCGCCTGCGAGCATGAGGAAGGCGGCGTAGCTGAGGGTGAGTTTGAGGCGAACGCTCAAACCGGGGTCTCTATCCACGCTCTCCTCCGCCGTTGTCTGGTTCCGTGTCGATGCGGTAGCCGGCGCCGGCCACGGTGGCGATGATCCAGGGCTCGCCGAGCCGCTTGCGCAGTCCCGAGACCGTGATGCGGACGGCGTTGGTGAACGGGTCTGCGTTCTCATCCCACGCTTGCGCCAGGAGCTCTTCGGCGCTGACGACGCCGCCTTCGGCAGCGACGAGAACCTCGAGCACTGCGAACTGCTTCCGGGTCAGCGCGACGTAGCGGCCGTCGCGGTAGACCTCGCGGCGGAACGGATCGAGCCGCAGACCTGCGATCTCTCGCACGGGCGGCCTGTTGTGGGCGCGCCTGCGGTCGAGTGCGCGGAGACGGAGCACCAGCTCCTGGAGCTCGAACGGTTTCGTGAGGTAGTCGTCGGCGCCGAGACCGAACCCGGTGGCCTTGTCGTCGAGACGGTCGGCAGCGGTGAGCATCAGGATCGGCATGCCGCTGCCGGCGGCGACGATGCGTTTGGCAATCTCGTCGCCGGTAGGTCCGGGAATGTCGCGGTCGAGGACGGCGATGTCGTAATCGTTCATGCTGAGCAGCTGGAGAGCAGTCTCGCCGTCACTCGCGATGTCTGCTGCGATCGCTTCCAGACGTAGGCCGTCGCGGATCGCTTCCGCCATGTAGGGCTCGTCCTCGACGATCAAGACCCGCATGCTCCGATGCTAGAGCGGACCGCGTTTCGTCCGCATATCGAAAACCGGATACGTGC
>JAOPYY010000240.1 GCA_025964395.1 Actinomycetes bacterium | reverse complement strand
CCTTTGGCGGTGATTGCTCCGCACTGCACGCAGTTCGAGGGGGCGAGTTTTACTTCGACCGTTTCGTTGCCGTTCGCGTCCTTGCCGTCGACGTCGCCTACCTCGTACACCTGCGCCGGGCACATGTGCTCCCACGCAAGCGCGAGGTCACGCGGGACCTTCGTCTGGACGCGGATGTGGTTCGGCTGGTCGTCGCGCGTGCGGTTGCCGGACGCGAACACGCTCGACAGCTTGTCGAAGGTCAGCTTCCCGTCCGGCGCCGGATACGACTTCGCACGGTCGGTGACGAAGAGCGGCTGAGCCGCGTCGGGCTCGGTCTCCAAATCGCCCGGCGGGAACTTGCCCTTCGTCGCGGTCATCGCGCCGGCCAGTGCGCCGCCGATGTAGAAGCCGCGGCCGAACGCCTGGCGCATGTTCCGCACCTCGCGCAGGTCATTCCAGATGAACGACTCGCGGATCGCGTCGTCGTACGTGGCGAGCGCCGTGCGCGACGACGTCCCGCGCTCGAGCGTGCGCCACGCAGCCTCGGCGGCGAGCCGTCCCGACTCGACCGCATAGTGGATGCCCTTCAGCGCCGGCACGTTGACGAAGCCGACGCCGTCGCCCGTCAGCAGCAGGCCCGGCGCGTGGAACTTCTTCGGCAGCGCGACGAACCCGCCCTCCGGAATCGTCTTCGCGCCCCACTGCACCCGCTCACCACCCTCGAGGATCTTCCGCACGCGCGGATGCGTCTTCAGCTCCTGCAGCAGGTCGTGCACCGAGAGCGCCGCGTCGCGGTAGTCAAGGCCGACGACCATGCCGATCGTGACCATGTCATCGCCCATCGGATAGATGAACGAGCCGCCGAACTCGCGGTACTTGCCACCGGGGCGCAGCGGCCAACCCATCGTGTGGACGACCTGCCGCAGCGGCTTCGCGACCTTCCAGACCTCCTTGACGCCGAGCGCCCACACCTGCGGGCTCTCGCTCCGCAGACCGAACCGATCGAGCGCGGCACCGGTGAGGTGGCCCTGCGTTCCCTCGGAGAGGATCGTCACGCGCGCCGTGATGTCCGAGCCGGGCTCGAAGTTCGGCAGCTCCTCGCCGTTCCGCCCGCGGCCCTTGTCGCCGGTGCGCACGCCGACCACGCGGCCGCCGTCGACGAGTAGATTCTCCGCCGCCGTCTCCGGGAGGATCGTCACGCCGAGCTCCTCCGCCTCCTCGGCGAGGAAACGGCCAAGCTGCGAGAGCGATGCGATCTGGTTGCGATGGTTGACCATCGTCGGCGGCGTCGGAATCCGCACCGCATGCTTCTTCGTCAGAAAGAGCACCGACTCGCCGTGCACCTCGCCGTAGAACGGGAGCTCGTCGAGCCGCTTGCGCCCCTTGAACAGCCGCTGCAGCCCGCGCGGGTTGACGACCGCGCCCGACAGCAGATGCGAGCCGGGCGCCTTGCCCTTCTCGAGCACCGCGATCGGCACATCGCCCAGCCGCTCCGCGGTCTCGGGATGTTCCTCCGCCAGCTGGCCGAGCCGGATCGCGGCGGCGAGGCCCGCAGGGCCCGCGCCGACGATCAGGAAGCCGCCCTCGATGCGCTCGTCGACCGGATCGGTCGGCGGCGGGATCGCCTCCGACGGCGACCACGGCGGCGGATAGTCAAGAGGGCGAACGCTCACGACTGTGGTGTCTTTAACCCCGCCGCGCGCGGACGAGCTCGCTGAGCTTCGGCACGATCTCGTGCAGGTCGCCGACGACGCCGAGGTCGGAGAACTCGAAGATCGGCGCGTTCGGGTCCTTGTTGATCGCGACGATCACGTTCGAGCCCTGCATGCCGACCTTGTGCTGGATCGCGCCGGAGATGCCGAGTGCGATGTACAGCTTCGGCGAGACCGTCTTGCCCGTCTGCCCCACCTGTGCCGAGTACGGGTACCAGCCCGCGTCGACGACGGCGCGCGTCGCGGCGACCGCGCCACCGAGTGCCTTCGCCAGCTCTTCGGCGAGCGCGAACTTCTCCGGCTCGCCGAGCCCGCGGCCGCCGGCGACGATCACGTCGGCGTCCTCGATCGACGGGCCTTGCTGCTCCGCGTGCGCCTGCTCGAGCATCTCGGCCTGCGTCGAGAAATCCTCGAGCTCGACGGCTGCGTCCTTCACCTCGACGGCACCGCCTGTCTCGGTCGCGTCGAGCGCGCCCGCACGGAAGATGCCGAGCCGCACCGGGCTCGCCCAACCCACCTCGACGATCACCGTGTCCTGAAGCTGGGGCGCCTTGCCCTTCTCGCCATCAAAATCGACGAGGCCCCAGTTCAGTCCCGCGTCGAGGCGGGCGGCCAGTCCGGCGGCGACGTCAGAGGCGAGCACCGACTGCGCAAACAGCACGTTGTCATAGCCCTCGTCGCGCACGAGCTTCGCGATCACGTCGACGCGCGGCTGCGGCAGCGGCGCGGCCAGGCGCTCGTCGTCCGCAACGTGCACCGTCGCAGCGCCGTACTTGCCGGCCTGCTCCGCGACGGAACCGACACCCGAGCCGATCACGACACCGGCGACCTCGCCGCCGATTTGCGCCGCCTTGGAGAGCACGCCGAGCGCGCCTTTCTGGATCGCGCCGTCGTGATGCTCGAGGAAGACGAGCGTCTTCGCCATCAGACGAGCCTCTTCTCGGCGAGGAACTCGACGATCTTCTCCGCCGCGGTGCCGTCGTCCTCGATCTTGCGCGCCTCACCGCGCGGCGGCGGCGGGCTCAACTCGATGACCGTCGTGCCGGAGTCGGCGGCGCCACCGACGTCGCCGGCGGACAACGTGTCCTGCGGCTTCTTCTTCGCGCCCATGATCCCCTTCAGCGACGGATAGCGCGGCGTGTTGATCGCGTCCGAGACGGCAACGACCGCCGGCAGCGGTGCGCGGATCGAGTCGTACCCGAACTCGGTCTGGCGCTTGCCGGTCACCGAGCCGCCCTCCGCCGTCAATTCGCTCACCTGCGAGATCACCGGGCGGCGCAAGCGCTCCGCAACGGCGGCCCACAAAACAGCACCGCCGCCGTCCGCCGACTGCTGGCCGAATAGCACGAGGTCGGCGCCTTCCTTCTCGAGCGCGCCCGCAAGCGCCGTCGCCGTGCCCAGGAGATCCGCGCCTTCCAGTGAAGAGTCAGAGATGAGCACCGCACGGTCAGCGCCCATCGCGAGCGCCTTGCGCAGCGCGTCCATCGCGCGCTCAGGCCCCATCGAGACGACGACGACCTCGCCGTCCCCTGCGGCGTCCTTGAGCTTCAGCGCCTCTTCGACCGCGTACGTGTCGAAGTCGGAGATCGCGAGCTCGACCGACCGGTCCAGCCGCTTGGTGGCAGGGTCGAGACGACGGCCTGCGGCCGCATCGGGCACTGCTTTGACACAAACGGCGATCTTCATGGCGCGCGTGACTCTATCCGGCGCGCGCCCCTTGGCACCGTGAGAACACGAGGGTACGGTGGCTCGATGCGGCGCCTGATCCCGGTCCTCGTGGCCGGCGTTGCCCTCGCGTGTGCGGGCACCTCCGCTGCCAAGAGCGGCGTCCCACCTCTGCTCTTCCCCGTCGTCGGCCCGGTGACCTACACGAACGACTTCGGGCAAATGCGCGCCGGCGGGCCGCATCAGGGGAACGATCTGATGGGAACGAAGCGCGAGCCCGTGGTCGCAGTCGAGGAGGGCACCGTCCAGTTCTGGACGACCTCCGCGAGCGCCGGCTGCATGCTCTACCTGCACGGGGTGAGCGGGACGATGTACGAGTACATCCACCTGAACAACGACCTGACGACGGGCAACGACAACAAAGGCACGTGCGTCGCCGGCGTTTCATATGCACCGGGCCTCGTCGACGGGCAGCACGTCGACGCGGGGCAGCTCATCGGTTACCTCGGCGATTCCGGCGATGCGAATGGCATCCACCCGCATCTGCATTTCGAGGTGCACCCGAAGGGCGGCAAAGCGGTCGCGCCGTTCCCGTACCTGCAGAAGGCCGCGCAGCTGCTCGCGCCCGCACCGCCTTCGGGCATGGCGTTCACGCTCAAGCTGACCGGCACGATCGTCGACGCAACACCGACCGAGCTCACGCTCACCGTCACCTCGACCGCCTCTTGGCCGTCGCACGTCAAGCAGACGAAGTTGAGCCGCGTGATCACGCTGATCGCAACGGCACCGCTGGTGACCGTCGGCCAGAAGGTCGTCGTCTGGACGGTTCCCGCGCCCGGCACCATCGAAGCGATCAGCGGCGCGCCCGGCGCGCTGACTGTCGATCGCGTTCTCTAGCTAAACGGCAACGACGCGCGACTGCAAGAACTCGACGATCGCACCGGTCGGCGCACCCGGAGTGAACACCTCGGCGACGCCTTGCTTTTTCAATTCGCGCACATCGTCGGTCGGGATCGTTCCGCCGACGACGACCAAAACGTCCTCGGCACCCTGCTCGCGCAGCAGCGAAAGGATGCGCGGCACGAGCGTCATGTGGGCGCCCGAAAGGATCGAGATACCGACGGCGTCCGCGTCTTCCTGGATCACCGTCTCGACGATCTGCTCGGGCGTCTGGTGCAAACCGGTGTAGATGACCTCCATGCCCGCATCACGCAACGCGCGGGCGATGATCTTCGCGCCGCGGTCATGACCGTCCAGACCGGGCTTCGCGACGACAACTCTGATCTTTCCTGCCACCGTTGGGGCAGTATAGGAACGTGAAGCTGACCGTCGTGGGCTGCTCACCGGCCTGGCCCAACCCTGGGGGCGCCCAGTCCGGCTACCTCATCGAAGGCGAGAGCGGTCGGCTCCTCCTCGACTGTGGGCCCGGCGTGCTGCCGCGCCTGCGCGCGCAAGAGGGCTGGCCGAAGATCGACGCGATCGCGATCACGCATTTCCACCTCGATCACTGGGGCGATCTCGTCCCCTGGGTGTGGGGACTGCAGTTCGGTCCCGCGGCGGAGCTTCCCGCCCCCGAACTGTGGCTGCCGCCCGGCGGACGGAAGGTGCTCGCAAAGCTCGGCGAGGAGCTCGGGCGGGCGGACATGTTCGAGACCGCCTTCGACGTGCACGAGTACACCGACGGCGAGGACTTTCATGCCGCAGGGTCGCGCGTCACGCCGCGCCGGGTCCTGCACTACGAGATGCTCGCGTTCGGCTTCCGCGTCTCGGACAACGGGACGACGCTCGCGTACTCGGGCGATAGCGGCCCGAGCGACGCGCTCCCGGAGCTCGCGCGTGACGCCGACCTCTTCGTCTGCGAGGCGACGCTCCTCGCGCCGAATCCCGAGGGCGGCACGCGCGGCCATCTGGCGGCGGAGGAAGCGGACGCGGCGTTCCGCGAATCAGGCGCGAAGCGCTTGCTGCTCACGCATCGCCCGGCGGAGCGCCCGCTCGAGAACGGTTACGAGCAGGTCTACGACGGGTTCGAGCTCGACTTGTAGCCGAGCGCTTCGGCGTACCGGCGCGCTGCGCGGCGGCTGCGCACCGCACTCCGCACACCTGCCGCACCGAGCACGAGGAGAAGCCCGCCGAGAAACACGCCGGGCAGGAAGAGCCACCGCGCCGAGATGTGCGCCGTCACGGCGGGCGGTGGCGGACCGCTCCGACGATTGGGACTGAGCGTGCCGCCGCCGCCGATGCCCTTCGGCACCCAGGACGCGACGAGCCACCGGCGCGAGGCCGAGTCGCGCTTGAGCTCGAGCGTGAACGTCTTCCCCGCCCAGTTGTTCCCGCTCCTCCGGCCGGAGACGAGCGACAGGTCGACGGCAACGTCACCCTCGTACGCATAGAGGATGTCCCAGGACTCGATGCCGTCAGCCTTGAACGGGACGACATTGTTGAAGCCGGTGTCCCACGATTTACGGGTCTGCCCCGCCTTCATCTCCGGGCCGAGCATCTCCCACGCCGCGTCGAGGTGCTTGCGCGCAACAGCGGTGCGCACGAAGCGACTCGACGTGTTGAACAGCTCGAGGCGATCCTGCGTCGTCAGGCGCATGTGCGCAGGCGCCTTGTAGACCCATGCCGTCTTCGTCCTGTCGATCGCCGTCGCGTTCGAGCGCCCGGTGTTGGCGAAGTGGAAGCCGACGAAGACGAGCAGCGCGACCGCAGACGTCGACCCGCCGGCCCAGAACAACCGGCGGCGGAACCGAGGCGACGCAAGTCGTCTCTTCACCGCCTGTGAGCCTCTAGTTGCCGGCGCCGTTGTTGGACGAGCCGTTCGGCACCATCGGCGAAGACCGCGGCACCCACGAGTTGACCAGCCACTTCCCGTTGCGCTTCACGAGATCCATGATGAACAGCTGTCCCTTGACGCCGACGCCCGACTTGGGCAGCAGCGCCACCTGGATCTGCGCTTCCTTCGGATACGAGAAGTCGATCTTCATCGGCGCGTACTTGACCGCGTCGACGGGATACGGGATCACCGCGATGTTGCCGGTGTTCCACGACTTGAGCGACTGGCCCTGCCTGATCTGGTCGGTGACGAGGTTGTAGGCCGCGGGCAAGTTCTTCCGGGCAACCGCTGTCTCGATGAAGCGGCGCGCCACCGCCTGCGCGCCCGGCGTCAGCTTCACCGTCGCCGGCACCTTCGACACGTCCACGGCCGGCTGATTGGTCAGTGGCGTCGCGTTGCTCTTCCCGGTGTTCGACCAGATGATCCCGGCGGCGATAGCACCGCCCACGAGGACGACCGCGACGATCCACGGCAGGGCTTTTTGCCAGCCGGGCCTGCGCTGAATCTCGGGCCGGAAGATGGAGTCGTCTTCGTTGCTCATCGTCATTCCAGACTAGACGGCAAGGGCAGCGGCTCGTTAGGCCTGAACTGTTGAGCCACGGTTAATGAGCCATGGTTAAACCGCGCGCCCGGCGGTCCTACGAGGCCCCGGGGTGACTGAAGACAGGAATTGCGCCCTTTCGGCATGAGACGGGGATGCCTGAACACCCGTTTGGGGGATCTTGCGTCACCTTTCTTGACATACGGCGCGAAACTAGGAACCTTTCAAGTGCGCGGAGGAAATCCTCCCGTTAGCGCGTACACGAGTCCTCGCACCACCGAACACGAACTGCGGCCATCGGCAGGCTCATCGCCGAGAACCATTTTTAGGAAGTACATGCTCGCACGAGCCGTGCGCACGTCGACATTCGACGCGGGCGCGCGTCTGACGTCGACCACGACCGAGCGCCAGCGGCTCACGCCAAACCAAATAGGGAGCGACACACACATGTCGAAGAAAACCAAGCGGTACCTCATGTTGCTCGTGGCGGTTGGGCTGATTGCAGTCGCCGCGGGCGGCTCAGGGACATTCGCGTCATTCAGCGCGGAGACAGCGAACAACGGCAACTACTTTGCGAGCGGGACGCTGTTCCTGCACAACACTGGTCCGAACGCGACCACGTGCACGTCCGAGTCCGACACGAACAACAACCAGAATTCCGCCGGGGGCAGCAACGGCTGTGACTGGCTCTTCCATGTTGGCCCGAACCTCCTGTCGGAGGGCGCGAACCCGACGGCAGCGCTCACACTGTCGAATGCAGGAACGGTCAACGGCCAAACGCTCAAGTTCCAACTGGCGGGAGCCTGCCAGGATACGAGCCCTGTCATCGCGAGCCTGACCACCGAGGTCGCGAGCGGTGACCCGTTCTCCCCCGGCACCCTTCACGTTGCCGGTCTTACTCAGACACTGCTGGCCGGCACGAAGATCACGCTTACGGACGGGGCACCAGGCTCGGGCCAGACGTACACCGTGACTGCCGATACATCGAGTTCGACGATCCAGGTGACAGGCCCAGTCGCGGCGCAGACATATACGACCGCCACCACCAAAGTGACGCTTGCGGCCACCTTCTCCGGCGTGAAACTCTGCGCTGGCCTTCGCTTCTACATCCAAGAAGTCGACGGGAGCAACAACCCGTTGAAATGCATCTACGGAGGCAGCGGCACCTCTTGCAATCCGCTCGCGGCGACGCCTTTCTCGAGCATCAGCGCAATCGGCCCCGACGGGTGGGCCACGCTTACCCTCGCCACGGACGGCAGTGCCAACACTGTGACGCGTACGGGAATCGATCCTGGCAAGAGCCGTCACTTCCTAATCGGTGTCCAAGTCCCGAGTCCGCTCACCAACAGCTTCCAGAACGACCAGATCTCGTTCGACCTCCAGTGGCAACTCGATCAGGTCTAACCCGACCGAACTGACCACCGATCTCGTGGGACAACTCAGGAAGCTTCTGATCGTCCTGACGCCTATGGGTGCCGCCGCCTATGTTGCGGGCGGCGGCACCTTCTTGTCCTTCGGCGAGCTCGTCCGTTGGGCCGAGCGCTCGCCACGGCGGATGCTCGCGCCGGTCGAGAGCACGAAGGGCGATCCGCTCTGGCGCGCGAAGAAGGGACTGCTTCTCCTCATGGCGATCGGGACCGCGGCGTACTTCGGGCTCAGCGGCACGTTCGCGTCGTTCAGCGCCGAGACGTCGAATCTCGGCAGTGGGATCGCGTCCGGGACGTTGACAATGAGCGATCAAGTCAACGCCGGAACGATGTGCCTGTCTGCGAACGGCGTGGTCAACGCGAACACCAACTGCACGAAGGTCCTGAATCTGACGAACGTGGCGCCCGGGGGCATCAACGCAGCCGCGCAGGTGACGATCCAAAACACCGGCAGCCTCGACGCGTCGAAGCTCTACCTCTTCGCGCCGTACGTCAACTCGACGCTGACGACCCAGGTGCTCAGCGGCGCGGGCGGGCCGTTCACCATCGCGCCATTGGAGGGGAGCGTCACCGCCGGCGATCACATTCGCGTCACCTACGGCGGGCAATTCCAAGACTTCACAGCAACCGGCGCGGTGGCGGCTCTCGCAACCTCGATCCCCGTATCCGGAGTGGCGACTGCAACGTTCCCAGTCGGCTCGGTGGTCACCGACATCGACAGCAACACGACACCGACCACCACCGATTGCTACGACGTCAAGACGTCGGCGGGGGCGACGACGGGCGCCACGTCGGGCAACGACCTCAATTTCATCTCCCCCATCGGCAACCCGTTCTGTCGCGCGGTGCTCATGTACGTGCAGGAGACGACCAACAACAAGCACTACTGCTGGGTCGGCAACGGATCCGGGACGGCGATCTGCAAGGCGCCGACGTCGGTCACGCTGACGAGCGGCATCAACGGGACGGTCAACTTTCTTCCGGTCGGATCCGTCAACGGCAACGTGACAAGTGGCGACACGATCCACGTCGTCTCCGGCGCCAACTCTCAGGACTTCGTTGCGCTTGGCAACACCTTCGCGGGCGCCGCGAGCATCGCCGTCAACCCGCTTCTCGCGAATTTCTCCTACCCGACGGGTTCGACGGTCGTCGACACGACCGCCGCGTCGGCGCTGAATTCAGACGCGACGAACACGATCTCGCACTTCGACACGGCGTTCCGCCAGAGCGGACAGATCCAGCTCCGGCCGGTGACCGCCGACGGCGTGATCGATCAGACGGCAACCGTCGAGCTCGCGCATTACAACACCGGACTCTGGTCCCGCACGTTCCAGGTCGGCCTGTACTTGCCGGCTCCGAACGGCATCAACCAGAACCCGCTGCAGGGGCTCGCGTCGACCTTCGGCATGACCTGGCACATCGACCAATGATCTCGACGCGGCATTTGGGAGAGGCTTGGCGCTCCGCAGGTAGCTCGTCGCCCACGTGGCGTCTGAAGAAGGTCATCCTCAGCTTGCTCGTCGTGGGCAGCTTGAGCTTCCTCACCTACGGCGGCGCGTTTGCGCTCATGACGAGCGATCTCGTCAACCGCGGCTCGTTGGTTGCCAGTGGGACCCTGACGTTCTCGAACCAGGTCAACACCGGCACGGTGTGCGTCTCGAACAGTGGCCCCGCATCTCCGGGCAACGTCAACACCAACTGCGACGCGCTGTTCACTTCGGCAACGCAGATGTACCCAGGACAACTTGCTATCGCAAAGGTGACGATCAAGAACACCGGCTCGATTGACCCGAAGGATCTCGCAATCTTTATGCCGAGCTGCACGGCGGCCGCCACACCGGGTGCGCCTGTCAGCACCGGCGATCCGTGCGCCGCGGGAGGTGCCCAGTTCTACGTCCAGGAAACGAACGCGTCTTGGGTTGCCGTCAGGTGCTGGTTCCCGACGACCGTCACCACGTGCCCCCTGAACGCAGACTCGTTGAACACCTTCGACCAGAACTACACGGACACGACCTCGATGGCCCATCTCGGTGCCGGGCCGACCGCCGCCCAGTCGCGCTATTTCATCATCGGTATGGCTCTTCCGTCGCCT
>JAOPYY010000072.1 GCA_025964395.1 Actinomycetes bacterium | reverse complement strand
CTCTGGTGGGGCGACGACCGTTGCGTCCCGCCCGAGCACGAGTGGTCGAACTACCGGCTCGCGAAGGAGACGCTGCTCGACCAGCTGGAGGTGCAGCCGCGCGAGGTGCACCGCATCCGCGGCGAGCTGCCGCCGGCGGAGGCTGCGGACGAGCTCGACCAGCAGCTCGAGGGTGTGGAGCTCGACTTCCTGCTCCTCGGGCTGGGGCCGGACGCCCACGTCGCCTCGCTCTTCCCGGGATCGCCGCAGCTCGCAGTCGAGGATCGCCGCGCGACGAGCGGCCCGGCCCGGCTCGAGCCGTGGGTCGACCGTGTGACCATGACGATGCCGGAGATCCGGTCGGCCAAGCGCATCGTTTTCATCGTCTCGGGCCAGTCGAAAGCGGAGGCCGTTGTCCGTGCGTTTGGGGGGAAAATCTCCGCCGATGTGCCTGCGAGCCTCGTCCTCCTGGCGCCAGTTCGCGTCGAAGTCTTCCTAGACCCCGCCGCTGCGTCCAAACTACGTAGCGGATGAGCGCACCGGAGTCCCAGGTCGTCCCACTCGATGTTCTCGAGATCGAGAAGCCCGAGCAGCTGAAGGCGCTCGGCCATCCCCTGCGGCTGAAGGTGCTGCAGGTGCTCGGCGAGTCCGAGAAGCCGATGACGAACCGCGAGCTCGCCGCGAGCCTGTCCGTCGATCCCGGTCACCTCCACTTCCACGTGCGCATGCTCCACCGCGCCGGGCTGATCGAGCTCGCACGCGTCGCGGGCCGCGAGAAGCCGTACCGCCCGGTCGCGAAGCACTTCAAGGTCGGCCCGGAGGTCCGCGCGACGGGACTCGCGAGCGATCTGCAGGCGGCGCAGCTGCGCGAGCTCCAGCGCGGCTTCGACCTCTTCGCAGCGGAAGGTGAGTTCCGCAGCGCGCAGGTGCACGCGAAGCTCGACATCGAAACGGTGCGCACGTTGCTCAACGAGCTCGTGGACAAGCTGACGGAGCTGGAGGACGAGTCGAAGCCGCCGCTCTCGATCACGCTCGCGTTTCACCCGCTGATCACGCAGGGCGAGACGGACTAGCCTCTACTACTACGGCAGGACGGGCGACGCCGGCAGCGCGTGCTCGATGCCACGCCGGCGGGCGAGCTCCTGCAGCACGAGCGCAGTGTCGGCGACCGCGACGTCCTCGAGGTACTCGTCGCGCGTTTCGAACGAGTCGACGACCGACTCGACTGCCTCGACGTAACCGACAGCGTCGTCCGCGGCGATGTACGCGAGCGCGTCGCCAACATCGCGCGGGAAGTCATCGCGCTCGCGCAGCGACTCGGCGACGTGACGCGCTTCCGGCCAGCGGCCGAGTGCAAGCAGCCCGAGTGCCGCCGCGTAACGGCCGATCGGCGACTCGGCCGTCGGCGTGCCGAGGGTGAGCGTCCAGGTCGCCAGTTCCTCGACCGCGGCGTCGTCATGTGCGAGCAGCGACGCCTTGAGCGCGCCGATCGGGCGTCCCCACGACTCGCCGCCGCTCCAGCTCTCCCGCCAGGCGGCGGCCGCCCGCCTGAGCCATTCGGCGGCATCGACGTCGCCGGCCATCAGCAGCGCGAGCCCGGCCGCGTAGGCCGTATTCCCCTTGCGGACGATCGAGCGCTCGTCGAGGTCACCGAACTGTTCCTCGTAGCGGGCTTTCCTGGCCTCGGCGGTGGGAATCCAGTTCACCCGGATACGTTGTACTAGACGAGATGCAAACGCAATTCCATGGACTCACCTTCGTGACCGAGCCCGGCCGGGTGTTCTCACCGCGCGCGACGACGGAGAAACTCGTCGACGCGGCGCTGGCGCGGCTGGGCGAGGCCCCGGCGCGAGTCGCCGACGTCGGCACGGGCGCGGGAGTCGTGGCGGTCACGCTCGCACTGCGCGCGCCGCAGGTCGAGGTCTGGGCGAGCGACACGTGCGGAAACGCCCTGCGTGTCGCGTCCGCGAACGCCGACCGTCTGGGCGCGCGGGTGCATCTCGTACACGGCGATCTGCTCGACGGACTGCCGCGTGACCTCGACCTGATCGTCGCGAACCTGCCGTACCTCGCTCCCGGCACGCCCGGCTACGAAGACGAGCCGGCAGCCGCGGTGTTCTCGACCGGCGACGGTCTCGACCACTACCGGCGGCTGCTCTCCGGCGCGGGCGATCACCTCGCCGCGGAAGGTGGCGTCATCCTGCAGTTCGACGGACAGGTGCTCGAGGCGGAGCGCAGCGAGCTGCCGTGGCTGAGCTCGCGGCTCGAGTCACTCGTCTCCGCGGTGGCATAGATGACGCTCACGCTTGCCTCGCCGCACGCGCGAGGTCGGTCAGACGCTCGAGCTCCCGGAGCGAGTCGTCTCCGTCGAGGTCGCGGAAGGCGGCACCGAACCGCTTGCCGGCCGTGTCGATGTAGACCGTCGCCAGGCCGAGCCGGCGCTGGGCCGGCCCCTCGATCCGCCGCAAGCTCTGCACCTTCGTCAAGGGCACCCACCGTTGCACCCGCGCGAGCCGCCCGCTCGTTGCGACTGCATAGGTCTCGTCGTGACCGAACGACAGTCTCCGGTAGCGCAGCGGTGACTTCCAGCGCGCGCGACGAGGCGGCTTGTGCACGGGCTGCGGTGCGCCCGGAACGAGCAGCTCGAGCAACTGCTCGGCTTCGGCGCGCGAGCCGACCGGCAGCACAGCGCGAAGCTGCCGCTCGTTGCGCCGCTCGCCGCCGCGATCGCGCACCTGCCCCGCCACGTCGACGTCGAGCCGACACCAGCGAAACGGCCGCCAGAGGATCGGCTCGAGCAGCCGGACCGCCTGCACGCGTCCGCGCGGGATCGTCTCGGCGGACGTCTCGACGAGGCCGGCGCGAACGCGGAGCCCCTCGGGCGCGTGCGCGACGGTTGCGTGGTACGCGCGGTTGAAGCGACGCCAGAACGCAACCGCGTTCCCGATCATGGCCGGCGCCGCATAGCCCGCGATCGTTCGTGTCACGGATCCGCCGGTCGCAGCGGCCGCGATCAGCGTCGCGAAGTACGCGATGAGAAAGAGCGCAGGAAGCGTGAGCACGAGTGACGCGAGCGCCCGGCCGACCGGCACGGTCACGAGCACCTCGTCCTCCGGCTCGGGCGTGTCCTCGTGGCTCCCCGTCGCCAGCGCGAGTAGTCGTGCGCGCAACGTATCGGCCTGCTTGACCGGCAGATAGGCGAGCCGTGCAGAGCCTCCCGTTCCTCCCATACGCAGACGGAGCTCGGCGAGGCCGAACAGCCGCGCGAGTCCGGGCCGCACGGTGTCGATCGCCTGCACCTGCGTCAGCGGGTACCGCATCGAGCTGCGGCGGATCAGGCCCGTCTCGATGCGCAGATTGCTCCCCTCGACGCGCCAGCGCGTGACGAGCCACGAGACGACCCCGAGCCCGATCAGGACCGCGAGCACCACCCCGTGGATGACGGCATCCCAGCCGCTGCGACTGCCGCCGAGGAACGTCGGCAGGAAGACGGCGATGAAGGCGACGAGCACGCGGCCCGCGCGGACGGCGGGCGAGAGTGGATGAAGCCTGTGCCAGCCGTCCAGACCGTTCACAGGCCGGCTGCGTCCGCCTCTCCGAGCTCGGCCAGGCGGTCGCGCAAGCGTGCGGCCTCGTCCGCGGCGAGCCCCGGGATTCTCGCGTCGCTCGCGGCAGCCGCGGTGTGCAGGCGCACGGTTGCGAGCCCCAGGGAGCGCTCCACCGGGCCGGCTATCACGTCGATGAACTGCATGCGCCCGTACGGCACGACGGACAAGCGGCGCACGAGGAGGCCGCGTCGGATCAACAGGTCGTCTTCGCGCTCGACGTAGCCCCAGGCGCCGACGCGGCGCTGCATCAACACGTCGAGGGCGGCACCCGCGAGCAGTGCGGCAACGACCGCGATCGCCGCCGCGGTGAAGCTCGAGAAGGCGAGGACGACACCGAGCCCGGTCGCGAGTAGGACCGCCGGGACAAGCGCCTGTAGGTGCCGCGCCTTGCGCAGCCGCGGCGACGGGTGCTTCCAGTCGGCGTTCAGCATCGACATCGTCGGGTAGTTTGTCCATTCGATGGCGCGCGACGACTGGAGGCTGCGGATCGAGTTCGGCGACGACGGCGCCGGCGGCCTCCTGGGGCGGCTAGGGCTCTCCGACGCGCATGAGCTCGCGAAGGACCTCGAGCACCACCGGATCGAGGCCAGCGACGACGAGGGCACAGTCTACGTCTACGCCGATTCCTCCCTGGATCTCGAGCAGGCCCGGGGCGTGATCGAGCGCGAAATCGCTGAGCTAGAGCTGGATCCGCTCGAAATCGTGAGCGGTCACTGGCTCCACGACGAGGAGCGCTGGGAAGAAAACTAGGCGCCGGGTGGCCAAATATCGGCTATCCTGAGCAGGCGCTACGCGAACGGGGTTTGACCCGCGAGCGCGTTCCTTTGGGAGGCGGCACTGCAGGCCACGCCGCCGCACGCATTGGCAGAAATCATCACGCATTCTCCGAGTGAGTCGGAGGAAGCGGCGGCTCGTAGAGCTGACGCCCTCCGATGCGAAGCCTGGGCAGGCGAGCCTTTCGTACGTCCCGATGAAGATCCGGACGTTGCGCTCGCACCCGGGACTGCTCGCCGACGCGCGCTCGACGACGCTTTGGCCGAGATCAACGGCGGCCGCGACTCGCCGTCCCCCGAATGGAAGGTGAAGTACGCGCTGCTGCTCGGCCTCGAGCGCGTCCTGTCGGAGAAGCCGCCCCGCCTCGCCTCGGGCACGGAACTGCGGCGCCACCAGATCGACGCGCTGGCCGGAATGCTGACCGAGCTGATCGCCGCCGCGCAGAAGAGCGGCGAGAACGGAAACGGAAACGGGAACGGGAACGCGGAGGACGTTGCCGAAGAGGACGAGGACGACGACGAGCTCGAGCTCTCCCCGGACACCGAGACCGACGAGGACGTCGAGGAGGAGGAGCCCGTCCAGGACGACCCCGGTGCAGTGCGGCGCTACCGGTTCCGCCATCCGACGGCGTCCGGCAAGACGATCGCCGCCGCCGGGTTCGTCGAGGCCGCCCGCACCGAAGGCGTCCTGATCCTCACGCACCGTCGCCTGCTCGTCGACCAGTTCCGCCGCGAGCTCACCGATCACGGGTATGGCGCGCGCTTCCATGACGCGATCCTCGAAGGTCACACAGCACCGCGGCCGTCGAACCCGATCACGATCCAGACCTACGCTTGGTTCGCACGGCACGTCGACGAGATCTCGCACGACGCGTACCAGCTGGTGATCTGCGACGAAGCGCACACGGCGCTCGGCGAGAAGACCTCGACCGCGATCCGCCACCTGAGCGAGCCGATCTTCATCGGCATGACCGCGACGGAAGAGCTGATCGCGAAGCAGGTCTCCGACGTCTTCCCCGCCTCCGTCGACGACCTGCCGCTGACCGACGCTGCGCGCCGCGGCTTGATCGCGCCACTGCGCTGCCTGCGCGTCCCGCCGGTTGCCGCGATCAACAAGGTGCCGATCGTCGGCGGCGACTTCGAGGAGCGCGCACTCGCGCAGGCCCTCGACCACGAAGCTCTGAACATGGCGGCCGCGACGCTCTACCGCGAGCGCTTCGGCGACGCGCCGGGGATCGTCTACGCAGCCGGCGTCGACCACGCCTACAACCTCGCGATGGCATTCCGCGCCGCGGGCATCAAGGCGGAAGCGGTCTCGGGCCGCACACCGCCCGTGAAGCTCGCAGAAGTGCTCGCGTCGTACGAGCGCGGTGAGATCGACGTGCTGATCAACGCGATGCTGCTTGCAGAAGGTTGGAACTCGCCGCGCGCGACGGTCGTCATGCACCTCGCCCCGACGGCGTCGAAGCGCGTGTACCAGCAGCGGATCGGCCGCATCATGCGCATCCATCCGCGCAAGGAGGCCGGCATTGTCGTCGACTTCACGCCGAAGAGCGCGACGCACAACGAGCGCGTCGTCTCATTGCACTCGCTGCTCGACGCGGACTTCTACCGCGAAGGCGCGCGCGTCACTCCGGCCCCGCGTCGCCGCCAGCAGCGTCGCGCGCGGCGCAAGCTGACGCCGGCGTCGTGGCTCGTGCCGGTGACGCCCGACGTCTTGCGGCGCAAGATGGTGATCGCGCGCGAGTGGCAGCGCGTCGATCCGAAGTTCCTCGACGAGGACGAGCAGCAGTTCTGGGGCGAGATCGCCGGCCGCCAGCTGCGCTTCGACGAGCGCGCTGCGTTCGTCGAGAAGCTGACCGCGCGCGGCGCGTCCAAGCGCGCGATGGAGAAGTTCCTCTCGACGTGCGCCGCCGAGAACCCGAACCGCCGGCTGCGCCTGATCGCGCTCGCGGATCGCGTCTCGATGAAGGTCGAGCGCGCAGACTTCGACGACCTCGTCACGCTCGTCGCGCAGGCGCCGCCGTGGGAGAAGGATCGCGCGGCGGGTGTGCGCATCCTGCTGCGGGCGATCGCCGAGGGGAAGCCCGACGCGCCGGATCAGATCCTCGCGCGGTGGACGTGGCGGCTGTCAGTCGCCGTGCGCAAGCAGCTCGATCGCAAGGCGTCGCAGGAGTACCCGGACGCGAAGCGGCTGCTCGGCGCGCTCGCGAACTCGCGCGGCCACCGTCACGAGGAGAACGCAGCGAAGCTCGTCAACGCTGCGCTCGAGATGCCGAAGGAAGTCGGCGCCGCCCTGCTCGCATCAGCGGAGGGCTACACGCCGCGTGCGACGCAGCTGCTCGAAGCCGCACGCGAGCGCCTCGGCACGATCCAGGAGGTTGCTGGCTGGATCGCGGAGAGCCTGCCGCAGCCGAAGACGGGCCCGTCGCGTGCGCGCCGCCGCAGGCGCCGTAAGAAGAAGGGCGGCCCGGAGAGCGCAACGCCGCAGAACGGTGAGACGAAGAAGACGGACACCGCAGACGGTTCGGAGAAGTCCGCAGCCGCGAAGAAGCGCCGCCGCCGCCGCAAGAAGCCGACCGACGGCGGGAGCAACACCAACAATGGCGCGTCAGCGAAGACCGACGGCGAGAGTGCCGTAACGCCCGGAGC
>JAOPYY010000020.1 GCA_025964395.1 Actinomycetes bacterium | reverse complement strand
CGGGTTGTCGAGCACGTTGCCGCTGTAGTAAGCGCCGTTCAGGATCGGGACGATGTTCACCGAGCCCGAGGTGAGGCTGTACGCCGTCGCGTAGGCAGCGAATGCGTTCCCGAAGAGCAGGATCATCGCGCCGAGGATCGATGGCATCAGCACGGGCAGCCCGACATAGCGCCAGAACTGCCACTGCTTCGCGCCGAGGTTGGAGGCGGCTTCACGCCATTCCTTGCGCAGCCCGTCGATCGCGGGCGCGATCACGAGGATCATCAGCGGGAGCTGGAAGTAGAGATAGGCGAGCTCGACGCCGGTCTTCGAGAAGAGCGTGAACCCGTGCCCGTTCAGGTCGTAGTGCAGATGGTTCTTCAGGAACACCGTGACGATCCCGAGCGGGCCGAGCGAGGCGATGAACGCAAAGGCAAGCGGGATTCCGCCGAAGTTCGCGGCGACACCGGAGAACGTCGTGAGGATCGAGCGCACCCACGCCGGCGTCCCGTCGCGAAGAGCCGCATAGGCGATGAACAGGCCACACACGCCGCCGATCAGCGCCGTGACGAGGCTGATCTCGATGCTCGTCTGGTACGCGTCGATGTACGGGTGGTGGAAGAGCAGGCGGATGTTGTCGAAGGTCGCGTGGTCGTTCTTGTCCTGGAACGCGCCTAGGAGCACCGCTCCGGCGGGGACGAACAGGAACGCGATCGCGTAGGCGAAGAACGGCAGCGTTCCGAGCCACGCGAAAGAGCGGCGCCTCCGGCCGGACGCGATGTCCGGCCGGAGTGCCTGCGGTGCTGCTTCGGTTGAGATCCCTACCCGACCTTGGTCGGCCACTGCTGGGCGATCAGGTTCTTCGCCGTCGTCTGCTGGCCGATGCTCGCGAACTTCACCTTTGCGTAGAGCGCGGGTGACGGGAGCGCCGACAGCAGGGACTTCGGAAGCACCTTGCGCTGAGCCAGGTCGTTGAACCGGGCCGGATGCGCAAAGCCCTTCAGGTAGAGGATCTGACCCTGGTCGGAGTAGATGAACTCCTGCCAGAGCCGCGCGGCGTACGGATGCGGTGCGGTCGCGTTGACCGCCTGCGCGTAGTAGCCGCCGTAGACGCCGTCACTCGGGATCGAGACGCCCCACTTGGCCGCCGGGATGCCCTTGATGTAGGCGAGGTTGTTGTAGTCCCAGTCGATCGAGATCGGGGTCTGGCCGGAAGCCACCGTCGCCGGCGTCGTCTGGATCGGGATGAAGTTGCCCGACTTCTTCAGTGATGCGAAGAAATCGATCCCGGGGCCGACGTCGCTTGCACTACCGCCGTTCCCGATCGCTGCGGCGATGACGCCGGAGACGGCCGAGTTCGAGGTGAGCGGGCTCCCGTTGAGCGCGACCTTACCCTTGTACTCGGGCTTCAGCAGGTCCTTCCACGTCTTCGGCGGGTTGCTGATGAGGTTGCCGTTGTACCCGATCGAGATGGCACCCCAGTAGTCGCCCATCCAGAAACCGCGGGTGTCCTTCATCGCGCGCGGGATCGTGCTGTACGTCGACGGGAAGTACTTCGCGTACAGGCCCTCGTTGGCTCCTGCGATCGCAAAGGACACACCGACGTCGACTCCGTCCGGAGCGCGTGAGTCGCCCTTGAGCGAGCGGATCGCCTCGTTCTCCTGCGCGGAGCTGCCGTCCGGGTTGTCGTTCGTGATGCTGATGCCGTACTTCTTCGAGAACGTGTCCATCATCTCGCCGTAGTTCGCCCAGTCGCGAGGCAGCGCGATCGTGTTGAGCTTGCCTTCCTTCTTCGCAGCCTTGACGAGGGCGGCCATGCCACCGGCCGTGCCCTTGACCGGCGGGGCCAAGGCGCCACGGCTCATGCCGAGGGCCGTGCCCGCGCTGCTGAAGACGGTCAAGCCAAACGCTGCCGCCGCGCTGCGCCGCAGCATCGACGAGCGGCTCATGCCCTCTTCTTCGAGCTTTGCCCAAAATTCGACCTCTTGGGCCTCGTAGTCCTCCATGCATTCCTCCCGGTCCGTGGTGTCCTCTAGTGGATCACGTAACGCTCTCTCATTTCAAGCTATCCGCGTCCTAACTTTCTGGCAACGAGTGGTAACGATCTTGGGTCGTTACGCTCTGCCCGTGAACCCGTTCCAGGAAGACGGCCTCTGGTTGCGCTGCGCCCTCCACGCGCACACGACGAACTCCGACGGCGAACTGGCGCCGGAGTTGCTCGTGCGCCACTACGAATGGGCCGGCTACGACGTTCTGGCGATCACTGACCACTGGGCGCGGACGGCCGAGCCCTCGACGAAGAAGCTGCTCGTCATCCCCTCGACGGAGCTGAACGCGATCGCGCCGACCCAGGAGCACGACGCGCACGTGCTCGCGTTGGGACTCGACGTCGACCCGGTGCTGCCCGAAGGCAGCTTTGCCCCGCTCGAGGAGGTCGTCGCGTGGATCGCCGACAACGGCGGCGTGCCGTACCTCGCCCACACCTACTGGAGCGGCCTCCGCACCGAGCAGTGGTGGGACTGCCCGGGCCTCCTCGGGATCGAGGTCTGGAACTCGGGCTGCGAGCTCGAGCTCGGGCGCGGCGACTCGTCGCTCCACTGGGACGAGGCGCTCGAGCACGGGCGGCCGTTCTTCGGGCTCGCGACCGACGACTCGCACCATCCCGGCTACGACAGCGGCCTTGCCTCGACGTGGGTGCGCGCGAAGGAGAAGACGCGGGAAGCCGTACTCGAGGCGCTGCGAGATGGCCTGTTCTACGGCTCGACCGGCCCGGAGATCCGCGACATCGAGGTGAGCGACGGCGACGTCGTCGTCCGCTGCAGCCCCGCGGAAGCCGTGACGCTCTATTCCGGGCGCTGGCGCGGCGCGCGCGCGAACGCCGGCCGGCTCGGCTACCCCAACCATTCGGAGATCCTCGAGCGGAACAACGACGGCCTGATCACCGCGGCGCGGCTCTTTCGTCCCTACGACGCGCCGTACGGACGCGTCGAAGTGCTCGACAAGAACGGCGACAAGGCCTGGAGTAACCCGCTGTGGATCGGCTAGAGCAGCTCGCGGGAAAGCAGTTCGACCTGCTCGTGATCGGCGGCGGGATCATCGGCGCAGGGATCGCGGAAGCCGCGACCGCACACGGGCTGAAGGTCGCGCTGGTCGAGCGTGGCGACTTCGCCTCGGCGACCTCGTCCGCATCGTCGAAGCTGATCCACGGCGGTCTGCGCTACCTGCAGATGGGCGACGTCCGACTCGTTCGCGAAGCACATCAGGAGCGGCGCGCGCTCATGAACGTCGTCGCGCCGCACCTCGTGCACCGGCTGAACTTCCTGTTCCCGCTCTACGACGACGGGCCGCATCGCCCCTGGTTCGTGCGCACCGGCGTGCTTGTCTACTCCGCGCTTGCGCGCGCCAAGATCAATGGGCGTGTCAGCGAGAGGCGCGCGCTGCGCCTTGTGCCGGAGCTCCGCACCGAGGGCCTGCACTCGTCCGCGCTCTATGCCGACGCGTGGACGAACGACGGCCGGCTGACACTCGCGAACGTGCGTGCTGCCGCCGACCGCGGCGCCGCGGTTCTCAACTATGCGGAGGTGACGGCGATCGACAGTGACGGCGCAGACGTCGTCGTCGACGGCGAGACGGTCCGCGTGCAGGCAGGCGCGATCGTCAACGCGACCGGGCCGTGGCTCGATCGCGTGCGCCGGCTCGAGGATCCCTCCGCCGCGCCGTCGATCCGCCTCAGCAAGGGCGTGCACCTGATCGCCGACGGCGGTGAGAACTGGGGCGCCGCGGTGACGATCCCGCACGACAAGGTGCGCGTCAGCTTCGCGATCCCGTGGGAGGGCAAGTTGCTGCTCGGCACGACCGACACGCTGCACGAGGGCGAGCCCGAGGACGCGCGCGTCACGGACGACGACGTGCGCACGATCCTCGACGAGGCAGCCGTCGCCGTGCGCGACATCGGCGAGGTGCGTGCGTCGTTCCACGGGCTGCGCGTGCTGCCCGGCGGGCCTGGTGCAACTGCGAACGCGCGCCGCGAGACCGTCTACACGCACGGCGCGCACGGGATGCTGAGCGTCGCGGGCGGCAAGCTGACGACGTACCGCCGGATCGCGATCGACGCGCTCGACCAGCTCGGCGTGCGCAATCTCGACCGCAAGCCGCGCCCGCTGCCGGGCGCGACCGGGCTGAGCACGATCGACTGGCCGGTCGAGCTCGACCCCGCGACGCGCTCGCACCTGCTGCACCTCTACGGCTCGCTCGTCACGGAGGTGCTCGCACCCGCCGTCGAGGATCCGTCGCTGCTCGAGCCGATCGTCGCGGGCCGCCCCGACCTGCGCGCGCAGGAGCTCTACGCGCGCGCGCACGAGTGGGCCCGCAGCGACGAGGACGTCTACCGCCGCCGCACCACCGTCTGGCTCCAAGGTTCGGAACCTGATTCGGTATCAGCCGAACCAGATTCGAGCCTTTTGACCGGCTAGCGCTGTTCCATAATGCGGGACGAACGCGCCACATTTTCGGACTAGGATCGGTCCATGCCTCCGAAGTACACGCGACTGACCCAACCGCTCGTTCGTGAGGCTGGAGAGCTGAGGACCGCCACCTGGGACGAGGCGCTCGACCGCGCCGCCGCCGGCTTCCGCCGCGCGATCGACCAGGGCAAGATGACCGGCCTCTTCAGCTGCTCCAAGGCCACGAACGAGTTGAACTTCGCAGCCCAGAAGTTCGGCCGGGTCGCACTCCGCACCAACAACATCGACAGCTGTAACCGCACCTGACACGCCCCTAGCGTCGTCGGTCTGGCGACGGTGTTTGGT
>JAOPYY010000009.1 GCA_025964395.1 Actinomycetes bacterium | reverse complement strand
AGCGTCCCGCTAGGCTAGGTTCGTGGCCACCGTCACGGAGACGATCCAGGTCAGCGGCATCCGCTGTGAGAAGTGCGTGATGCGCCTCGCGGGGACGCTCGAAGGCACCGAAGGCCTGGAGTCGGCGAACGCCAACCTGATGGGCCAGGTCACGCTCTCCTACGACGACGAGCGCACCACCAGGGATGCGCTCGTCGAGGTCATGTCTCGCGGCGGGTTCCGCGAGCAAGCGTTCGTCTAAGCACGCGCTTCCAACGTTAAGAAAGGGAATCCCGCGAGGGAATCCAGCGTTTGAACCGATGCTAGGGTGGCCGCCGGAATGAGTGAGAGCGCACCGACGGCCGCTGATACCCGCAGGCTCGCCGAGGAGGCGCGTGGACGTGTGCGGTTTGAAGAAGAGGCGCTCGGCTTGAGCGACCAGGTCTACCGGGTCGCACGGCGCCTGGTGGGTTCCCGCGAAGAAGCAGAGGATCTCGTGCAGCAGACATACGAGCGCGCATTTCGTTCCTGGAAGCAGTTCACGCCCGGCACCAACCTGCGCGCGTGGCTCCTCCGGATCCTCACCAACCTCAACATCGACCGCGGCCGCCGCCAGCAGCGCGCGCCGCAGACGACGCCGCTCGACAACGAGGCGGGTGACTACTTCCTCTACAACAAGCTCGAGTCGCAGGTGCCCGAAGCGAACCCCGACGAGGAGCGTGTGATCGAGCGCCTGAGCCAGGACTCGATCGTCGACGCGCTCGCCGAAGTGCCGCACGACTTCCGCGACGTGATCGTCCTCGTCGACATCGGAGAGTTCTCGTATGCCGACGCTGCGCAGATTCTGGACATCCCGATGGGGACCGTGATGTCGCGATTGCACCGTGGCAGGCGTATCCTGAAAAAGAATCTCGCCGACGGGGTGCCCGCTTGATCAACGTAGGCTCGACGGAGTCGCTTAATGCTTGACTGGTGCGACAAGTGCGAGGAACTGATGCAGCCGTATCTCGACGGTCAGCTTTCCGACGCCGAGGTCGAACAGGCGAAGCATCACCTGGAGCTGTGCAGCTGGTGCGCGAGGCGGTTCCACTTCGAGGAGCGTCTCCGGCACTACGTGCGCGTCGCGAACAGCGAGCCGATGTCGGCCGAGCTGAAGGCAAAGCTCTCCGCGCTGCGCACGCCGCTCGACGCGTAGCCAGCCTCGACTTACTGAGACGCGACGGTCTGCGGGCCGACGACGACGAGCAGCTGCTTGGCGCTGAGGCCGGGCGCTTCCTGCGCGTCGACCGAGAGCTGGCGCGCCAGCCGCAGGCCGACATCGCGGCCGCCCGGCCCGTAGAAGACCGTCGAGGTCGGATAGTCGAAGCGGTCGGCGCGGCCGACCTTCGCAATCGTGTAGCCCATCGCGCCGACGCGGCTCGCTACGGTACGCGTCCAGCTGATGTCGCCGTTGCCGTTCTCGACAGTCACTTGGAGCTTCCACGGCGGCACGAGGCTCGCGTTCGGGATCGCCTCGACGGTGCGCGTCTGCGTCAGGTTCAAGTTGGGTGCAATCACCATCACCGCGAGCGCGGAGAGCAGCGCCGCGACCGCGCTGACGACGATCAGCCGCGCGCGGGCGTTCACACGGAACGAGCCCGAAATCGGCAGGCCGGCGAGCCGGCGTGCTTCGTAACGGTCGATGCCAAGGCCGGTCGCATAGAGCACGGCCGCGAGCGCAGCGGCGCTCTGTGACGGGAAGCGGTAGAGGCGTCCGTCCTCGAGCCACTCGATCTCGTCCTCCGTGAGCCCGCTGCGGTACGCGACCTGCTTGACGGTCAGATCACGGCGCTCCCGGGCCTCGGCCAACGGCGAGTGCACTGGGATCGCATCGAGTGGGTGCGCGAGCTCGAGCATTGCGGCGGTCCTCCTTCGTTCCTCGTTCCTTCAACCCTTCTATCGGCTCTATCGGCGGTAATCGATGTCGCCTGGAGGGGTCAAGTCCGAGCAGTCCACGAGCACCGGTTCGAGGGCGCGACCGCCCTCGTCCGGGATGTCGCCCCAGGCGCTGCGGGCGAGCACCACGGGGTGGCTCCGCGTGCCGTTGTAGGAGGCGGCGAGCACCGATTCGTCGCGCTCGAGGAGGCGCTCGATCGCCCGCGGATCGAGGTTCGGCCCGTCCGCGAGGACGACGACCGCCCGGGTCACGCCCGCGCCGAGGGCTGCCAGGCCGCAGCGCAGCGAGGCTCCAGGCCCCGTCTCCCAGTCCTCGCAGCGCACAACCGAAACGCCTGAACCTGGTTCGCCGAGGTTGCGGGAGGCAATGCCATCGCCGATGGCCGGCGAACCAGGTTCGAGAGTCAAGGCGTGCGCACCTTCGACGACGACGATCTCGTCGACACGCGACCGGGAAAGCGCATCCAGCACCGCCGGTAGGAGCTCGCGCTGCTTGACGCCGCCGTACCTCGACGACGCGCCGGCTGCGAGGACGACGGCTGCCGCGCTCAGTGGACCGTGACGGTGGCCTTCTCGATCTCGACCGTCTCGGTCGGGACCCCCTGTCCACCGCTCGCAGGATCACCGAACTGACCGATCTTGTCGACGGTTGCCTGCCCCTTCACGATCGTCCCGAGGACGGCGTAGTCCGGCGGCAGTTGTGCGTCCTGCGCCGTGACGACGAAGAACTGGCTGCCGGCGGTGCCCGGCGGTTCGGCGCCGCTCTTCGCCATCGCAACGACGCCGAGCGTGTAGCGCGTCGAGGCGGGCGGGACGTCGACCGTCGTGTAGCCGGGCCCGCTCGTTCCGGTTCCGGTGGGGTCGCCGCCCTGGATGACGAAGCCGGGAACGATGCGGTGGAAGACCGTGCCGTTGAAGAAGCCCTTCCGCGCGAGGCTTGCGAACGACGCCGTCGTGGCAGGCGAGGTCTTCACCGCGAGGCGGATCGTGAAGTCGCCGCAGTTCGTCTTGATCAGGACGTCGTAGGTCTTCGTCTGGTCGAGCCGCTTCGTCGGCTTGCTCTCCGTCCGCGTCTTTGCGGCGGGCGGCGTGACCGAGCGGCAACCCGCCGCGTCGGTGGTGGTCTGCTGCGCCGGCGCCGCCTTCGTCTTCGACCCGCCGCCGCAAGCTGCCAGGGCGAGCACCAGCAAGACGAGGATCGGGACTAACGGCAGCCGGCGACCGAGTGCCAAAGCTGGTTCACGTTGGAGACGTAGCGCTGGACGTCGATCGACGGAGCACCGCCGGCAACGGTGACGGCGGTCGGCCCGGCGTTGTACGCCGCAAGAGCGAGGTCGCTGGAGTGGAAGCGGTCGAGCATCTGACGAAGGTAGCGCGCGCCGGCGAGCACGTTCGAGGTTGGCTCGTCGATGTTCAGGTCGAGAGATCTCGCGGTCGCGGGCATCACCTGCAGGAGGCCGCGGGCGCCGGCCCCCGATTCCGCGTCGGCGCGCAGGTTCGACTCGACCTTCGCCACCGCCCAGAGCATCGCCGGCGGGATCGACGCGTCGGCCGATGCAGACTCGAACGCGCGGCGCAGCGCCGTCGGGAACGGGCAGGGCGCGATCCGTGCCACCGTCGCCCTCGGATTCGAGGCGGCCGCGTTCGCGACCGGCGTCACGCCAGTTCCCGAGATACCTGTCGCCCACGCGACCGCCACGACTGCGACGGCCGCAAGCAGGGCGAGGCGCCGCTGCGTCTCCCTCACCATCGGAGCGGGAGTGTAGACCACCGATTCGTGTCCAGTACACCCGCCACGAACAGGCGGTCTAGCCTCCGTTGAGAGCGGTTTCGGCCCGCTGCACGAGTGTCTTCGCAACGTCGAGCTTGTAGGCGTTGCGGGGCAGGGGCGTGGCCTGGTCGAGGCCGCCCTGGAGGAGCCACGGAATGGGCGCGACCCCGGCGAGCGCGACCCGGGTCACGCCGCTCGAGCGGGCCGCCGCGACGCCCACCATCGGGAACGCCCAGCGCTTTCGCTCCATCGCCTTCAGGTAAACCGAGCCCTCCGGCTCGGGCACGTTCAGCTCCAGGATGAGCTCCCCGGACTCGAGCGTCGTCGTCCGCCGGTCGTCCTCGGTCGGGAGGCGGTAGAGGTCGGCAATCGGGAGCTCGCGCCGGTTCGTGCGCAGTGTCGCGTCGAGCGCGAGCAACGCCGCCGCGACGTCCGACGGATGCGCGGACGCACAGAAGTCGTTGGCGATGATCGCGTGCTCGCGGTGCTCGCCGTCGCGTGCGAAGCACTCGTCCCCGCCATGCAGGCGGCAGGGCCAGTCGAGGCGCCAGTACCAGCAGCGGGTCGCCTGCAGCAGGTTGCCGCCGACGGAGCCCATGTTGCGCAGCTGCGGGCTCGCCGCGAGCTTGCACGCCTCACGCAGCGCAGCCGGTACTTGCGGATCGCACTCGAGCTCGGCGAGCGTCGCGCCCGCGCCGATGCGCGCGCCGTCGATCCCGCGCGGGATGACACCGCGAATGTCGACGAGCGTGTCTGCCTTCAGCAACCCGGCGCGAATCAGCGGAACGACTTCGGTGCCGCCGTGGATCGGCGTCGCGCCGTCAACGTCGGTGGTGCTAGACGCCTGCCGGAGCTCTATGTCCCTCACGCTCCTTCGGAGCGCCGATGCGCCCACGCTCCTTCGCTTCTTTGAGCGCGCGCAACATCTCTTCGCGCGAGATCGGCAGCTCGTGCACCTCGGCTCCCGTCGCATCGCGGATCGCGTTTGCGATCGCGGCTGCGGTGGGGATGATCGGCGGCTCGCCGAGCCCTTTCGAGCCGAGGTTCGTCAGGTGCTCGTCCGGCTGGTCGATCAGCTCGCTGACGATCTCCGGCACGTCCGCGATCGTCGGCAGCTTGTACGCATCGAGACCCGTCGTGAGGATCTGCCCGGTGCGCGGATCGTGGAGCCGGTGCTCCGAGAGAGTGTGGCCGATTCCCTGGATGATCCCGCCCTCGATCTGGCTCTCGGCGCCGAGCGGATTGATCACGCGGCCGACGTCGTGGATCGCGGCGATCCGATCGACCCATACCTCGCCGGTCTCGACGTCGACGGCGACCTCGGCCACCTGCACGCCGAAGGTGAGCACCGTCATCCCAGTCGGGTTCGGGCCCCGCGCGCCCTTGCCGAGGATCTGCGCACTTTCGAGCAACCCGAGCACTTCCGTCAGAGGGACAGTCAGGTTGCCGTCGGCGGAGACGACGTTGCCGACCGTGATGTCGAGCACGCGCTCCTCGAGGTCGAAGCGCTGGGCGGCGATCTCGATGATCTGGCGCTTGGCGTCCGCGGCGGCGGCGCGGACGGCCGGGCCCATCGACGGGATCGTCGACGAGCCGGCGGAGAGCGACGCGTACGGCCCGCGCGCGGAGTCGCCGATCGTGACCGTCACATGGTCGAGCGGGATGCCCAGCTCCTCCGCCGCGATCTGCGCCATCGCGGTCTTCGAACCGGTGCCGATGTCCTGCATCGCCGTGACGACGGTCGCGTGACCGTCGGAGCCGACGCGGATCCACGCGTAGCTCGGCGGGCCGCCGCCGCCGTACCAGACCTGCGACGCCATCCCGACGCCGCGCTTGACGGTGTCGGTCGAGCGGGCGCGCACGTCATGGCGGCGCTCCCAGTGTGGCTCGGCCCGGCGGTAGCACTCCATGAGGTTCTTGCCGCTGTACGGGCGGTCGTCGCTCGGGTCGTTGCCCGCGTAGTTCTTGCGGCGCAGTTCGAGCGGATCCATGTCGAGCTTCCCGGCCAGCACGTCGATCAGCGACTCGAGACCGAACGTCCCTTCGACGAACCCGGGCGCGCGGAACGGCTTCATCGGCGGCTGGTTGATCTTCGCGCCCCAGGTCGTCGTCTTCACGTTCGGGCAGGAATAGAGCTGCTGCATCGGTCCCTCGACCGGCGTCGACCAGCCGCCCCAGCCGGTTGCATTCACGTACTCGCCGCCGAGCGCCGTCAGCGTGCCGTCGGCCTTGGCGCCGATCGTCAGCCGCTGGATCGTCGCGTTGCGGTTGCCGGATGCGATGTTCTCTTCGCGCCTGGTGAGTGCGCATCTCACCGGACGAGCTGTGCGCTTCGCGAGCTCGATGGCGATGAACGTGAAGTCGTCCGCGTCGTTCTTCGAGCCGAAGCCGCCGCCCATGTAGTGGCAGACGACGCGCACCTTGTCGCCGGGGATCTCGAGGGCGGCGGACACCTCTTCGCGAACGCCCCAGATGTTCTGCGTCGAGGTGTAGACCTCGATGGTGTCGCCGACCCACTGGACGACCGACTGGTGCGTCTCGAGCGAGCTCTGCAGCACGACCTGCGTCCGATACTCGCCCTCGACGACGATGTCGGCTTCCGCGAGGCCCGCCTCGAGGTCGCCGCGCGACCGTTCGCGCGGCTCGCCGACGAGCTGCTTGCGCGCGATGGCCTCATCCGGGTCGAGCACTGGCTCCAGCTGCTCCCATTCGATCTCGATCGCGGCAACGGCAGCGCGCGCCTGCTCGAACGTGTCCGCGGCGACGGCGGCGACCGCGGTGCCCTGGTAGCCGCACTCCTCCTCGAGCTGCGGGATGTCACGCGGGCCGATCGCGCCATGCACGCCAGGCCTCGCCAGCGCGGGCGTCAGGTCAATGCGTGCGACACGCGCGTGCGCATACGGGCAGCGCAGCACTGCCGTGTGCAACATCCCGGGCAGCTTGAGATCAGCGGTGTAGACCGCTTCGCCCCGCGCGCGCTCGAGGCCGTCGACGCGTGTCGCGGGTTGCCCCACGACCTCGCGTGCGCCGGCGGGCCACTGCTGGAGCGCGTCTTCCTCGACGACGAGCCAGACCTCCTCGAACCGGCCTTCGACTTCCTTCTCGGTGCGGATCAGTCTTGCCACGTGCGAATCGCCTCCTCGATCTTCGGATACGCGCCGCAGCGGCAGAGGTTGCCCGCCATGGCGTGGCGGATCTCCTCGGTGGACGGGGCAGCCTTCGAGTCGACAAGCGCGACGGCACTGATGATCTGGCCCGGGGTGCAGAAGCCGCATTGCAGCGCGTCGGCGCGCACGAACGAGTACACCATCGGGTGGTCGCGCAAGCCTTCGATCGTCGTCACCTTCGCGCCGTCGACCGCGTGCACGAGCGTGATGCACGAGAGCGTCGGGATCCCGTCGACGAGCACGGTGCACGCGCCGCAATGGCCTTCGCCGCAGGCGACCTTCGTCCCGGTCAGCGAGAGCTCGTCGCGCAGCGCCTCCGCAAGCGTTGTGCCTACGGCGCCGTGCACGGCATAAGCATGGCCGTTGACATTCACTTCAGGCACGGTGCTTCTCCGAGTCCGTCGAGCCTACGCCGGCGGTCACCGCTTCCACGTCGGCGACGTGGATCAGGCGGTGCGTCAGCCGCATCGTGTTCAGCCGATCGGCTTCGTCTTCGATCGTCGGCACCTCGGTCCAGAGCTCGCGCGCCGTCTCGAGCAGCTCACGGATGCCCTCGACCTCGCGTGCGTGACCGTCGCGCTCAGCGCAGACGTTGATCGCGAGGCCGAGCACCCCGAGCGTGTCGGGCTGGCGCGTCCAGAGCAGCGGCATCGCCATCGAGAGGTACTGGTGAATGCGTGCGAGCTGCATCGTCTGCACGAACGTGTCACTGCCAATCGGCTTCGTCGGCTCGGGCAGCGCGTCTCCGTTCGCGAGCGCGTTTGCGTTGCCCGCAAGCATTGCGCGCAGCTGGTCCTCGGAGTAGCCGGCGAGGCGCGCGGTCTTCAACGCGATCAACAGCGACGACGGTTGCTGGCCGTAGGGATAGTCGCTCGCGTAGAGCACCTGCTCGGGCGGGATCTGTCGATAGAAGTCGAGGAGGTCGATCGGGCTCCACGTCGACGTGTCGAAGAACACGCCCTTGCGCCCCGCCATGCAGTCTGCGAGCGCGGCCATGTCCGCGATCCCGGCGTGCGCGATGATCAGCGAGGCCTCCGGGTAGCGGTCGACCAGCATGCGCAGTCCCTCCGCGATCGGCGGCAGACCGCGCCCGCCGTGAATGAGGATCGGCACGCGGCGCTCGGCGGCGATCTCGAAGACCGGCGCGAGCCGCTTGTCGGCGGCCGTGAACTTCTGGGCGCGCGGGTGCAGCTTGATCCCGCGTGCGCCCGCGTCGAGGCAGCGGCGCGCCTCCTCGACCGGCGACTCGTCCAGGTCGAGGCGGACGAACGGGATCAGCCTGCCGCCGCTCCGTTCAGCGAATGCAAGCGTGCGGTCGTTCGCGGCGGTGAAGCCGGGGTGCCGGTCGGGCTCGTCGAGGCAGAACATGAACGCCCGCGAGATCCCGTGCGTGGCCATGATCGTCTCGAGCTGGTCGTAGTCGCCGACCATCCCGTCAATGTCGTGGCCGAGGTGCAGGTGCGCATCGAAGATGTCGGCTCCGGCGGGGACCAGGCGGCGTGCTTCGCCGTCGTACCGATCCATCAGCGCGAGCGCCTTTTCGCGTGCATCCACGGGCTTGAGTCTAGATGCGCGAATTCCAAATCGTGCCTCTCGGATAGGGTCCAACGCATGCCTGATGTCCTCATGTTCGCCGACACCTACCGCTCGCCCGAGCTCCGGCACGAGGTCCCGATCGGGATTCCCGATCCGTTCCTCTATGCCGAGCTGGACGGCGCCAAGCACATCGCAATCGGCTCGATGGAGATCCCGCGCCTCGCCGAGCTCGGGCTGTTCGAGTTGCATCCCGCCGAGGAGTACGGCTCGGACGAGCTGAGGCGCGCAGGAGGGCGGTCGCACGCCGAGATCACGAAAGAGGTGTCCGTGCGCGCGGTCAAGGCGCTCGGGATCACAAGCGCGGTCGTTCCCGATTCGTTTCCGCTCTGGCTCGCCGACCGCCTGCGTGCAGACGGAGTCGAGCTGACGGTCGACGGCACGTTCTTCGACGACCGGCGCCGTGTGAAGACGGACGCCGAGCTCGCAGGGATCCGCCGCGCGCAGCGCGCAGCCGAAGCGGGCATGGACGCCGCGCGCGAGCTTCTGCGCCGCGCTGCTTCTGAAAGTTCGGCCCAGAACGGCAACGGCCTCGAGGTCGACGGCGAGCCGCTGACCGTCGAGCGCGTGAAGTCCGCGATGTCGCAGGTGTTCGCGGCGCACGGCACGACGTCCGACGACTTCATCGTCGCGCCCGGGCCGCAGGGTGCTGTCGGCCACGACATGGGCTCTGGCCCGATCAGCGCCGGCGTTCCGATCGTGATCGACATCTGGCCGCGCGACAACGAGTCCTTCATGTTCTGCGACATGACGCGCACGTTCGTCGTCGGTGACATTCCGGAGGACGTGCAGAAATGGCACGCGCTTTCCAAAGAGGCGCTCGACCGCGCGATCTCGGAGATCAAGGACGGCGCGGATGGGCGCGCGATCTTCGAAGGGACGTGCGAGATCTTCGAGGCAGCCGGTGAGCCGACGCAGCGAACGAAGGAGGCGGGGACGACCCTTGCCAACGGCTTCTTCCACGGGCTCGGTCACGGTGTCGGGCTCGAGGTGCACGAGGAGCCCGGCATGGGCCTCTCGACGAAGGATCCGCTGCGGGTGGGCGACGTTGTCACCGTCGAGCCGGGGTGCTACCGGCAGGGCTTCGGCGGCGTGCGGCTCGAGGACCTCGTGCTCGTCACGAACGACGGCGCCGAGAACCTGACGCAGTACCCCTACGACCTCGCGCCGTAGGTTTCGTCGCTTCCCTGACGGAGACCAAAAGATCGGATTCCGTTTGATGCCGCCATCTGTCTGATGCGGCGAGAGGAGGAGGCATGGCAACAGTTGCCGACGTCGCTCCGACGCGGATTGTCGTCGAATCTGCCGCGCCGGTCGCAGACCCGGCACCGCTCGGGTTGGCGGCATTCGCCTTGACGACCTTCGTCCTGAGCGGCCACAACGCGACGTTCATCCCCGACCTGATCTGGGTCGGGCCGGCGCTCGTATACGGCGGGCTCGTTCAGTTCGCCGCCGGGATGTGGGAGTTCCGGAACAGGAACGTCTTCGGCGCAACAGCGTTTTCGACGTACGGCGGTTTCTGGATGTCGCTCGGCATCTTCGTCACGCTTGCCGTCGTCTCGAAGACCTTCGGGGCAGCCCTCGCGGGGGCGAACCTGCCGAACGCCGTCGCGTGGTTCCTGCTCGCGTTCGCGATCTTCAACACGTACATGCTCCTCTGGTCGACGCAGGTGAGCGTTGCCGTGTTCCTCGTGTTTCTGACGCTGGAAGCGACGGAGATCCTGCTCGTCATCGGCAACTTCGATGCCGCCCACGGCCATGCGAACAACGGCTGGACCCACCTCGGCGGGTGGGTTGGGATCGCCACTGCCGCTGTCGCGTGGTACGCGTCGGCCGCGGGTGTGATCAACGGCATGAAGGCACCGGCGGCTGTCTTGCCGGTGGGTGCTCCACTCCACGTGCACAGGCGCCCGATGCCACGTCGCCAGCACGCATAAGCTGCGCGAGATGGAAACCTCGTCGCAGGAAATCAACACCTACCAGCTTGAGGAGCGTCGGTACCCGCCTCCTCCGGAGTTCGCAGCGCGCGCCAACGCACAGCGCGACATCTACGACCGCGACTTCGACGAGTTCTGGGAGACAGAGGGCCGCGAACGGGTTGCGTGGTTCGAGCCGTTCACGAAGCTGTACGAATGGGAGCCGCCGTATGCCAAGTGGTATCTCGGTGGGAAGCTCAACGTCGCGTGGAACTGCCTCGACAAGCATGTCGAGGCGGGCCGCGGCGATCAGGTCGCGTACTACTGGGAAGGCGAGCCCGACGGCGACCGCCGCGCGCTGACCTACAGCGACCTGCTGCGCGAGGTGACGAAGCTCGCGAACGCGCTCAAGTCACTCGGCGTCGGCAAGGGAACGCCGGTCGGCATCTACATGGGGATGGTCCCCGAGGCGCCGGTCGCGATGCTCGCGTGCGCGCGCCTTGGCGCACCGCACACCGTTATCTTCGGTGGCTTCTCCGCCGACTCGCTCGCGGGACGCCTGCACGACATGGAGTGCGAGGTGTTGATCACGCAGGACGAGGCGTGGCGCCGCGGCACGACGGTGCCGCTGAAGCGTGTCGCCGACGAGGCGGTCGGCGAGTCACCGACCGTGCAGAACGTCGTCGTGCTGCAGCGCACCGGCAACGACGTCCCGATGACGGAGGGGCGCGACCACTGGTGGCACGAGCTCGCGACGGACGAGTCGGAGTGCCCGGCGGAGCCGATGGACTCTGAGGATCTGCTCTACCTGCTCTACACGTCGGGCACGACCGCGAAGCCGAAAGGGATCGTGCACACGACCGGCGGCTACCTCGTGGGCGCCGCCTCGACGCACTACTACATCTTCGATCTGAAGCGCGACGAGGACGTGTACTGGTGCGCGGCCGACGTGGGCTGGGTGACCGGGCACAGCTACATCGTCTATGGCCCGCTCTGCAACGGCGCGACGTCCGTGATGTACGAAGGGACGCCGGACTACCCCGACAAGGACCGCTGGTGGGAGATCATCGAACGCTACGGCGTGACGATCCTCTACACCGCGCCCACGGCAATCCGCTCGCACATGAAGTGGGGGCCGGAGCACGCGCAGAAACACGACCTGTCGACGTTGCGCCTGCTCGGGTCGGTCGGCGAGCCGATCAATCCCGAGGCGTGGATCTGGTACCACGAGCACATCGGAGGCGAGCGTTGCCCGATCGTCGACACGTGGTGGCAGACGGAGACGGGGATGATCATGATCACGCCGCTGCCGGGGATCACGACGACGAAGCCTGGTTCGGCGACGAAGCCGTTCCCGGGTGTCGATGTGGCGGTCTTCAACGAGGAGGGCGCCGAGGTCGGGCCCGGCGGTGGCGGCTACCTCGTGTTGCGCAAGCCGTGGCCGGCGATGCTGCGCGGGCTCTACAAGGAAGACGAGCGCTACCGCGAGACGTACTGGTCGAAGTACCCGAACGTCTACCTCGCAGGTGACGGCGCGCGCATCGACGAGGACGGCGACTTCTGGCTGCTCGGCCGCGTCGACGACGTCATGAACGTCTCGGGCCATCGCATCTCGACGATTGAGGTCGAATCGGCGCTTGTCGACCACAAGGAAGTCGCGGAGGCCGCGGTCGCCGCGCGGTTCGACGCGACGACCGGCCAGGCGATCGTCGCGTTCGTGACGCTCAAGGGCGGCGCGGAAGGCTCCGTCGAGAAGCTCGAGGAGCTGCGCAACCACGTCGCGATCAAGATCGGCGCGATCGCCAAGCCGGCGAACATCGTCTTCACGCCGGAGCTGCCGAAGACGCGCAGCGGCAAGATCATGCGCCGCCTCCTGCGTGACGTGGCGGAGAACAGGCCGCTCGGCGACACGACGACGCTCGCGGACCCGACGGTCGTCGACGAGCTCCGCTCGCGCGAGGCCGAGGAGCAGTCGAAGGAAGATTAAGTAACGGACTGTTACAAGCCGAAGTCGGAGCTACGCTGCGGCCGTGCTGATCCTGGCCGCCGCGGCGATCCTGGCAAGTAACAGTCTGGTACAAGCTCCGGTCCAGACCGCCACCGTGCGTGTGCCTGTCGCGAACGTGTGGCAGGCGCCGAACGCCGGCCACCTGCCGCTCGATCCGCACGTGTGGCCGACGCCGCAGGTCAGCTACGCACAGCGCATCGCGCTCGTCGGTCACATGCCGACGCAGGTGCTCTATGGGGAGACCGTCCGCGTGATCGAGAGGCGCGGTGCGTGGACGCACATCGCCGTTCCGGACCAGCCGTCACCGCTCGACGCGCGTGGGTATCCGGGCTGGGTTCGCTCGTGGCAGCTCGGCGCTGCGTTCGACGCGCCGCTCGTCGTGATGGTCAAGAGCGCGAAGCTCGCGAACGGCACTGACGTCGGCTTCGGCTCGCAGGTCCCAGCCGGCGCCGTGCCCACGAGCGCGACGCGCGCGCTGCCGCACACGCGCGCGGACATCGTCCGTACCGCGAAGCAGTTCCTCGGCCTGCACTACCTCTGGGGCGGGCTCTCGGCCTGGGGCTACGACTGCTCGGGCCTGACCTGGGCCGTCTACCGCGCGCACGGGATCACGATTCCGCGTGACGCCGACGCGCAGTTCGCCGCCGGCGCGCCGGTGGCGCTCTCGAAGGTGCAGGCCGGTGACCTGTTGTTCTACGAAAGCCCGGTCGTGGGCCACGTCTCGATGGTGATCGGGAACGGGCAGATGATCGAGGCGCCCAACTCCCGCAGCGAGGTGCGCATCGTCCCGATCCGGACGAGCGACTTCCGCGGCGCCAGGCGCTTCTTCTGAGAGCCCTCCTCATTGCCGGCGCGGTTGCGATTGTCGCGTTCGCGACGATCGGCCAGCTCTCGCACGACCACCACGTCTCGGTGGGCGGCTATGCGGCTGACGCGTTGCCGCTCCTCGTCGCGTGGTTCGCCGTCGCGTACGCAACCCGTCGCTTCGTCCCGACGTGGCTCGCTGGCGTCACCCTCGGCGTGGCGGCGCGGATGATCGCGCTCGGCCATTACCACTGGGACCAGCTCACGTTCCTGGTCGTCGCGCTCGTCTTCGTCGGGCTGATCGCGTGGCCCGTCTCGTGGGCCGCACGCCGCTTCGGCTAGGCGAGCAGCCGCTCGAACTTCGATGCGTCGTCGAAGGGCCCGATCAGCGCGAGGCGCAGGCCGGAGCCGCCGATGATGTCCTGCGCGACGCGCTGCACATCTTCCGCGGTGACCGCGTCGAGGCCGGCGAGCAGTTCCTCCGGCTCCGCCGCCTTGCCTTCGAGCACCTCGCGGCGCAGGCCGAAGAGGATCAGGCCGTTCGGGCTCTCGGTCTGCAGCACGAACCGCCCCTTCGCGAGCGAGCGCGCCTTCTCGAGCTCCTCCGAGCCGACCTCTTCGTCGGCGAGCTTGCGGAACTCCGCCGCGATCACCTCGACCGCTTCCTCCGCGCGCTTCAGGTCAACGCCCGCCTGCGCAACCAATGTGCCGGCGTCGGTGTACGAGCTGTTGAACGCGAAGACGTAGTAGGCGAGCCCACGGCGCTCGCGCACCTCGAGGAAGAGGCGCGACGACATGCCGGTGCCGAGCACGGTGGCGAGGAGCTGCAGCGCGTAGCGATCCGGATGGTCGAGCGGGTAGCTCGGGATGCCGACGCAGACGTTCGCCTGGTCGGAGTCCTTCTGCCGCACGCGCACGAGCGGCTCCGGCGTGCTCACGACCTCGGCGGGCGCGGGCCGGTCCTTCCCGTTGCCGGACATGTCGCCGAGCAGCCCTTCGAGCGTCGGGATGAGGTCGTTGCCGACCATGCCGGAGACGCCGACGACCATGCGTGGCGGCGTGTACCAGTGGCCGATGTAGTCCATGAACGTCTCGCGCGTCGCGGCGCTCACCGTCTCGCGCGTCCCGAGCGTTTCCCACCCGAGCGGGTTCGACCCGAACACAAGCTCCTCGTACATCGAGCCGACGTAGTCGCGCGGCGTGTCGAAGTACATGTTCATCTCCTCGATGATCACGCCCTTCTCGCGCTCGAGCTCTTCGCTGTCGAACTTGGAGTTGCGCACCATGTCCACGAGCACGTCGAGCGCGGTGTCCCGCTGCTCGCCCGCGCACCGGATGTAGTAGCCCGTGTACTCCTTGGACGTGAAGGCGTTGAACTCGCCGCCAATCTTGTCGACTTCCATCGAGAGGTCGCGCGCCGTCGGCCGCTTCTCCGTCCCCTTGAAGAACATGTGCTCAGCAAAATGCGCGATGCCACGGTTCGACGCGTCCTCGTACCGCGACCCGGCCGAGAGCATGATGTAGCAGGCAACCGATTGTGCGTGGTCGAGGGGCGCGGTCAGCACGCGCAGGCCGTTCGACAGGGTGTGGCGCTCATAGACGCTCATGCGGCGAGTCTCCTCCTCTGGTTCTCAGTGAGTCACGTCCGATGGTATAGAGGGGCTATGGCCGGAGAGACACGTCGCGCGGTGTTCGCGCAGCCCGAGTGGCTGCGGCACGTGCCGGCGTCCAAGCAGCTCCCGCCCGACGTGCGCGTCGTCTTCACCGGCTGCGGCACGTCGTTCCACGCGGCGCAGACCGGCGGGTGGGCCGTGGAGGCCCTCGAGGTCGTGCTGAAGCCGCCGATCGCGGACATCATGGTCTGCGTCTCGCACGAGGGAGGGACGGCGCTGACGATGGAAGCCGAGCAGGCCTTCGGCGGGGATGTGTGGCTCGTGACCGGGAACCCGGAGTCGGAGCTCGCCGAACGCGCCGACGAGGTGATCGTGTGCACGCCGCAGATCGAGCGCTCGTGGTGCCATACCGCGAGCTACACCTGCGCCGTCGCCGCGATCGACGCCCTGAACGGCGAAGAGATCGACTGGCTGCCCGCGGCGGTCGAGGAGGCGCTGCTCCAGGACGTACAGCCGTTCGGGCAAGAGCGCGTCATCGTCACCGGCGCAGGCCGCGACTGGCCGACCGCGCAGGAAGCGGCGCTCAAGCTGCGCGAAGGGGCGTGGGTCGATGCATCGGCGTACCTGACCGAGGAGCTGATGCACGGCCACCTGGCCGCGGTCGACGAGAACGTCCGAGCATTCGTCCTCGAGGGCGAGGGCCGTGCTGAAGAACGGGCGCACGATGCGGTGGCGCAGCTCGAGAAGCTCGGTTGCGAGGTGACCCTCGTCCCGACGCGGCATCCGGTCGTCGACATCGTGCAGTTCCACCTCTTGACCCTGGCCGTCGCAGAGGCGCGGGGAATCGATCCCGACCCGATCAGGCGCACCCCCGGCTCGAAGTGGGCCGAATCCGCCGGCGAGCCGTATCCGTACGCCTGACAGGCGTCGGTTACGCTTCGCAATCGCGACTGGGGGGTCAACGGTGAAATACGCACTTGCTGCGGCGGTGGCCGCGTCGGCGATCGTCTTCGCAGTGCCGGCGAGTGCCGCGACGCTCATCCCGCGGCCGACGTACAAGACCGCGGAAGCAACCGTCGCGTCGCCGTGGATCGTCGTCCACTACACGCGGACCGGGCCGGATCATCCGCGCTTCATGAAGGACGACAACCACAACGGTGTTCCGAACTACATCGAGAAGCTCGCCGCGGCGGCCAACAAAGCATGGCTCTGGTACGCCCACAACGGCTTCAAGGGGCCGCTGCCCGACTCGGCCGGCCCTGACGCCAAGCTCGACATCTACGTGAAGGCGCTGCCGCCGGGCGTCTTCGGCGTCACGCTGCCGACGACCGTCGCGGAGGGCGGCTCGTTCATTGTGATCGACAACCAGCTCGACATGGCGCACCTCGCCGTGCACGGAAGCTTGCAGCAGACAATCGCGCACGAGCTCTTCCACGAGTTCCAGCTCTCGTACGTCCCGGACGGAGGCATCCCGCACTGGGCGGCGGAGGGGAGCGCGCTCGCGATGCAGACCTACGTCTATCCGCAGGTCGTCGATGCTGCGACGTTCTCGTACCTCGATACGTGGTTGAACCAGCCGTGGCGCTCGCTGTTCGACGAGTCCGGCGGCTGCGTGCACTGCTACGGCGGCGCGCTGTTCTGGCGCTTCCTCTTCGGCCTCGGCAACCACGTCGTCTCGGAGTACTTCGGTCGCCTGTACGGCTACGAGCTTGCGCACAGGCCGATCCTGCTCGGCTTGCAGCCGCTCGACGAGATCCTGCAGAAGCGCGCGCACGGGAGCCTCTACAGCGCGTACACGCGCTTCTCGTACGACATCTACCGGTCGGGATACAAGCCGGCGGCGCTCTACAAGCTGACGGCGTCGCCGTCGATCGCGACAACGCGTACCCGCGTCGTGCGCGGCCTATCGACGCACTACATCCCGATCGCGATGCCCGCGGGCGCGAAGGGGATCGGCATCGGCGTCGCGGCGGGAAGCGGGCCGAACCCGGAGGTGAAGGTCGTTGTCGGCGGCCCGAAGGGCCGCGTGATCGAAGGTGTCCTGCGGCAGAAGGGCAAGCTCCAGTACTTCGTGTCGAACTTCCGGAACGCTAAGGAGCGCGAGCACGTGATGCTGATCGTCACGTCGGGGCGGCAGATCGGGACCGACTACAAGGTCGCCTACCAATCGCTCTGAACGACGTGGGCACGCGGCCGCCGAGGATTGGCGCGCGCCGTACCTGGGCATCGAAGCTCATGTTTCTCGGGCGCTTGCTGATGCTCCGACATAGGCGTGCCCAAAACGCGGGCGGGCGACGGTAGCCGAGTCCCGCACACCCGATCCGCTGGGCACCTTCAAGCGCGTTCTCGTCCCGGTCGAGTGTTGGGTGGGCGAGCAAATCACCCAGCAGATCTGCAGCCATCACCGGCGCCGTCTGAGGAAGGTCGGCTGGGAGCGCGCGCTCGAGCCTCCGGCGGGCGGTTGGGCGGAAGGTGAACCTCCGATGCGTTCGGGCAACGCCATCGAGATCCTGATCGACGGTTCGCAGGCGCTCCCGGCGATCGCCGATGAGCTCAGCCGGGCGCGCTCGCACGTGCATCTGACGGGTTGGCACTTTTCTCCCGACTTCGCGCTCACGCGAGACGACGAACCGCTCATCCTGCGGAACCTGCTCGCCGAGCTCGCGGAACGTCTCGACGTGCGCGTGCTGGCCTGGGCAGGTGCTCCTCTGCCGCTCTTCCGGCCGTCGCGGCGGGACGTTCGAAAGATGCGCGATCAGCTGATCAGGCAGACGAAGATTGAGTGCGCGCTCGATGCGAAGGAGCGCCCGATGCACTGCCACCACGAGAAGACGATCACGATCGATGACCGCGTGGCCTTCGTGGGCGGGATCGATCTGACTTACGAATCTGGCGACCGCTATGACACGCACAGGCACAGACCGCGCGCGAGCGTTGGCTGGCACGACGCCAGCGCGCGCATCGAAGGGCCTGCCGTCGGCGATGTCGCCGAGCACTTTCGTCTGCGCTGGCACGAGGTGACGGGCGAACGACTCGCTCCTGTCAAGCCGGCCCCACCGGCGGGAACCATCGACCTGCAGATCGTGCGAACGGTGCCGGAACACGTGTACACCGCGATACCGCGAGGGGACTTCAACATTCTCGAGAGCTACGTTCGCGCCTTCAGGGCCGCCGAACGGTTTATCTACATCGAGAACCAATTTCTGTGGTCTCCAGAAATCGAAGCGGTGCTCTGGGACAAGATCGTGAACCCGCCGCACGCTGATTTCCGGCTCGTGTTGATGCTGCCCGCGAAGCCGAACAGCGGTGCAGACGACACCCGGGGGATGCTCGGCCACTTGATCGACGGAGACGCAGGCGCCGGCCGTCTTCTCGCAACCACGCTCTACGCACGTTCGGGCAACCTGGCCGACCCGGTCTACATCCACGCGAAGATAGGGATCGTTGACGACGCGTGGCTCACGGTCGGCTCGGCAAACCTCAACGAGCACTCCCTGTTCAACGACACCGAGATGAATGTCGTGACTCACAACCCTGAGCTCGCAACGCAGACGCGGTTGCGTCTCTGGTCGGAACACCTGGAGCTGCCGATCGAGCAGATCCCTGCGGACCCAATCCAGGCGATCGACGAACTCTGGAAACCGATCAGTGAGGAACAGCTCGAGCGCCGTGACAACGGCCAGGCGCTCACGCACCGCCTGGTCCGGCTGCCCCACGTCTCCAAGCGTTCCGCTCGCGCGCTCGGCCCGGTCTCGGGGATCCTGGTCGATGGCTGACCGGCAGTTGCCGGCCGCTCAGATTTTGCGGTAGCGAGCGTCACTGAGCGAATAGATCGCGAAGGCGATCAATCCGGCCGCGACGACTCCCAAGAGGAACGGGCCGTAGGAGTAGTGCGTGAGTTTCGCCAGTGCCCCGTCGAGGCCGACGGCTTGCTTGGGGTTGTAGTTGATCGCCGCCTTGACCAAGAAGATCCCGATCAGCCCGAACACCACCATCCGGGCGAGGTGCCCGATCATCCCCACGCGAGAGATCCACGTCTTCACCTCAGGCTTCATCTCCTCGACCTTCGAGTCCTTGAGGAAATCCTTGGTGATGCCGCGGTAGCCTTGATAGAGCGCTATCCCGATCGTCAGAACGCCGGCGGCGCCGACGATCCAGGTGCCGGCCGGCCAGCCCAAGATGCCTGCGGTTGCCTGCTTCGGACTGCCCGACGTGCTGCCGCGGCCGGACAGCAGAATTTCGATCGCCACGAAGCACATTGCTCCGTATGCGATCCCGCTGCCAAGGGCTGCGACGCGCTCGAAGCCCGTATCCGAGCCTTCCGGGCCGTGGCCGATCGCGGCGCGAACGAAACGCCAGAGGGAGTAGCCACCGAGGCCGATCGCAACGAGGATGAGGAGACCTTTCCCGAACGGCTGGTGCGCCACAGTCTTCAACGCGCCCTGCTGGTTCGTCAGCTTGCCTCCGTGACCGAAGGCGAGCTTCAGCGCCAGGATGCCGATGATCCCGTAGACGAGCCCACGGGCGACGAAACCGGCACGTGAAAGGACTTCGAACGCGCGTGACTGGACGAAGCTCCTGCCGGGGCCCTCGACGAGTTGCCCTTTGGTCCGCGAATAGTTCAAACGGAACGACTCCTCTCAGTCGTTCGCGCGTCGCCGCGCGGTACGCACACGGTGATGGCGCCCGGCTCCGCCTTGGCCTTGAACGCCTTCACCTTCTTTCGATCTCCACCATCGAGCTCGTACAGGATCTTTCGATTCAGCTTGACCTCGACCGTGGTTGCTTTCGTGGTCTGCGCGAATCGAGATTTGCTCGCTCGGCCGACCGCTACGCGCACGAGCATCCGGCTCCATTCGAGGAGACCCTCGGCGGTCACGACACCGAGCTCGAGCTTGCCATCGTCTGAACGCGCGTCTTCGAACACCTCGACCCCGCCGAAGAGCTTTCCCACATTGCCAAGCAGGATGCAGCTCGCCTTGCCCTTGTACCAGTCCACACCGTCGACCTTGATGTCGGCTCGAAATGGCTTGGAACGCAAGTTTCCCGACCCCGTCCAAACGTAAGCAGCGCGGCCAAACCGCTCCTTGAGACCGCCATCCCCGGCATCTCGAATCATCGCTGCGTCAAATCCGACGCCGGCCATGACGGCGAAACGCTCGCCGTTGAAGCCGCCGACGTCGAGGGTGCGGCGATCGCCGTGAAGTCCGATCGCTACGGCCTGCTCGATGTCCTTCGGAATTCCCAGGTTGGTTGCGAACAGATTTGCGGTGCCTGCGGGGATGATCGCCAGGGCTACACCGGACCCTGCCAGCACATCGACGCATCGCTGAACCATCCCGTCCCCGCCCCAGGCGATGATCAGCTCCGCACCGTCGTCGCGCGCCCGTCGAATCTGCGCCGGAGCGTTGCGGCTCTTCGCCACCTCGCACCAGAACGGATTGTCGACTCCGGCGGCCTCGAGCACACGACGCAGCTCGGCCAACCCGCCCCCCAGCGTCTTGCCGGAGTGCGCGATCACCGCCACCTTCATGCTCGGGCTCCGAGGCTCGCGTGGACACGGTCGCGGGAGTCGGCCGCTGCATCGGCCGTCCGGCAAGCGAACGCGACGACGGCCAACGCCGCAACGCCCACGAACACACCGCCCGCGACATCCAGCGGATGGTGCATGCCTCGGTACATGCGTGCGCTCGCGACGAAGGTCACCACCGCGAGCGCGAGTGTCCACGCAAAGATCCGCACGAGGCGGTTCGCAACCCGTGATGTGAGCAGCAGGGCAGCGCCGCCATAGACCGCAATCGCCGCCGCCGTGTGCCCGGACGGGTAGCTGGCGTTGACCGGGAGCTGATCCAGCCGCGGGACGCGGGGCCGATGTGAGCGAACGACGAGTGTCGTAGCGCGATACGCGGCCGATTCGACCGCCAGCGCGAACACGAAGAACGCCGCAATCCTCCACCTCCTCAGCCCTGCGAAGGCAATCGCGCAACACGCGACGACGATCGGCAGCACGACTCCCCCCGCGATGATCGAGCCAAGCAGCGAGCCATGCGTGCGGGTGGCGCTCCGGTGCACGGCAAGCCACTCGTTCACGCGCTCATTCGCGGCGCCAATGCCCCAAGCGGGCTCGACCACACGGGTGACGAGGAGCCCCAGGCCAATTGAGAGGGCTGCAATGACGGCCAGGCCGGCGAGCATCACGAGAATGAACACGACGGCCGGGTGAAGCCTTCCGAGCGAACCGGCCAATACCTCTGGCAGGCTTCCCCGCTGCGCAGAGAGGACGGGGACATTGAGCCGGTCGTTCGATCGCGGCTCTCCGTCGATCGCCGAAGAGCGCGACGCAGCTGGGGGTGTTTCCACGATCACTGCTCGGGGCACATGCCCCATTCTCAACTCTCCAATCGTTTCGACGACACAAAGCGCAGCACCTTCATCGACATGCCGCTCATCGTCCTCCTCGCTCTGGCCCTGATAACCGCTGTGGTTGTCGGGGTCGTCATCTGGCGTTATCCGCGCGCCATGACGCCGACTCCGGCGCTTGAAACCGCGCGGAAGGTCGGCGAGACCGTGGGCAAGCATCCGCGGCTCCGCGCGATCCTGGACGCGCGACTTGATCCCGCGACCGCGACGGGCCTTTTGCTGACGGCGGCCCTGTTCCTGGTGATCGGCGGAGGTTTTTTGCTCGCCGTGCTGGCGTACCTCGTACGCACGAACGCACACTTGATCGGGATCGACAACGGCGTAGCGAAATGGGGAAATCGCCACGCGACGCTAACGTCGATGCGCGAGCTCAACGACGTCACTCAACTCGGAAGCATCTACACCGTCGTTGTTCTGTGCGTCGTCCTCGCGATCGTCGAGACGGTCAGGCAACGAAGCGTTTGGGTCATCGCGTTCATCGT
>JAOPYY010000239.1 GCA_025964395.1 Actinomycetes bacterium | reverse complement strand
ATTTCATGGCGGTCGACACTTCGTCGATGTTTTCGCAGGTGATCCAGGACCACCTCGAGCTGAAGCGCCGCAATGCGGCGCTCGAGCACGAAATGCCCCTCGGGAAGTACATGCACGACGATCCGTTTGAGAACCACCCGCTGTTCAAGACGGAAGAGCAGGCGCGATTCGAGGACACGATGGACGGCGTCCAGGGCATCGAGGCTGAGGAGACCTCCCTCGACTGGCCCACGACGGAAGACACCTTCATCGATCCACCCGCTGCCGCTCCGCCCGTCCTCGAGGAGACGCAAGAAGCTGCCGCTTCCGTGTCCGACGCGGATCAGGCGTCCGACGAGAACCTTTGGTCCCGTTCTCGCGACTTCGACTGGGGCGACTAAGAGGCTAGGGCTGCGAGAGCCGGGCCCAGAGGTTGTCGAGCATTTTCTTCGTGGGCCAGTAGGTCGCCGAGCCACCGAAATCGAGCACGCCGGCCGCGAAGACCTTCGCACCGGTCGGCGTCTCGTAGTAGGTCATCTGCGGGCCGATGCCCGGCCCGAAGAGATCCGGGATCTGCGCGAGGATCAGCGTGCCCGGCGGTGAGTCCGGCGTCGTCGCGTCGATCTCGATCCCATAGCCGCCGACGAACTGCCCGAACGTCGAGCCGTCGGTCAGGCCGGTGTTCTCCCACAGCCACGGTGCGGAGGCAGACGCTTGGACGCTGTACAGCCCCTGCTTCTGGCCGTCGTCATTCGCGCGGTACTGCACCCCGATCAGCGAGGCCTCCGGCCGGCCGGCGTCACGCCACTTCGCGATCTTCTGCAGGGACTGGCCCTTCTTGTCGACCTTCCAGAAGAAGTTGTTCGCCGAGAGGAACATGAGGTTGCCGCCGAGATCGCGATAGCGCTGGACGACGTCGTACTCGTGCGACGTCACGTATTCCTCGTGCCCTTCGAACACCACGAGGTCGTACGCGCGCTGGAGGTCGTCGCCGCTCGCAATCTGGTCGAAGTCCGAGTCGGAGATGAACTCCGCGCTCTTCCCGGACCAATACAGCCAGTGGAGGAACGGAAGGTCGTAGCGATAGAAGCGGGGCGGGACGCCGCGCGCGATGTAGCCGCGCGACAGGTCGACCGTTCGGTTCGGCGGGCCCGCGTACCAGGTGTCGCCGTAGCCGTCGCCGTTCACGTCCTGGAAGTTGTAGGCCTGCCACGTGTTGGTCGGAAGCACGACGAGTACACGGTTGGTCATCCCGAGGGACGTCGGACGGACGACGAAGGGCGCATAACCGACGCGCCCGTCAGGCCCGCTGAACTGCACGTAGTAGAGGCCGCTCAGCACACTCGGGACGCGGAACGCGATCGTGTGCGCACGGCTGCGCCAGGGCGACCAGTCCAGCGACACCGGCTCGACGCCGATGTCGACGCCCGCGAACTGGTTGTCCGCGTACGTGACAACCTGCTCGGGGCCGGAATGGAAGATGCGGTAGCTCAACGACGGCTCGTCGGTCGCGACGCGAATCTGCGCGAGTTCACCGGGGAGGTAGCTCGGCTTATTGAACGCCGCGTCAATCCCCTGTAGGCGCACGACGAGGCCGTGCGCTTGTCGTCCGGTGAATGCATTCGGTGCGCCGTACGTGCTGCGGTTCCCCGATTGATCGACGGCGCTGAGGCGGATCAGGTAGGTGCGTGGATTGACGTTCGATGCCGGGAGCCACGTCATCGTGTGCGGCCCGCGCCCGAACTTCGCCGTGAGCGTGTAGATGACCTTCGGTACCTTCACTGTGCGCGTGACGTCCATCGTCACGGTCGCCGGCTCGCGTAGCGTGAAACTGGCGTCGGCCTGGTCGCGGAACCCGTCGCCGTTCGGTGAGATCGTCGTGAGGAGCGGGCCGTCCCCGCCGAAACGCGTCGAACCGTTGTCGGCGCGCAGGCCGACGAGTTGCGGCGCGTGCCCGTCCAACCGCAGCGGCGCCGTGGCAAGGACGGCCGAGCGGTAGACGAGGCGGACGACGTAATTGCCGTCGGGCACCCGCTTGCCTCGGATGCGCCCGTCCCAGCCGACCGCCAGGATGCGCCGGCGTGAGGGCGGGACGATCCAGCCGATCGCGCGGCCGTTCGGCATCGACAATCGAACCCCGACCTGGCGCGTGACAGAGAGTTGCGCGGAGACGCGCAGCACGGCGCGGTGGGGCGAGAAATTCCGCGGCGTGACCGTCAGCGTCGCGGCTTGTGCTTGAGCGGTGACCGTGAGGGCGGCCACGGCGACAAGGAGTCCCAGCCGGCGCACGCCGGGAGGGTATCGGGGGCGGAGGATTGCTCCGCGCGGCGTCTATCGTGCGTTTGCGTTCTTGTTGAGCGCGGCGAAGCCGGCCTGCAGCCAGTCGTTCAGTCCCGCGGCGGCCAGCGTCCAGGTGAGGACGCGGCCGAACCGGGGCGCGAGGATCTGGGTGGTCGCCAGGGCTCCTGCCACCCACGTGCCGATGCAACGGGAGCACGTGACGAGTTCGCCAAGCGCTTGGCGGAGGTCGCCTGTCTCGACCGCGTGCTCGTCTCCGTGACCTGCTTCGCCCTCGACGAAGGGCTCGCGGATGAAGCTCGTCACGTCGTCGCGCGTGATCGTTCGGGCCGCCTTGAAGGTCGCCGCGCCGAGCACGATGAGGTCGAGGGCGTCGTGCTCGCGCGGGTCGCGGTCGAGCAGGTGCGCGAGCGCCCCGGCGATTGCCAGGCCGCCTACAAAGGTGCCCGTGATCCCGGCGTAGGCGCCGTATGGCCGGCGGTGTGTCACAACGGTCATGCGGGATACCCTGTCCCCTGTCGTGCAGCCCCTCAAAACATCGACCTCGTACGTCCCGACCGGCGACCAGCCGGGCGCTATCGCAACGCTCTCGGACGGCCTGCGTGCGGGCGAGCGCTACCAGACGCTGCTCGGCGCCACCGGCACCGGCAAGACGGCCACGATGGCGTGGATCATCGAGCAGGTCCAGAAGCCTGCGCTCGTGATCGCACACAACAAGACGCTTGCGGCGCAGCTCTGCAACGAGTTCCGCGAGTTCTTCCCGAGCAACGCCGTCGAGTACTTCGTCTCGTACTACGACTACTACCAGCCCGAGGCGTACGTCCCGCAGGCAGACCTCTACATCGAGAAGGACTCGTCGCGCAACGACGACATCGACCGGTTGCGCCACGCCGCCACGGCGAACCTGCTCTCGAGGCGCGACACGATCGTCGTCGCGTCGGTCTCGTGCATCTACGGACTCGGCTCACCCGACGAGTACGAGTCGCGTCTCGTCTCACTCGCCGTCGGCGAGGAGACCGATCGCGACCTCGTGCTGCGCAAGCTCATCGACATCCAGTATTCGCGCAACGACACATTGCTCGGGCGCGGCCGCTTCCGGGTCAAGGGGGATGTGATCGAGATCCAGCCGGCGCACTCGGAGACGGCATATCGCGTGTCGTTCTTCGGCGATCTGGTTGAGCAGATCTCGCACTTCGATCCGCTGACCGGCGAGGTGCTGTCGAAGCTCGACCACATCACCGTGTTCCCGGCGACGCAGTACGTCACGTCGCGGCCCACGATCGAGCGCGCCGTCGTCGAGATCCGGCACGAGATGGACGAGCAGGTGAAGCTCTTCGAGTCGAAGGCAATGATGCTCGAGGCGCACCGGATCAGGCAGCGCACCGAGTACGACCTGGAGATGATGCAGGAGCTCGGCTTCTGCAACGGGATCGAGAACTACTCGCGCATCCTCGAGGGCCGCCCGCCGGGCTCGGCGCCGCACACGCTGCTCGACTACTTCCCCTCCGACTACGTCGTGTTCATCGACGAGTCGCACCAGACGATCCCCCAGATTGGCGGCATGTACGAGGGCGACCGCTCGCGCAAGCAGACGCTCGTCGACTACGGCTTCCGCCTCCCGAGCGCGATCGACAACCGTCCGCTGCGCTTCGACGAGTTCCTCGAGAAGGTGCCGCAGCTGGTGATGGTCTCGGCGACGCCGGGCGCGTGGGAGTTGAAGCAGTCGACGCGTGTCGCCGAGCAGCTGATCCGCCCGACGTACCTGATCGATCCCGAGGTCGAGCTGCGTCCGACGAAGAACCAGATCGACGATCTGCTCAACGAGATCCGCAAGCGCGAGGAGAAGGGCGAGCGCGTGCTCGTCACGACGCTGACGAAGAAGATGTCGGAAGACTTGACCGACTACTTGCTCGAGGCGGGCATCAAGACGCGCTACCTGCACAGTGAAGTTGACACCCTTGAAAGGATCCAGATCATCCGCGAGTTGCGTCTCGGCGAGTACGACGTCCTCGTCGGCGTGAACCTGCTGCGCGAAGGACTCGACCTACCCGAGGTGTCGCTCGTCGCGATCCTCGACGCGGACAAGGAAGGCTTCCTCCGTGGAAAGACCGCGCTGATCCAGACGATCGGTCGCGCAGCGCGCAACCTCGAGGGCAAGGTGCTGATGTACGCCGACAAGATGACCGAGGCGATCAAGGGCGCACTCGACGAGACGAACCGCAGGCGCGCGATCCAGATCGCGTACAACGAGGAGCACGGGACCGAGCCGATCTCGATCTCCAAGGGCGTGTCCGACATCGCGGAGTTCCTGTCCCTCGAAACGCCGAACGTCCCGCGCTCGCGGCGTCGCGGCAAGGACAAGGTCGAGGGCATGAACCGCGAGGAGCTGGAGAAGCTGTTGATCACGCTCGAGGAAGAGATGTTCCAGGCCGCGGAGGAACTGCGGTTCGAGTACGCCGCCAAGCTGCGCGACGAGATCAAGAGCCTGCGCCGCGACCTGGTCGCGCTCTCGTCGACGACCGCGACCACGGTATGACCGCCAGCCTCGTCTTCGCGATCCTCCTGTCCGGTCTCTGGACGGGCGCGCTCGCGCGGCTCGCGATCCCCGGCCCGGACCCGATGCCGATCTGGCTGACGCTTGCGATCGGGCTCGCAGGGTCGGTTGTGGGCGCGGTGGTGGGGAAAGCGATCTCCAACGACAACGGCGTGGTGATCTCGTTCCTCTCGTTCGGCGTCGCGATGGCACTCGTCGCCGCCTACCGTCGCTTCGTGCAGAAGCGGCCGATCTTCGGCCCCGGCGCCCTCACATTCCCCGAGCGCGGGCTCGGCGTCGGACAAACCCGCGAGCGTCTGCAGAAGCTCGGTCTCGATCCGAACGCGTTGCGGCCGAATCCGGCGAAGCTCGAACGCGCGCGCCTCGAGTCGATGCTGAGGGAGCTGCACCGCGCGGGCGTGCTGACGGACGAAGAGCTCGCCGACAAGCTGGCCGGTTTGCAAGACGTCACGGCGGGGAGATAGCGCCCCATGATCGGACGCATCATCGGACTCATCATCGCCGGCCTGATCATCGGCGCGCTCGGGAGACTCGTGCACCCCGGTCGCGACCCGATGCCCATCTGGCTGACGATCCTGATCGGCATTGCAGCGACGTTGATCGCCGGACTGGTGATCGGTGGACTACTCGGCTTCATCCTCGCGGTCGTGATCGCGGCGGTGCTCGTCGCGCTCGTCGGCACCCAGTACCGCGGCCGAACCGTCTAGCGCCCGTCGACCGCGAGGGGCTCCCTGCCGCGCGGGAACGTCCGCACGGCCGTCAGTCCCCAGTCGTCCTCGCGCCAGATGTACGTGTCGACGGTCAACGTTCGTTCGTCCGCGCGGTAGACGACACAACCGCGCGCTTCGCCGCGGCGCTTGGGCCGCGGCTGGCCGAGGCCCGGCGCGATCGAGACAACCACGCCGCGCGCGTCGTCAGTGATCACCTCGAACTCGTGGCGCTCAGAGACGGTCGCTTGGTGGATGTGCCCGCCGATGATCAACTCGGCGCCGGAGTCGACGAGCGTCGCGAGCACGTGCGTTCGGCGGGCGACCGGCTTCTTCCGGGTGCGCCACGGCGCGCCGACCATCTGATGGTGCAGCGCGACGACGCGGAGCTTCTCGGCCGACGCCTGGTGGAGCTTGTTCGTCGCACGCTCGAGCTGCGCGTCGCTCACCCCGCCGGACTGGTGCCGCCACGGCCGGACTGAGTTGAGGCCGACGACGTGGGCGCCCGCACCGATGTATTCCGGCTCGGCCGTCTGCCACAGCCGCTCGAACTCGGCCCACGTGCTCGTGAACCGGGCGGGGAACGTGTACGGGATGTCGTGGTTGCCCGGGATCGCGAGCACGGGTGGCCCGAGGCGGTTGAGGAAGGCGGCGGCACGCTCGTGCTCGTCACGCCGCCCCCGGTTCGTCAGATCACCGCTCGCGATCACGAGCTCCGGGCTGACCTCCTCGATCAGCGCTGCGAGGCCCCGTTCCAGGATCGGGTCGTCCCGGGCGCCGAAATGGAGGTCGGAAACGTGCAGGATGCGAGTAGTCATCGGCGAAGCAGGCTATACAGTGGGTTCTATGGCTGACGAGCAGTCGACAGAGATCTTCGACGACCTCTACCTCGGGCTACGGGCCGGAGGCGCGCTGCGCAAGCAACGGCGCGGCGAAGAGCTCACGGACGAGGAGCGCGAGGCGCTTGGTCGCTGGAATCGCCTCTCCGCGTGGCGCAAGGGCGTCGCGATCAGCGGTTTCGCCGTCGGCACCTTCGGGCTCGGCTTCACCCTCGGCGGCCTCGTGTTCGGCCGCTGGCGCAAGGCCTAACCGCCTCGCCGGAAGCGCACGCCTGATCGTCGTCCGACGACCGCGGCATCCGGGCGCTTCCAGACACCGACACTCAGCTCGATTCCGCCAGTGCGACGCGAGGAGTCCAGCTCGAAGGCCTGGTCGATCGCACGCCGGATCAGTTCGGCGACCGAGATGCTCGACCGTCCGGACTCGGCGGTGAGGACGTTGTACTGCAGGTCTTCGAGATAGAAATTGAATCGTCTGCTCATAGGTACCTATGTGTCGATCCAGGTGTACCTAAGTGCACGAAACGCGTCTGTGTCAACTCCGTATCGAGAGTGTGTCGTTACGCCTCGGACTCGCGCGCGGCAAAGATCACCGCGGGCACCTCTTCCTCCGCTGGGTCGACGTCGCGGAAGATCACGTCGAAGAGCGTGACCACGATCGCCGCGAGCGGCACCGCGAACAGCACCGCCCAGCCGCTGAAGAGAATCCCAACCGCCGTCACGGATACGAGGACGAGCAGCGGTGAGAGCCCGACCGCTTCGCCGAGGATCTTGGGCATGACCAGGTAGTCCTCGAGCAGTCGCACGGCGATCACGCAGCCGACCGCAAGGACGGCGACGTGGACAGAGGCGGTGAATCCGACCGCTACCGCGAGCGCGCCGGCCGTGAGCGGTCCGATGACGGGAACGATCTCGACCAGGCCGGCGAACGAGCCGACGAGCAGCCAGTACGGCTCGCCGATCGCCCAGAACAACAGGGAGAGCGCGGTGCCGACCAGCATGATCAGCAGCACCTGGCCGCGCACGAACGCGCCGAGCTTGGCGTCGATTAGGTCCCACGTGTCCCGAATCAGCTTGCGCTTCGGCCGCGGGAACATCGATGTGACGAGATCGATCGTCTTGTCCCGCTCGAAGATCCAGTACGCGGCGCCAGCGAGCGTGAAGAAGATGCCGATGATCACCTCGAATGCGGTGACACCGACCTGGGTGAGCGGCTTGACGAGCGAGGTTCCGCTCGGCAGATTCTTCAATCGCTTCTGCAACGCCACGAGCACCTCGTGCTTGAACCCGCTCGAGGTGTTCGCGGCCTGCGCGATCTGCGCTTTGCCGCTCGGGCTCAGCGCGAGGTCGACCTGGCGTAGCGCCGGGGGCACCGCGAAGGAGAGCGCCAGGGCGATCGCGCCGATCAGCGCGAGGTAGTGGAGGGCGAGCCCGATTGCTCGCGGAATGTGGTGGCGGGCGAGCCACTCGATGCTCGGCCGGATCGCCGCGGCGAGGATGAAAGCGAAGAACAGGAGACCCAGGACGAGCCGAAGCTTCCACAGGGCGAGCGCAAAAACGATGATCGAGCCGCTGGCGAGGGTCGCTACGGCGGCGCGGCGGGCGGTGTCCTTCATCGTCGCGGAGGTTCCCACAGATCGTGCTCCTGCAACGGTCAGACCCCCTGTACGAACGTGTGTTCGGGCGCTACAATAGCCTTCTCGATGGCGGCCGAAGAGCTTGTAGTCCACGGCGCCCGGGAGCACAACCTCAAGGACATCACCGTCCGGCTCCCGCGGAACGCACTCATCTGCATCACGGGGCTCTCCGGTTCCGGGAAGTCGAGCCTTGCCTTCGACACGATCTACGCCGAGGGGCAGCGCCGCTACGTGGAATCGCTCTCCGCGTACGCGCGCCAGTTTCTCCAGATGATGGAGAAACCGGACGTCGATTCGATCGACGGCCTCAGCCCGGCGATCTCGATCGACCAGAAGACGACCTCGCGCAACCCGCGGTCGACGGTCGGCACGGTGACCGAGATCTACGACTACTTGCGCCTGCTCTTCGCGCGCGTCGGCCGGCCGCACTGTCCGGTCTGCGGCCGCCCGATCTCGGGGCAGTCGATCGACTCGATCGTCGAGCAGATCCTCACACTGTCCGAGGGCACGCGCTTCACCGTCAACGCGCCGATCGTGCGCGACCGCAAGGGCGAGTTCAGGGATCGCTTCGAGGAGCTGCGCAACGAGGGATTTACGCGCGTCAAGGTCGACGGTGAGCAGCACACACTCGACGAGCCGCCGGCACTCGACAAGAAGTTCAAGCACAGCATCGAGGTCGTCGTCGACCGTCTCGTCATGAAGGAAGACCTGCGCACGCGCCTGACGCAGTCGGTCGAGACTGCGCTGCAGCTGGCGGAAGGGCTGATCGTGATCGACCTCGTCGACGCGGGCGAGGAGCGCACCTACAGCCAGAACTTCGCGTGCCCCGAGCACGGTGTCTCGCTGCCCGAGCTCCAGCCGCGCATCTTCTCCTTCAACTCACCGCACGGCGCCTGTCCGCGCTGCACCGGACTCGGCGCGCAGCAGGAGATCGACCCCGACCTCCTCGTGCCCGACCCGTCGCTCTCGATCGACGACGGCGCCCTCGTGCCATGGGCGGTCGGCGGCAGTGGGTTTTATGAATCGGTGATCCAGGCGATCGCTGACCGCTACGAGATCCCGGCCGACGTTCCGTGGCAGGAGCTGACCGAGGAACAACAGGACTACTTCCTCTACGGCACCGACGGCGAGAAGGTCTACGTGCAGTACCGCAACCGGATGGGGCGGCGCCGCTCGTACATGATCGACTTCGAGGGCATCGTCTCCTCGCTCGAGCGCCGCTACCGCGAGACCGACTCGTCGACGCAGCGCGAGCGCATCGAGGAGTACATGTCGTTCCGCCCGTGCCCGGTGTGTAAGGGCGCGCGCCTCAAGCCCGAGGTGCTCGCCGTCACGGTTGGCGCCAAGAACATCCACGAGTTCACGAAGTTCTCGATCACGCGCGCATTGCAGTTCCTCCACGAGCTCGGCCTGACCGAGACGGAAGAGCTGATCGGCCATCGCATCGTCAAGGAGATCCGCGAGCGGCTGACGTTCCTCAACGACGTCGGCGTCGGCTACCTCAACCTCGACCGCGGGAGTGCGACCCTGTCTGGTGGTGAAGCGCAAAGGCTCAGGCTGGCGACGCAGATCGGCTCACAGCTCGTCGGCGTGCTCTACATCCTCGACGAGCCGTCGATCGGCCTGCACCAGCGCGACAACGACAAGCTGATCGGGACGCTCGAGCGCCTGCGCAACCTCGGCAACACCGTTCTCGTCGTCGAGCACGACGAGCAGATGATG
>JAOPYY010000191.1 GCA_025964395.1 Actinomycetes bacterium | reverse complement strand
GTTGACCCCACTTGGTGCGATCCCAGATCTCCAGGTGGTCGTAGACGCCGGCCACCGTGACCTCGCGGCCCAGGCCCGCGTGCTCGATCAGCGAGGTCGGGAGCACCATCCGCCCCTGCTTGTCGAGTTCGCCCTGCGCGGCGCCGGCGAAGAAGTGGCGCTGCATCACGCGCGAGCCCTCGGCGAGCGGGTCGAGGCTCTTGATCCGGTCGGCCAGCTGCTCCCAGGCCGGGCGCGGATAGGCGTAGAGACAGCCATCCAGCCCGCGCGTGACAACGACGCCGTCCTCGAAGGCTGCCCGGAGCTTGGCCGGGAGCGTAAGACGGTTCTTGTCGTCCAGGGAATGCTCATGTTCACCTAGCAGCATGGTCCACGTTGCCCCACCTTACCCCACTTTCTCCCACCTGTAAACCCCTCCCAGCAGGGTGATTCGCCAGCGCAGGGCCGGGTAGCCGCCTAGAGACCAAAAAGGAGGTCGCAGTGAAGTACGACCGGATGGTCGAGGCGGTCGAGGAGCGGGCCGGGCTCGGCGACTGGGCGGAGGCCGAGCGCACGCTGCGCGTCGTCGTCCAGTCGCTCGCCGACCGCTTGCTCGGCGACGAGGCCGACGACCTGCTCGCCCAGCTGCCCGAGCCGCTGAAGAGCGAGATCATCGTCACGCCGCAGGCGGACCCGATGAACCCGCTGGAGTTCGTCCAACGGGTCGCCGGTGACCTGGGTGTGCCGGAGGACGAGGCGCGCGAACGCGTGCGCGCTGCCTTCATGACGCTGCACGAGGCAGTGACCGAAGGTGAGTGGGAGGACGTGGTCGGCCAGCTCGACCGGACGTACGCCGAGCTGATCGCCTAGTCGGTCACGCCCCTAGTCCAACAACCCAACCTGGTTCGCTCTTTGAACCAGGTTGGAGAGTTTCGTCCGTGACGGATCGCAACTCATGAACCTGGTTCACAAACCGAACCAGGTTCAGTTCGATGGTTCGAGTCAGAGAAGCGAGACGGGATCGCCCACGCGGACGCGGCCCGCGTGGGCGACGGCGGCGTGGACGCCGAATGGGAGCGGCTCCGTCGTCTCGACGTCACGGCGGTAGGCGGCGAGGCCCTTCAGCGTGTCGAGGTCGGAGATCGCGGTGTCGGGATTCTGCGTCGTGATCACGCACCGGCCGACGTTGCCGTGCGGGATCACGACGGCGTCGCCGACCTGCACGCGGCGGCCAATCCACGTGTCCTCCTCGTGCGCCTCGAGCCCCTCGACGCCGAAGTTCATGCGGAAACGGCGGCCGTCCACCCCGTCGACGCCGAGCACCTCACCAAGGGCACTGAGCGACGCCGTCGCGAGCAATGTCGCGGCGCCGTTGCGCCCGCGATCCGTCGCGGGCGAGCTCGGCTCGACGAGCCGCAGTGGTTCGCCCGCAAGCTCCGAGAGCACGTCGCTCCATGGCCCGAGCACCAGGCGCGCGGTGCGCGGCCGCTTGTGGAACCGGGTCTCGACCTCTTCCCCGCGCTCGACCGTGCCCGTCACCTCGCGGCCGTCGGTCATCGTGAACGTCAGCGTGTCGCGTTCGTCGTCGTACGAGGCGTGGATCAGCTGGAACGCCGCGAAATCCTTGTTGTTGATCAGCCGCCCCGCTTCGCCGATGAGATAGAAGTGCCGGTCGCCCTCGATGCCGCCCTCGCCGAGCTCGGCTTCCTCGAGCTGCTGCAGCGCAAGCGCCTTGACGGGCGTGCGGGAGATCCACGCGATGCGGGCGGTCATCAATTCAAGGCTAGCTGCGAGGTGTACGGGCCCCGTCCCGTGAGCACCGCCGCGCCTGCGCGCGCCGCGAGCTTCAGCGCGTCCGGCAGCGCGTCACCGCGCGCGAGCGCGAACGCAAGCGCCGCGCTGAACGAGTCGCCGGCGCCGTAGGTGTCGACGACCGGGCCGGGCAGCTCGACGGCGTCGAAGTGCTCGCCGTTTGCAGTACCGCCGTTCGGCCCGTCGGTGACCACCACCAGGCCCACATCCAGGGTGCCGTCGTAGTGCTCGCGCGGGTCGTTCGCGCTTCCGGACATCAGATCGATGTGGGCACCGGCCTCGTGGAGCAGCGGTTGCTCGCGCATGGTCGCGGCGACAAAGCGCGCGCGGCGTGCGGAGCGCAGCGCTTCCGCGTCGCCCGATACGAAGAAGACGAGGTCGTAGCCTTCGAGCGGCAGCGGTCCGAATGGGAGGAGCTTGTCGCCGAGCACGGTGATCGTTCGCTCTCCCTGGTCGTCGACGTGCGTCCAGGCGCGCCGCGTGTGGGAGCCGACCGGATGCTGGACGTGGGTGTCGATGCCGAGCTCTGCCAGGCGCCGGACGGCCGAACGGCCAGCCTCGTCGTCGCCGAAGGCCGTGAAGAGCTCACAGCGCCCGGCAAGGAGGGCGAGCTGTCTCGCAATGACGGCTCCTCCGCCCGCTGGTTCGCTCCAGACCTCAGACGCGTGGATGATCGCGCCCGGCTCCGGCCAGCGCGGAACGCGGGCGAACTCAACCCATTCGACGTGACCAACGACAGCGCATCTCACAGCCCGGGACCCTCCCACGTTTCATCGATGATGGAGGTCATGCAAGCAGAGATCCCGCCGTTCGAGCGCTTCTACGTCGAGCACCGAGACGAGGTGCTCGGCTACCTGCGGCGGCTGCTCGGGCAGCGCGCCGAGGATGCGTGGCAGGAGACGTTCCTGCGCGCGTTGCGTGCGTACGACCGTCTGCAGCACGCGCGCAACCTGCGCTCTTGGGTGTTCACGATCGCGACGAATGTCGCAATGGACGAGCTGCGCGTGAAGCCGCAACCTCCGGTTGACGGGGTGCCGGTCACCGAGATCAGGCGGGATGCGTTCCGCGAGCTCGAGCACCTGACCGGCGACCTGCCGCCGACCGAGCGCGCGGCCGTTGTGCTCCGCTACGGCTACGACCTCCCCTACGCCCAGATCGCCGATGCACTCGGCTCGTCGGAGGAAGCGGCGCGTGCCGCAGCGTCCTCCGGCGTTCGCAGACTGAGGAGAACCCATGAACGTCACGCCTGAGCTCGACAAGCAGTTCCGCCAGGCCGCGCTCCGCGAGGGACTGATCGATGTCACCTACGACATCCTCGACTCGCCGATCGGCGATCTCTTCGTCGCCGCGACCGATCGCGGGCTCGCGCGGATCTCGTACTGGCCGGACGGCATGGAGGAGACGCTGGCGCGCACATTCGGCCCGCGGGTCCTGCGCTCGCCGCTCGATGACGTGCGCCGCGAGCTCGACGAGTACTTCGCAGGCAACCGCCGCGTGTTCGACCTGCCGCTCGACCTGCGTGTCGCGCCGTTCTATGCCGATGTGCTCGCAAAGCTCGCCCTCGTGCCGTATGGGCAGACCGAGACGTACGGCGCACTCGCCGCAAAGGTCGGTCGGCCGAAGGCCGCACGTGCGGTCGGCACCGTGATGAACCGCAACCCGATCCCGATCGTCCTCCCGTGTCATCGCATCGTCGGCGCGAACGGTTCGCTGACCGGCTACGCCGGCGGGCTCGACGTGAAGCTCCGCTTGCTGCAGCTCGAAGGTGCAATGCTCAAGTAGATGGCTGAGCGTGTCGTTGTCGTTGGCGGTGGCTTCGCAGGAGTTCTCGCGGTGCGAGGGCTCCGCGGCGCCGATGTCGACGTGACGCTGATCGACCGGCAGAACTTCTACCTCTTCCAGCCGCTCGCCTACCAGGTCGCAACCGGTTCGTTGTCGCCGGATGAGGTCGCGGTGCCGCTTCGCCAAATCACTCGTCGGCAGCGCAACACGCGCGTGATCCTCGGCGAGGTCGTCGGGTTCGATCTCGACGCGCGCAATGTCGTCGTCGATCGCCTGCCGAACGGCGCGCCCAGCCTGCAACTGCCGTACGACGTCCTGGTCGTCGGCGGAGGATCGCGGTACTCGTACTTCGGTCACGACGACTGGGCGACGTACGCGCCCGAGCTAAAGACGCTCGACGGCGCGCTGCACCTGCGCGACAGCATCCTGCTCGCGTTCGAAGCCGCGGAGACGGAGACCGACGAGGCTACGCGTGAGGCGTGGCTGACCTTCGTCGTCGTCGGCGCCGGACCGACCGGCGTCGAGATGGCGGGGCAGATCGCCGAGCTCGGGCGCACGTTGCGACGCGAGTACCGCGCGGTCGACACGACTAAAACGCGCGTGCTGTTGATCGAGGCGACCGAGCATGTGCTCGGCGCGTTCCCCGACCCGCTGCCCCGCAAAGCGGAAACCCAGCTTCGCTCGCTCGGCGTGACGCCGATGCTGAGCGCGACCGTCGTCGACATCGACAGCAGGTCGGTCACGGTGCAGGCGCCGGATGGGTCGCGCACGACGATTGCGACGCGCACCGCCGTCTGGGCTGCGGGTGTCACCGCCTCTCCACTTGCCGGCCTGCTGGCGGAGGCCTCGGGCGCGGAGACCGATCGCGTCGGGCGGATCGTCGTCGAGCCAGACCTGACGGTCGCCGGACATCCCGAGGTGTTCGCGCTCGGCGACATGGTGAGCGTGCGGGGCCAGCAGCTGCACGGCGTCGCGCCGGTCGCGATGCAGCAGGGACGGCACGCGGCGCGCTCGATCCGGAGCGGAACGCGTGAGACGTTCCGCTACCGCGACAAGGGTGAGCTCGCGACGATCGGGCACGTGCGTGCGGTCGGTGTCGTCAAAGGCGTGAAGCTGAGCGGCTTCCCGGCGTGGGCGTTGTGGCTCGGGATCCACATCGCGTACCTGATCGGCTTCCAGAACCGGTTGCTCGTGCTGACGCGCTGGACGTTCTCGTACTTCACGCGCGGCCGCGGCGCGCGGGTGATTCACCGCTCCTAGAAGT
>JAOPYY010000186.1 GCA_025964395.1 Actinomycetes bacterium | reverse complement strand
GCGTCGGCGTACTCGGTGCGGCCGAAGCCGGGCGCGCCGGTGTCGACGCCGCTGCGCTGGGACGAGCTCACCGAGGCGATCACGCCGCGCGACTTCACGATGCAGGTCGCACTCGACCGTGTTGCGCAGCACGGCGACCTGTTCGAGCCGGTGCTGCACGCGAAGCAGGCGCTCGGTCCTGCCCTGAAGGAGCTGCGTTCCTGAACGTCGCGTTCGACTGGGTAGCGGCCTCCGGCATCGCAACCGCCGCCGCGACCTTCGTGCTGGCGCTCGCGACGTTTGCCGCCGTGCGCTCAGGTGCGCGCACGGCGCGGATCGCCGAGCGCTCGCTGCTCGCGAGCCTCCGCCCGCTGCTCGCGCCGTCGCGGATGGACGACTCGCCGGTGAAGGTCGGGTTCATGGACGACAAGTGGTTCAGCGTCCCTGGTGGTGGCGCCGTCGCGGAGACGGAGGACGACGCGCTGTACCTCGCGATCGCGGTGCGGAACGTCGGCAGCGGCATCGCCGTGCTGCACGGCTGGTATCTGCACACAGAGCCGCTCACCGGCGAGGTTCCCCATCCGGCAGTCGAGGAGTTCCGCCGGCTGACGCGTGACCTGTACATCGCCCCCGGCGAGATCGGCTTCTGGCAGCGCGCGTTCCGCGATCCGGAGGATCCCATGTTCGCGGATGCACGCCGCGCGATCGAGGAGCCGCGCCGGCTCGCGGTGGACGTCGTCTACGGCGATCACGAGTTGGGCCAGCGCTCGATCACGCGCTTCGCGCTCACGCCCCGGCCGGACGGGGGCTGGCTGGCAACGGTCGCGCGGCACTGGAACGTCGACCGTCCCGACCCGCGCTCGTAACAGACTGTTACAAGCTCTCCGGCACGCTCTCTCCGGGTGCCTGGCACCGTCTGACGCGTCGTGAGCAGGGACTTTCGCGTGCTCGTGGCACTTCTGTGACGGTGCCAGGCACCGGGCGAAGGGCAGCCCGAGGGCGCTTGTAACAGACTGTTACTTGTTCTCAGGCACCCTTGGCGGCCTTCTTGTAGGCGCGCTTCCACTCCTGATAGCGCTCGAGCTCCTCGGGCGACGTGACGTCGCCGAGCGTGGGGTGGGCGGGCGCGAGATCCTCCGCCGCCTTCACGCCGAACTGCTTCGCAAGCACCGCACTGAGCGACTTGATCTTCATCTCGCCGAAGCCGGGGAGCGCTCCGATCCGCTTCTTCAGCTCGGCGCCGTCCTTCGCCTCCGACCAGATCCGCGACGCGTCCCCGCCGTACTCCTCGGCGACGACCGCGGCCAGCTCGCGCACGCGCTCGGCCATCGCGCCGGGGAAGCGGTGGATCGCGGGCTTCTCCGCGAACGCCGGCGCGAGGTCCATTGCGGCTAGCTCCTTCGGCTCGAGCGTGCCGACGCGCTCCTTCAGGACCTGCGGCCCGGCGAACGCCTTCTGCACCGTGACCTGCTGATCGATCGCGAACCCGACGAGCAGCGCGAACGGGTCGTTCGCGAGCAGCTTGCACGCGGCGGGATCCTGCGTGAAGTACAGCGCGGCGGGCACGTCGCCAACTCTACTTGTGCACCCCCATCGCGATCGTGCCGACGTAGCTTGCGCCGCTCTTCTTGAGCGAGAGCAGGCCGCGCCTGCCGCCGTTGACGTAGATCGAGTCCTGCGCGTCAGTCGTGGACGGGTTGCCCCGCGACGCGTACGGCGCTGCCTTGTAGACCTCTTGCGTCAGCGCATCGGGGAAGAACAGCTGCCCGGTGTGCACGACGCTGCCGCCGACGTGCACCTTGACGTGAATGTGCACGGCGCGGCCCGGGTACCAGCCGGGGTAGATCGTCGTGAACACCGCCAGGCCGTTCTTGTCGGTCTTCTGGATCCCGCGCAGGAAGGTCCGGCTCGACGTGTCGGGACCGAACCCGGAGTAGTTGCCGGCGGCGTCGGCGTGCCAGACGTCGACGGCGGCGCCCCTGATCGGCTTGCAGGTCGAGGCGTTGAGCACGGTCAGGCGGAGCGTGAGCACCGTTCCCGGATGCCCGTCGCGAATGTCGCGCCGGAGCTTCTCTCCGGCGATGTAGTACGGGCCCTCGGTCAGTTCGGGCGTGAGGACGCACTGCACCGCGCCGGTCTCGACTGCGCGGTTGCCGCCCTCGGCCTCGCCGGCCAGGAGCGCGCGGCCGCCTGCGGCGGCGAGCACGACCCCGCCGAACTTGGCGAGGGTCGTGCGACGGGTGAACGTGGTCTCGGTCATCCCAGGACCCTACGACGGTTTCCTGTGAGCGGCCTGCCGCATTCCTGTGAGCCTCCTGAGAGGATCGAGGTGATTCGGAAGCGCGTCGAGCGGTAACGAACCGGGCATGACTGATCCGTTGAAGGGCCTCGAACACAAGGTCGAAGAACTCGAGCACAAGGTCGAGGAGAAGGTCGAGGATCTCGCCCACGAGGCGGAGGAGGGCGAGAGCGCGCGCACGCCGCTGCTCGTCGTGAGCGGCGTCGCGATCTTCGTCGCCGTGGTCGTCGCGATCCTCCTCGTCCTGGCCTTTACGGCTTACTACCTGAGCAAATAGCCGCGGGGTACGCTGGGCCGATGGATCCGCTCGCTGTCTTCTCTCCGGCGACGCGGGCCTGGTTCGAGCGCACGTTCGACGGCCCGACCCCGCCGCAGACGCTGGGGTGGCCGGCAATCGCCTCCGGAGCCCACGTCCTCATCCAGGCCCCCACGGGGTCGGGCAAGACGCTGACCGCGTTCATGTCTGCGATCGACCGCCTGACCGCGAACCCGGGACAGGGGCTGAGGGTGCTCTACGTGTCGCCGCTGAAGGCACTCAACTACGACATCGAGCGCAACCTGCGCGGCCCCCTCGCAGGCCTCGAGTCGAAGTTGAGGGTTGCGGTGCGGACCGGGGACACGCCGCAGAAGGAACGCCGGGAGCTGATGAAGGAGCCGCCCGACATCCTGATCACCACGCCGGAGTCGTTGTATTTGATGCTGACGTCGCAGGCGCGCGAGATGCTGCGTGGGGTCGAGACATTGATTCTCGACGAGGTACATGCGATTGCAGGCGCCAAGCGTGGGGCTCACCTCGCAGTCTCGGTGGAGCGCCTGCAATCGCTCGTTGAAGGCCCCATGCAGCGCATCGGTTTGTCCGCGACGCAGCGGCCGATCGAGGAGATCGGGCAGTTCGTCAGCGGCGGCCGGCCGATCACGATCGTCGACGCGGGCACGCGCAAGCCGCTCGACCTCGAGGTCGTCGTGCCCGTCGAGGACATGCGCGAGCTCGGCACCACGACGTCGTATGAGAACCCGCCGGAGGGCGACGGGAGCGCGCTGCTCACCTCGACCGAGGGTGGCACGAACTCGATCTGGCCGTCGATCTACCCGGAGATCCTGCGCCTCGTCAAGGAGCACCGCTCGACGATCGTCTTCGTCAACAACCGCCGCCTCGCGGAACGGCTCGCACTGCGCCTCAACGAGCTGTCGCGCGCCGAAGGCGCGGATGAAAATACCGTCGAGGAGATCGCGCGCGCGCATCATGGCTCACTCGCGCGCGAGCAGCGCGTGCTCGTCGAAGAGGACCTGAAAGCAGGTCGCATCCCGTGCCTCGTCGCGACGTCGAGCCTCGAGCTCGGGATCGACATGGGCGCGGTCGACCTTGTGATCCAGGTCGAGTCGCCGAAGTCGGTCGCGCGCGGGCTGCAGCGCATCGGGCGCGCGGGACACGAGATGGGCGCGACGTCGAAGGGCCGCATCTTCCCGAAGTTCCGCGCCGATCTGCTCGAGAGCGCGGTCGTCGCACGCGCGATGCGCAACGGCGAGATCGAGGAGACGAAGATCCCCAGGAATCCGTTGGATGTCCTTGCGCAGCAGATCGTTGCGATTTCTGCGGACACGGAAATCGCTATCGATGACTTGCACGCGCTCGTCATGCGCGCCTATCCGTTCAAGGATCTCTCGCGCGCGCAGCTCGAGAACGTGCTCGACATGCTCGCCGGCCGCTACCCGTCGGATGAGTTCGCCGAGCTGCGCCCGCGCATCGTCTGGGACCGCACCGCCGGCGTGATCCGCGCACGCGACGGGGCGCGGCGGCTCGCGGTGACGAACGCGGGCACGATCCCCGACCGCGGCCTCTTCGGCGTATTCCTCGTCGGCGGTGGCGGCCGTGTCGGAGAGCTCGACGAGGAGATGGTCTATGAGGCGCGCGCGGGGCAGACGTTCCTGCTCGGTGCCTCGACCTGGCGGATCGAGGAGATCACCCGCGATCAGGTGCTCGTGTCTCCTGCGCCTGGCGTGCCGGGCGCCGTGCCGTTCTGGAAGGGCGAAGGCGTCGGCCGTCCGTACGAGCTCGGCCAGAAGATCGGCGCCGCGTCGCGGCAGCTGTCGGCAATGAAGGACGACAAGGCGACCGCGCTGCTGCAGGACGACTACCACCTGGACCCGCGCGCCGCGCGCAACCTGCTCACCTTCCTCCGCGACCAACAGGACGCGACCGGGGCTGTGCCCACGGATCGTACGGTGGTGGTCGAGCGGTTCAGGGACGAGATCGGCGACTGGCGCGTCTGCATCCTCACGCCGTTCGGCGGGCGCGTGCACGCGCCGTGGGCGATGGCGATCGCCGCGCGTCTGCGCGAGTCGCTCGGCATCGACGCGCAATCGATCTGGTCGGACGATGGCATTGCGCTCCACTTCCCCGAGTCGGATGCGCCGCCGCCGCTCGAGGAGCTGATGATCGACCCGGGCGAAGTCGAAGACCTCGTCGTCGCGGAGCTCGGTGACACCGCGCTCTTCGGCGCGCGCTTCCGCGAGAACGCGGGGCGCTCGCTCTTGATCCCGCGCCGCCGCCCGGGCGAGCGCACGCCGCTCTGGCAGCAGCGCCTGAAGGCGCAGTCGCTACTGCAGGTTGCGCGGAAGTACGGCAGCTTCCCCGTGATCCTCGAGACCTACCGCGAGTGCCTGCAGGACGTCTTCGACCTGCCGGCGTTGCGCAGCCTGCTACAGGGACTGAAGACGCGCGAGCTCGATCTCGTCGAGGTCGAGACGCAGCGCGCGTCGCCGTACAGCACGTCGCTGCTCTTCGACTACATCGCGACCTACATGTACGAGGACGACACGCCGCCGGCGGAACGCCGCGCGCAGGCGCTGTCGCTCGACCGCGATCTGTTGCGCGAGCTGCTCGGCCAGGAAGAGCTGCGCGACCTGCTCGACCACGACGCGGTCGAAGAGGTCGAGCGTCAGCTGCAAGGCGACCCGAAGACGCCCGACCATCTCCACGACAAGCTTCGTCTGCGCGGCGATCTGCGCGCAGGCGAGTACGACCGGACGCTCGCGGAGCCGCTGCTCGCCGAGCGCCGTGCGCTGCTCGTCAAGATCGTGGGCGAAGAGCGCCTGATCGCTGTCGAGGATGCGGGCCGCTACCGCGACGCACTCGGCGTGATGACACCGTCAGGTCTGCCCGACGCCTACCTCGAAGGCGGCCCGGACTCGTTGCGCCAGCTCGTGCTGCGCTACGCGAAAGGACGCGGGCCGTTCACGACCGAGCAGGCGAGTGAGCGTTTCGGGCGCGACGTCTCGTCGATCCTGGTCGACCTCGAGCACGACGAGCAGCTTGTCCGCGGGGAGCTGCGCCCCGGCGGCACCGAGCGCGAATGGTGCGACCCCGATGTGCTGCGGCGCTTGCGGCGCGCATCGCTGGCTGCGCTTCGCAAGGAGGTCGAGCCCGTCGAGCAGGAAGCGCTCGCGCGGTTCTTGCCCGGCTGGCACGGCGTCGATCGCCGCGCGTCGCTGCGCGAAGCACTCGTCCCGCTGCAGGCGTTGAGCCTGCCGGTTGCGCTCTGGG
>JAOPYY010000182.1 GCA_025964395.1 Actinomycetes bacterium | reverse complement strand
CAAGCAGCTGACGCCGCGCTACGTCCTCTGGGGCGAAGGCTCCACGGACGAGATGTGCCTCGCGATGCTCAGCGTCGCCATCGGCGCCTGAACCACGCCGACATCAGGCCTGTGGACGAAAAGTCACCGTCTAGTGCGTGTGTCTGACACCAGCCGTGGCCGTTGCGGACATCGGCGCCAATCCCTGGTGCACCAGCGTTCGGGCACGAAGACGGTTTCCTCGGCTCACTTTCGTGGCACTTCCGTGCGCGTTTCATGCTGGTGTCTGACACCGGCCGTGTCCGAACCGGACACGTCGGCGTCCTCGTTGTCAGGTACCAGGCGTCTCAGGCAAGACTGATCGCGCGCAGCCGCCCTGGATCGCGGCCTTTGGTTAGAAGGCGAACCAGGTTGAGGACCACGGGCGAGTTTCGATCTTGAATCTGGTTCGGCTGACACCGAATCAGGTTCACAGAGGCGTTAGAAGCCGAGCTTCGCGCGTACCCGAGCGGCGAGGAGCTCGTACCGCTCAGGGTTGCGGTCGATTCGCACCACGTCGTTGACCACGGGCTCTTCGAGGCGCTCGCCGTCGCGGAACTGCTCGCGCGTCAGGTCGACCACGAGACCGGACGCGAGCCGGTTCCAGGCGTGGCGGTCGACCCGCTTGCCGTCGAGGACAACGCCCGCTACGAGGATCTCTCCACCGAGGTAATCGCGAACGACGCGAGACGTGACGTCGCATTGCTGGTAGGCGGGGTGGTCAGGCGTCCACGACTCGGGTCCGTCGCTCGTCTCGGCGCTCCACGCGGCACGGATCGACGCTTCGAGCTGCGCCAGCGTCACGGCCCGCGTCAGCTCGTCGGGCGCAGCCTCGACGGTGAGCGCGCGGATCCAGCGCTGTCCGTCGCTCTCGAAGCCGCAGTGCTTGAGGACGTCATCGCCGCCGACGATGCGCCGTGCGGTCATGACGTCCACCACTGCGTCCACGAGCTTCCGGGCCGAAGCAGGGTCGTCGTACTCGATCGACACGATCACGATGTCATCGCCTTCGCGCTCCAGTTTCACTGACGCTGAGACCCCGTCGCTCGTCTGCCATCCGAGATGCCGGTGGCCGAGCTCGACCAGGCTCATGCGCCGAGCTTTGCGCGCACGCGCTCGTTCACGACGCGCGGGTCGGCCTTGCCGCCCGTTTCCTTCATCACCTGGCCGACGAAGAAGCCGAGCAGGCCGTCCTTACCGCTGCGGAACTGCTCGGCCTGGCCCGGGTTCGCTTCGATGATCTTGTCGATGATCGGATCGAGCTCGCCTGTATCGGCGACGACCTTCTGCGCGAGGTACGGCGCGGCGGTGAAGCCCGCGTCGCCGACCTTCGCCAGCGCCTCATCGAACGCTGCGCGTGGGATCTCGGAGCGCGCCGCCACAAGCTTCGCGAGCTCGCCGGCGTTCACTGCGTCCGGCGCGATGCCCGCTGCCACGAACTGGTTGGAGAGAACGTTCGCTGCTTCCTTCGCGTCGGCGCCCGCGGCGACGACGTCCGACCACAGCTTGTCGAGGCCGCCCGTAACGAGCACGTCCGCGTCGTAGAACGACAGCGTGTCGGCGATGCGCTTGATGCGGGCGCCGGGCAGCTCGCCGATCTCGCGCTGCAGCTTCTCAACGAGCTCCGCGGGCGGATGCACCGGCACGAGGTCGGGATCCGGGAAGTAGCGGTAGTCCTGCGCCTCTTCCTTCGAACGCGACGGCGGCGAGTCTTCCTGCGTCGGGTCGAAGTGCAACGTCTCCTGCTCGACCGTGCCGCCTTCCTCGTAGATGCGGATCTGGCGTGCGATCTCGCGCTCGATGCCCTTCGCCGCGAAGTTGAAGGAGTTCATGTTCTTCAGCTCGGTGCGCGTGCGCAGCTCGTTGGAGCCGGCAGGGCGCACGGAGACGTTGACGTCGAAGCGCATCGAGCCCTTCTCGAGCTCCGCGTCGGAGAGATCGAGCTCGACGACCGTCTGTCGGAGCAGCTGCAGGAAGCGCTTCGCGGTGTCGGCGTCGTGCAGGTCCGGCTCGGTGACGATCTCGACGAGCGGCGTGCCGCCGCGGTTGAAGTCGACGAGCGTCGCAGTCGCTCCGTGCAGGCGGCCCGATGCAGCGACGTGCACGTTCTTCGCGGCATCTTCCTCGAGGTGCGCGCGCGTGATCCCGATCACGATCTCGCCGTCCGCGGTCGGAACGGCGAGCTTGCCGTTCGAGCAGAGAGGCTCGTCGTACTGACTGATCTGGTACGCCTTCGGCAGGTCGGGATAGAAGTAGTTCTTGCGGTGGAAGACTGCGCGATCGGCGATCTCGCACTCGAGCGCGAGGCCGAGCTTGATGCACTCCTCGACCGCGCGCTTGTTCGCGACCGGCAGTGCGCCGGGGAACGCGAGGCACACGGGGCACGTCTGCGTGTTCGGCCCGCCACCGAAGCTGTTCGCGCAGCGGCAGAACATCTTTGTGCGCGTCTTCAGCTGCACGTGGATCTCGAGACCGATCACGGGCTCCCAGTTCATCTGAGGCGCTCCGGGACGATGTCGAAGCCGATCGCCTGCTCGAGCGCATGCCCGGCCCGGAACAACGTGTTCTCCGAGAACTGCGGGCCGATCAGCTGCAGGCCGACCGGCAGCCCTTCCGACAGCCCGGCCGGGATGTTCATCCCCGGCAGCCCCGCCATGCACGACGGGATGGTGAGCAGATCGTTGAGGTACATCGCGAGTGGGTTGCCCGCCTTCTCACCGAGCTTGAACGCGACCGTCGGGCTCGTCGGCGAGACGATCAGGTCGAACTTCTCGAAGACGTCCGCGTGCTCGCGACGGATCATCGTGCGCACCCGCTGCGCTTTGCCGTAGTACGCGTCGTAGTAGCCGGACGAAAGCGCATACGTGCCGATCATGATGCGCCGCTTCGGCTCGTCGCCGAACCCGTCGTGCCGCGTGTTCATCAGCATCTCGCGGAAGTCGGCGCCGTCCGAGCGCAGCCCGTAGCGAGCACCGTCGTAGCGCCCGAGGTTCGAGGAGGCCTCCGCCGGAGCGACGAGGTAGTAGCAGGCGACGCCGTACTCGACCGAGCGCGGCAGCGAGCACTCCCCCACCTCCGCGCCGAGCGACTCGGCGAGCTCGATCGCCGCGCGCACCGCCGCGGTGACGCCCGGCTCGATGCCTTCCGCCTCGTTCATTTCCTTCGGCACACCGATCCGCAGGCCCTTCAGGTCCTCCAAGGTCGGCAGCTCGACGGCCGGCACGTCGACGGTCGTCGAGTCGTTCTCGTCGCGTCCTGCGATCACCGAGTAGAGGAACGCGCAGTCGCGCACGTTCTTCGCGACGGGCCCGACCTGGTCGAGCGACGACGCAAACGCGACAACGCCGTACCGCGAGACCGTGCCGTAGGTCGGCCGCAGGCCGACATGACCGCACAACGCCGCCGGCTGCTTGATCGAGCCGCCGGTGTCGGAACCAAGCGCCCACGGTGCGAGCCCGCCGGACACCGCGGCGGCCGAGCCGCCGCCGGAGCCGCCCGGCACGCGCGCCGGATCCCATGGATTGCGCGACGGGCCGTACGCGGAGTTCTCGGTCGATGAGCCCATCGCGAACTCGTCGGTGTTCGTCTTGCCGAGCAGGCGCAGCCCGCGGGCCTTGCAGCGCGCCGCAACGGTCGAGTCGAAGACCGGCACGTAGTTCTCGAGGATCTTCGAGCCGGCGGTCGTCGGGACGCCCTTCGTGCCGATCACGTCCTTGATCGCGATCGGGATGCCTTCCCCGGGACTGTCGTCGCACACGTGGAGGTAGGCGTGCAGCTCGGGATCGCGCTCGCCGATCGCCGCGAGGTACGCGGAGAAGAGCTCGTCGCTCGACACCTCGCCTGCCGTCAGCAGGTCGTTCGCCGCTTCCGCAGTCAGCCTGAGCGTGTCGATCATGCGGGCGGCACCCGGAAGAAGTCGTGGTCCCGGTCGGGAGCATTCGCGAAGACGTCCTCGAGCGGCAGCGACGGCCGCGGCTCATCCTCGGCCCACGTGTTCGCAATCTCGAGCGGGTGCGCTGTCGGCTCGACGTCGCTCAAGTCGAGCTCGGACACCTTCGAGATCGCCTCGATGATGTCGGAGAGCTGCTCCTGGAACCGCCCGACCTCCTCGTCGGTCAG
>JAOPYY010000179.1 GCA_025964395.1 Actinomycetes bacterium | reverse complement strand
GCTGCGGGACTAGGACTCGAACCTAGACTACCGGATTCAGAGTCCGGCGTCCTACCATTAGACGATCCCGCAGAGCGGCCGCATTGTAGCCGCAGCGCCAAAAATCGGCTCTCCTAGAGCTCGAGCTCGTACAGCGGCACGAGGCGCTTTTCGGCCTCCGTGTCGATGTGCGCGATCACCTCGACGTACGGCTCCAGACCCGACCCGCGGAGCTTCGCCTTGAGCAGGCCGTCGACCTGGTAGATCCCGGAGGAGTTGTTCATGCGGATCGAGATGCGGATCGGCTTCTCCTTGCCGTCGGTGATCTCGACTTCCTCGATCGCAGCGGCCGACAGCGAGTGGATGCCGACGCGGCCGCGCTCGAATGCGATCCGCGAGCGGCCCTGCTCCATGTCGAGTGCGTCGGCGACGCGGAGGATGCCGGCCTCGAGGGTCAGCGGCTCGCCGTCGGAGCGGTGGCTGATGATCCCCTGCAGCACCTCCGAGACGACGACGGTGAGCTCCGGCTCCTCGAAGATGCCGATCAGCAGCTCGCGCAGCTTCGGCTCGGCGAGGAAGAGGCTGAAGTCCTCGTGGCCATGGCGGTGCACCGACATGCCGATGCAGTGAGTCAGCGCAGTCAGCGCCACGACAAGCTCGGCATCGTCGCGCGTCATGCCGTAGTCAGTGACCATCGCCGGCTCGACGTGGTGCTTCGTCAACTGGCGCAGGAGCTTGAGGGCGATGTTCGTGACGATCTGGATGTGCACCCACGAGTGGTCGTTGATCTCCATCCGCGCGACCGCGTTCACGTTTGCGACATGCCACCAGCCCTTGATCTGGTCGTCCTTGTTGACTCGATCGATCACGGTGCGTAGCTTCTTGTTCGCGCGCACCGGAACCCTGATGCGCATCTGCTTCACGGCCTCGGCCGGGGTCAGGCGCGTTTCGCGCTCTGCCTCGTCCGAAGCGGGTTGTTCAATTCGTTTCTCGGTTTCCGGATCGAGAGTCATAGGGGGAGCTTATGTCGTCGATGGATTCCAGTTACGCAGGAGCAGTTGCGCTCACCAGTGCACGGGCAGGTTTCTGGCGCCGCTTCGCGGCGGCCTTCATCGACGGGATCCTGCTCGGGATCGTCTCGTTCATCCTGCAGTCCATTCTCGGCAACACCGGTTCCGGGCTGACGCTCCTGATCGGCATCGCCTACTACACGTACTTCCACGGCAGCACCGGCCAGACGCCGGGCGACGCAGCCCTCTCGATCCGCGTCGTCGACAAGGACGGCGGCGGCTCGATCGGCTACGGCCGCGCCTTCGTGCGCTGGCTCGTCTCGATCGTCTCCGGCCTCGTGTTCCTGCTCGGCTATCTGTGGATGCTGTGGGACGGCGAGAAGCAGACCTGGCACGACAAGGCTGCAAACGACGTGGTCGTTCCCACCTCCTAGCGCGAGCGCTACGCGGCGGAGGAAGCCCAGTCGCCGTAGAGCGACGTGTAGAGCCCGCGCGCGGCGATCAACTCGTCGTGTGAGCCCTGCTCGACGACCTGCCCGTGCTCGAGGACGACGATCAGATCGGCGTCGCGGATCGTCGACAGGCGGTGGGCGATGATGAACGCGGTCCGGCCGTGCAGGAGGCGCCGCAGGGCGCGCTCGATCTTCCGCTCGGTGCCGATGTCGACCGAGCTCGTGGCCTCGTCGAGGATGAGGACCCGCGGGTCGGCGAGCAGCGCACGCGCAAACGCGATGAGCTGGCGCTGGCCCAGTGAGAGCCGCGAGCCACGCTCACCGAGCTGCGTCTCGTAGCCGTCCTCGAGGCGCCCGATGAACTCGTCCGCGCCGACCGCGCGGGCCGCTGCGATCACTTCCTCGCGGGCGACGCCGGGGCGCGCGAACGCGATGTTCTCGGCGACGGTGCCGGCGAAGAGGAAGCCTTCCTGCGGGACGATCCCGAGCTGGCGCCGCAGCGACGCCTGCGAGACGTTGCGCAGGTCGACGTCGTCGATCGTGATCCGGCCTTCGGTTGGGTCGTAGAACCGTGCAAGCAGCTTCGCGATCGTGGACTTGCCGGCGCCGGTATGGCCGACGAGTGCGACCGTTGTTCCGGCCGGCACGTCCAGGTCGAGCCCGTGCAGGACTTCGGGGCCGCGGCCGTATGCGAAGCGGACGTCCTCGAAGGCGACATGGCCGGCGGCCTCGTCGAGGTCGACCGCGCGCTCGGCGTCCAGTACCTCGGGCTCCTCGTCGAGCAGGTCGGTGATCTTGTCGAGCGCCGCGACCGCGGAGAGGAACGTGTTGTAGAGCTGCGACAGCTGCTGGACGGGATCGAAGAAGTTGGAGAGGTAGCCGAGGAACGCTACGAGGATGCCGATCGAGATGTGGCCGTTGAACGCGAGCCAGCCGCCGTAACCGAGCACGACCGCGGTCGCGGCCGAGGAGAGGAAGTCGACGACCGGGAAGTAGATCCCGTTCAGGACGACGGTCTCCATGTTGGACGCGCGGTAGCGGTCGCTGACGTTGTGGAAGTTCTCGCGCGCCGCCGGCTCGCGTGTGAACGACTGCAACACGCGCATGCCCGCGATGTCTTCGGCGAGCGTCCCGGTGACGGCGCCGAGCGTTTCGCGCACGCGGCGATACGCGCCGCCCGAGCGCTTGCGAAACCACGCGGTCGCGAGTCCCATCAGCGGCATCACGACGAGCGTCGCGAGCGCGAGCCGCCAGTCGAGGAAGAAGAGAATGACGGCCGTGCCGACGAGTGTCAGCGAGTTCTGCACGAGCGACGTGACGCCGTCGGTCAC
>JAOPYY010000174.1 GCA_025964395.1 Actinomycetes bacterium | reverse complement strand
AGATAGAGCGAGGCGGGGGAGCCGAGGCCGCCGGCGCCGATCAGCAGGACACGCGCGTCGAGCAGCTTGAGCTGGCCTTCCTCGCCGATCTCGGGGATCACGATGTGGCGCGAGTAGCGCGTGCGCTTCTCCGGAGACAGAGTGCGCGGCATGGTGATCTCGAGCCCGTTGCGCTTCCAGTCGGTGAACCCACCGGCGAGCGAGTGGACGTGCTCGTAGCCGAGCTCCTGGAGCGACTTCGCGGCGAACGCCGAGCGTGCCGCCGAGGCGCAGTAGACGACGACCTGCGTGCTCTTGTCGGGGGCGGCGCCCTCGACGCGCGACTCGAGGAAGCCGCGGGGAATGTGGACTGCGCCTGGGAGGTGGCCTTCCTGCCACTCGTCGGCTTCGCGGACGTCGATCCAGACGGCGCCCTCGAGCGCCTTGGCGGCGCCGGCGTCGATCTCGTCGATCTCGGACTTGGTCTGCTCCAGCAGCTCGCGGTAGGTAGGCATAACTTTCCAAACGGTAGCGGCTCCGAGGGTATTTCCAGCGGCTTTCATCTACCTTGGCTGCGATGTCTCCGGCGAACCGCGTGAGGCTGATCGTGGGGCTGCTCGCCGTCGTGGCGGCCGGGATCGTCGTGGGCGTCGTCTATGCCACGCACCAGAGCCCGTCGCAGCCGACGGCCCAGTGCAAGCAGGCCCCGAAGCCGTTCCTCGTCCCCGGTACGCCGACGGCCAACGTCGCCGCGGTGCGCGCCGCCCTTGCCCAGAAGCCGGTCGCCGCGGCGATGGCCCTCGAGCCGCTCGCCTTCCAGGCCCCGAACGACCCGGTCGTGCAGTTCAACTACGCGACTGCCCTCTACTGCGCCGGCTTCACCGCCGACGCCGTCCAGGCCTATCGCGCCGCGAAGACCGCGGGGCGCGACACCTACTACGAGATCCAGTCCGACCTGCTTCTGCATCCGCAGTTCTTCACGCAGGCGGGCTACCCGCCGTTCCTGTCCGAGTCGCACGACCCGCTGCTCGTGCAGGGCGCAATCCTCCAGCGGGCCGGGCACCAGCACTCCGCGGAGCGCGTCTGGTCCAGGGCAGCGCGGCTCCATCCGAACAGTGATGAGGCGCAGGTCGCGGCCGCCGTCGGGCGCTTCGACATGGACAACCTGTCGGCGTCGTTCTCGAAGCTGGGGCCTCTGGTCCGCCGCTTTCCGAAGAGCCAGTCCGTGCGCTACCACCTCGGCCTGCTCCTCGCCTGGACGGGCCAGCGCAACCAGTCGATCACCGAGTTTCGGCTCGCACGCTCACTTGGGCCGAAAACCCCCCTCGGAAGGGAAGCGGGCAAGCTAGTCGGAGGTCTAGTGGCAGGTGGGACTAACGGCAGGTAAAGATGAGCCACTCGGCCTATGGCGTCCATCCGCTTCTCCTGCGACAGTGCCACATCCGGTGGGTAACGCTCCGGCTAGCGAGGGGGGCCCGTGACCAAGGACGAAGTTGTCGTTGTAGAGGACGCGGTTGTAGGAGACGCCGAGCTCGAGGAAGACATCGAGCTGGACGTCGAGGCCGTCGCCGTTGCCGAGGACGACGAGGAGGTCACGCCTCTCGACGTCGCGACCGACGCTGCGGCGGACTTCTATGCCGCGCAGACGGAAGAGGTCGAGGAGCCGGCCGACACCGAGTTCTCGGCCGACTCGCTGCAGCTCTTCCTCAAGGACGTCGGCAAGGTCGAGCTGCTGACCGCCGCCCAGGAGGTCGAGCTTGCGAAGCGCATCGAGCGCGGCGACCATCGCGCGAAGCAGGAAATGGTCGAGGCGAACCTCCGGCTCGTCGTTTCGATCGCGAAGCGCTACCGGAACCAGGGCCTCCCGTTCCTTGATCTCATCCAGGAGGGGACGATCGGCCTCGTGCGCGCCGCCGAGAAGTTCGACTGGCGCAAGGGCTACAAGTTTTCGACGTACGCGACGTGGTGGATCCGCCAGGCGGTCGCGCGCGCGCTCGCGGACAAGGCGCGGACGATCCGCATGCCGGTCCACGTCGTCGAGAAGCTGAACAAGATCATGCGCACCGAGCGCAAGCTGCGCGCGGAGCGCGGCCGCGAGCCCTCGAACGAGGAGATCGCGCTCGACCTCGATATGACGATCGAGGAGGTCGAGTCGATTCGCCGCACCTCGCAGACACCGGTCTCGCTCGAGAAGCCGGTCGGGGACGAGGAGGAGTCGGAGTTCGGGCAGTTCCTCGAGGACGAGAACACGCCGCTCCCCGACGAGGCCGCCGACACCGCCTTCCGCGCTGAGGCCCTCGCGAAGTGCCTCGGGATGCTCAGCTACCGCGAGCGCCGCGTGCTCGAGCTGCGCTACGGGCTGAACGGCGAGCACCCATGCACCCTCGACGAGGTCGGCCGTGCGTTCCAGGTGACGCGCGAGCGGATCCGCCAGATCGAGAACCAGGGGCTGAAGAAGCTCCGCGCTCTGGCGGACTCGCAGAAGCTCCGCGACGTCGCCTAGCTGGTGTCTGACACGAGTGCGGGCCGGCGCCTAGCAGGCGGTTCGAACTGGTGTCAGACACCTTGGCGCCCCGCAGCGCCGCTTCGCTCCGAAGTGGTGTCAGACACCTGCTGCGCGACGTCCCTTAGGTAGTCTCGCCGCCGATGGCGGAAGCACGCAGTTCAGAGGCATGGTTCGACGAGCTCGCGGAGTTCCTCCGCATTCCCTCGATCAGCGCCGACCCGGCTCACAAGGCCGACGTGCAGCGCGCAGCCGAGTGGGTCTGCGAGCGCGTGCGCGAGGCGGGCGGCGAGTGCGAGATCGTCGACTGGCACGGCCAGCCTTTGGCGGTTGGTGAGATCCGCGCGTCGCAGGACGCGGAGAACGCCCCGACGGTGCTCTGCTACGGGCACTTCGATGTGCAGCCGCCGGACCCCCTCGAGCTCTGGGAGTCGGATCCGTTCGAGCCGGTCATCCGCGACGACTATCTCTACGCACGCGGCGTCGTCGACGACAAGGGCCAGCTGTACATGCTGCTCGCAGCGGCGCGCGAGCTCGCGCTGGCCGGCGAGCTTCCGGTGAACGTTCGCTTCGCCTGCGACGGCGAGGAGGAGACCGGCGGTCATTCGATCGTCGAGTACCTGGAACAGGACGAGCGCGGCGCCGACGCGGCGATCATTTTCGACAGCGGGATGATCCGGCGCGACCTGCCGGCGTTCAACGTCGCGACGCGCGGGGTCATCTACTGGCACCTCACGCTGCGTACCGGCCAGCGCGACCTGCACTCGGGCATGTACGGCGGTGCTGCGCTGAACGCCGCGCACGCGATGATCAAGACGCTCGACGGGCTCGTCGCCCACGACGGCACGCTGGTGGATGAGCTGCGCGTCGGCCGCGCGGAGCCCACGGCGGAGGAACTGGCCGGCTGGCAGGCGCTGCCCGCCGGCGCGAGCGAGCTCTCCGATCAGGGCGCGCGCCCGAAGGACGCGCGTGCCGCGGAAGACTTCTACCTGCGCACGTTTGCCGAGCCGGCGATCGACGTGAACGGCATCTCGACCGGCTCGCCGCAGCTGCAGAAGACCGTGCTCCCCGTCGAGGCGATCGCGAACGTCTCGATGCGGCTCGCTCCCGGCCAGAAGGTCGACGACGTCGCGCCGGTTGTCGAGCGGCTGCTGCGCGAGGCGGCGCCCGAGGGCGCCGAGCTCGAGATCGAACGGTGGTCGGCCGCGCCGCCGGGGCTCGTGCCGCCGGACGCGAAGGCGATCCAGCTCGGGCTCGACGCGTTCGAGAAGGTGCTCGGCGTTCGCCCGGCGCTGATCCGCTCGGGCGGCACGCTGCCGATCGTCCCAGCGCTCGCCGACAAGGGCATCCCGACCGTGATCACCGGGTTCGGTCTTCCGGACTCGCAGATCCACTCGCCGAACGAACGGCTCGTCGCGGAGTACGTTCCGCTCGGAACGGCCGCAGCACGCGAGCTGTTCCTCGCGTACCGCGACCTGTGATCGACCTCCACAGTCACGTTCTCCCCGGGCTCGACGACGGGGCAGTTGATCTGGACGAGGCTGTGGAGATGTGCCGGGCGGCGGCCGAGGACGGGACCCGCGTGCTCGCCGCGACCCCGCACGTCCGCGACGACTACCCGACCACGCCCCTGCAGATGGAGCAGGCGCTGGCGGCTCTGCGCGCGGCGGTGGGCGACAGCATCCGCCTCGTCGGTGGCGGCGAGATCGACCTCGCACAGCTCGAGCGGCCGCGCGACGAGCTCGCGCGCTTTGCGCTCGCCGGCAACCCGAAGTACCTCCTCGTCGAGACGCCCTACGGCGGCTGGCCGCTGGACCTGCCGGAGAAGCTCTTCCTGCTGCTGGCCCAAGGAATCACGCCGGTGCTCGCTCACCCAGAGCGGAACACGGAGGTGCAGGAGCGGCCGGACCTGCTGGAGCCGATCGTCGCCGGCGGCACGCTCGTGCAGCTCACCGCGGCGTCGATCGACGGGCGCATGGGACGGCGCGCGCGAGCGTGCGCCGCGACGTTGCTCGATCGGAACCTCGCGCATCTGCTCGCGAGCGACGCGCATGCTCCTACCGTCCGGGCGATCGGGATGAGCGCCGCCGTCGAAGCGCTCGGCGACGAGGCGCTCGCGCGCTGGTTGACGGTCTCCGTGCCGAGCGCGATCGTCGAGAACGAGCCGCTCCCGCCGCGCCCGCGCGCTCCGCGGCCACGTCGGCGCTTCTTTCGGCGCTAGTCCCACGGGGGCGGGTTGTGCACCCACCGGCCGGCGACCATCGTGGCGACGACCTTCGCGTCGAGGTCTTCCCACGGGTCGCGGTCGAGGACGACGAGGTCTGCCGCGTGGCCGGGAAGCAGCGTGCCCCGTCGGCGCTCGTCGCGCGCGAGCCAGGCCGGAGCGACGCACGTCGCGTGGAATGCCTGTGCGACGGTCAGCGACTGCTCGGGATGCCATGCGGGCCGCGCGTCGATCGAGCGGCGCACGCCCGCACGAACGCCCGCCAGAGGATCGAGCTCTTCGATCGGCGCATCGCTTCCGTTCACGACGACGGCGCCCAAATCGAGGAGCGAGCGGAACGCGTAGGCGCCGTCCGTCTTGCCGGCCCAGAACTGGTCGGCCATGTCGCGGTCGGAAGGCGCGTGCGAGAACTGCACGGACGCCGTGACGCCGAGCTCCGCGAAGCGGGGGAGGTCGTCGGGCGCGAGCAGTTGGCAATGCTCGATCCGCTGGCGTAGCCCGCGCGGCTGCCACGCGTCGCGTGTCTGCTCGAACGCATCCAGCGCCTCGCGGTTCGCGCGGTCACCGATTGCGTGCACGCCGACCGGGAAGCCCGCCTCGGCGCCACGGCGGACGATGTCGGCGAGCTCCTCGCCGCTCGTGATCTGCACGCCGCTGCCGTCGAGCATCCACGCGGTCTGCGATCCGAGCGTGCCGTCCATGAACACCTTGAGGTAGCCGAGCCGGAGCATCGAGCTGCCCATACCGGAACGCATGCCGATCGAGACTGCGTCGTCGAGCTTGTCGTGGGGGATCGACTGCCACACGCGGAGCGTCAGGTGCCCGCGCTCGTCGAGCTGCTGCCAGAGGCGCAGCGCGCCGAGCCAGCCGTCCTTGTCGTGCACCGCCGTCACGCCGCGTGAGTTCGCAAGCTTCACGCCCATGCGCATCGCGTCGAGGTACTCGTCGTCCGGCCACACCATGTAGCGCTCCTTGAACCGCCACGCGGCTTCCTCGCGGAGCACGCCGGTGGGCTCGCCCTGCTCGTCGCGCTCGACGACGCCGCCGTCGACCTCGAGGTCGCCCCCGGCGAACGCGAGCGCCGCGGTGTTCAGCCAGATCGAGTGGTAGTCCTTCGCGATCAGCGCGGCGGGGGTGTCGCCGGTGATCGGATCGAGATCCTGCCGCGTCGGCTCGCGCTGCGGATGCCAGTCGCCGCTACGCCATCCGTACCCACGCAGCCAGCGGTCACCCTCGAGCTTCACGCCGCGCAAGCGCTCGAGCGCCTCGTCGAGCGAGGCGCACCCGTCCAGGTTGACCTCGTTCTGCGCCATCGCCCAGGTCGGGAAGTGCACGTGCGCATCGGTGAAGCCGGGGAGGACGACGCGGCCGCCGAGGTCGAGCACCTCCGGCGACGCGAGCGCCGTCTCGTGCACGCCGACGCCGCCGGCGACCAGCTCGCCCGCGATCGCGAGTGCGCGTTGTGTCGGCACCTGAGGGTCGAGCGTGCGGATGAGGCCGTTCGCGAGGATCACGTCCGGCAGAATCTACGCATGTTCGATCATGTGGAGATCCGGGTGACCGACGTGGAGGCCAGCAAGCGGTTCTACCGGCTTGCTCTCGGCGAGCCGACGCACGACGACGAGTGGATCACGGAGTGGGACAACTTCGGCATCGCAGCGGCGAGCGCCGAGAAGCCCGCGAGCGCCCGGCTGCATGTCGGCTTCGGGGCGCAGGAGCGCGCGGAGGTCGACCGCTGGTGGGCAAAGCTGACGACTGCCGGCTACGAAAACGACGGCGACCCCGGCGTGCGGGCCTGGTACCACGACACGTACTACGGCGCGTTCGTCCGTGACCCCGACGGCCACAGCGTCGAGTCAGTTCACCACCACAGGACGGACGCCGCAGCGACGCGCGTCGACCACCTGTGGCTGCGCACGGCGAGCATCGAGAACGCGAAGCGCTTCTACGAGGCGATCGCGCCCGTGGTCGGGATCGAGCTCGTGCACGACACGCCGGACCGGGTGCGCTTCAGCGACGGCGTCGGCTCGTTCTCATTCGTGCACCTCGACGAGCCGACCGAGCGCGTCCATCTGGCGTTCGGGGTCGGCGGCCGTGCGGCGGTCGACGAGTTCCACCGCGTCGCCTCGGCGGCGGGGGCTGTCGACAACGGCAAGCCCGGCGAGCGCCCGCAGTACCACCCCGGCTACTACGGCGCGTTCGTGCTCGACCCCGACGGCCACAACGTCGAGGCCGTCTTTCACGATCGGCTAACGGTTAACGCGAGGCGCTGAGCAGCAGCAGCGTCATCGCCGCGCAGGCGAGGCCGGTTGCGGCGATCACGAGCGTGAGGATGCGGAGCGGAATGACCACGTCCCGTTTATCGGCTCTAGAATCGAAATCATGAGCGCTCTCGACCCCCTGAACGACGAGCAGCGTGAGATCCGCGAGCTCGTGCGGACGATCGCGCGCGAGAAGGTCGCGCCGCGCGCCGCCGAGATCGACAAGACGGCGGAGTTCCCGTGGGACGTCGTCGAGGTCTTCCGCGAGAACGACCTGTTCGGGGTGATGTACGACGAGGAGTACGGGGGAATCGGCGAGAGCTCGCTGATGACGCTCGTGACGATCGAAGAGCTCTCGAAGGTGTGTGCGACGAGCGGCCTGATCATCGCCGTGCAGGAGCTTGGGTCCCTCGGGGTCAAGCTCGCGGGCAGCGAGGAGCAGAAGCAGCGCTTTCTGCCGAAGCTGGCGAGCGGTGAGTGGCTGGCCGCCTACGCGCTGACCGAGCCTGGCTCCGGCTCCGACAGCGCGGCGATGCGTACGACGGCGCGCCGCGAGGGCGACGAGTACGTCCTGAACGGGGGCAAGCGATTCATCACGAGCGCCGGGATTGCGTCGGTGTACGTGGTGTTCGCGAAGACGGATCCGGCGAAGGGTCACCCGGGGATCTCGGCGTTCGTCGTCGAGGCGGACGCGCCCGGGTTCGAGGTGGGGCGGATCGAGCCGAAGATGGGCATCAAGGGCTCGACGACGGGCGAGATCTTCTTCAACGACTGCCGCATCCCGGCCGCGAACTTGCTTGGCGAGGAGGGCGGCGGGTTCAAGATCGCGATGCGGATCCTCGACCGCTCGCGGCCCGGGATCGGCGCGCAAGGGCTGGGCCTCGCGCAGGGCGCGACCGACTATGCGGTCGAGTATGCGAAGTCGCGCGAGACGATGGGCAAGCCGATTGGCGAGCACCAGCTGATCGCCGGGATGCTCGCCGACATGGAGACGAAGTGCGAAGCGGCGCGGGGGCTGCTCTACAAGGTGGGGCAGATGATCGACGAAGGCGACACCGGCGCCGAGCTGACGAAGCTCTCGGCGATGGCGAAGCTCTTCTGCACCGACGTCGCGATGCAGGTCACCACCGATGCGGTGCAGGTGCTCGGTGGTTACGGCTACATCCAGGAGTACCCCGTCGAGCGGATGATGCGCGACGCGAAGATCACCCAGATCTATGAAGGCACCAACCAGATCCAGCGTCTCGTGATTGCACGCGAGATGCTCAAGGAGAACCGGGCCTTCCTCCTTGCAGGCGTTGGCTGAGCGCGCCCGCAGTTTCGATCGCGTTGCCGAGGAATACGAGCGCGCGCGAGCCGAATATCCGCCCGCCGTGCTCGACGGCTTGCCGCTCGATGAGGACGCGGAGGTGCTGGACGTGGGGGCGGGCACGGGAAAGCTGACGCGCCTGCTCGCGCAGCGGTATCGCCGCGTGATTGCGGTCGAGCCGCTCGACGGGATGAGGGCCATCCTCGAGCGGGTCGTGCCGGCGGCTGAGAGCCACGCAGGAAGCGCGGAGGCGATCCCGCTTCCGGATGCGTCCGTCGACGCTGTCTTCGCAGGCCAGGCATTCCACTGGTTCGCGAACGACGAGGCAGTTGCCGAGATGGCGCGCGTCCTGCGTCCCGGGGGCGTGCTGAGCCTCGTCTGGAACGAGCCGGACGACGAGCGGCCTTCGCCTTTGCCGCATGAATATGAGGCGTATATCAGGGGGCTACACGACGTCAGCATGGCCGACTTTGAGGGCGCGCCTCCCTGGCAGGACGTGATCGCGCGCGGGCCCTTCGGCGAGGTGCATGAAGCGGCCGTCCGCCATGACCATGTGCTCGATCGTGCGGGTGTCCTCGATAACGCTCGCTCGGTCAGCTGGATCGCAAGTCTTCCGGACGAGGAACGCGAGGCGATCATGCGGCGCCTAGACGAGTTGCTCGGCGACGGCCCGTACGCGATTCCGAACCGCGCGAACATCATGTGGGCTGTGCGCACATGAGCCCCGAGATCAAGCTCTCGTCCGCGGACCGCGTGCTCTTCCCCGACGACGGGATCACGAAGGGCGACCTCTTCAACTACTACGACGCGGTCGCCGACACGATCGTGCCGCACCTCAAGGACCGCCCGTTCACGATGAAGCGCTGGCGCGAGGGACTGCCCGGCGGCTCGTTCTTCCAGAAGCAGGCGCCGAAGGGGATCCCCGACTGGATCCCGACGCGGCAGTTCCGCACGTGGCCGCGCGGCGGGAAGGGCGAATCGCGGCTCGTCGACTTCCCGCTCGTCAACTCGCGCGAGGCGCTGCTCTGGATGGTGCAGATGCACTGCATCGACATGAACGCGTGGTACTCGCGTGTCGACAAGCCCGACCGGCCCGACTGGGTTCTCTTCGACCTCGACCCGCCCGAGGAGGAAGGGGCGTATGCGATGTGCGTGCGCGTTGCCCACTATCTGCACGATGCGCTCGTTGAGCTCGACCTCGAGTCGCATGTGAAGACGAGCGGCGCCGACGGGATCCACATCCTCGTCCCGATCGTTCGCCGCTCGACGTACGAGGACACGTACGCGTTCGCCGAGCTGCTCTCGCGGAAGCTCGAAGCCGAGCATCCCGGCGAGGTGACGACGGAGGGGCTGAAGAAGAAGCGTTCGGGTGTGCTCGTCGACCACCGCCAGAACGGTCACGGCAAGACGATCGCGTCGGCGTACTCGGTGCGGCCAAAGCCGGGCGCGCCCGTGTCGACGCCGCTGCGCTGGGACGAGCTCACCGAGGACATCACGCCGCGTGACTTCACGATGCAGGTCGCACTCGACCGTGTTGCG
>JAOPYY010000155.1 GCA_025964395.1 Actinomycetes bacterium | reverse complement strand
GAGGACGCCGCCGACCTGCTCGCCGACGTTGAGCGCGCACTGGACGGCCTCGGCGGCTGAGCCCCGCGCGGGCCACGCGACCTCCCGCTGCCGGCCCGCAGGCTGGCCTTCCACCCGCCCCCTCGCGCATGCCGCGTCCTGGTCGTAGGATCGGAGCATGCCTGATTGGGTCATCTGGGCGATAGCGGCGGGTGCGCTCGCCGCCGGCGAGATCATGACGCTCGGGTTGTTTCTCGGCCCGATCGCGGTCGCCGCCGCGCTGGCCGCGATCGTCGCGGCGGCCGGGGTGGGCGTGGAGCTTCAGGTGGCCGTGTTCGCGGTGGCGGCGGTCGCGTCGCTGGCGGTCATCCGGCCGATCGCCCTGCGGCACATGCGCACCCCTGGCAGGTTGCGCACCGGGACGGCCGCGCTCGTGGGGACCCGGGCGGTGGTGCTCGAACGAGTGGACGCCGATCGCGGCCAGGTGAAGATAGGCGGCTAGGTGTGGACCGCGCGCGCCTACGACGAGGACGACGTGTTCGAGCCCGGGGCTCGGGTCGACGTGATGAAGATCGACGGCGCGACCGCGCTCGTCGCGGAGTGAATTGCAGATGGACGCCGCTTCAACATCTCGGTCTGTCCGCTTAGAGGCGGGCACGGCCCTTAGGAGGTCGTGGGAATGACTGCTGGCTTGATCGTGCTGCTCGTAATCGCGTTCCTGGTGCTGCTCGTGGTCGGGCGCACCATCCGGATCATCCCGCAGGCCCGCGCAGCCGTGGTGGAGCGGCTCGGACGGTTCAGCCGCACGCTCGAGCCCGGTATGGCGTTCGTCATTCCGTTCGTCGACAGGGTGCGACCGCTGATCGATCTGCGCGAGCAGGTGGTGTCGTTCCCGCCGCAGCCCGTGATCACCGAGGACAACCTCGTGGTCCAGATCGACTCCGTCATCTACTACCAGGTGACCGACGCGAAGTCGGCCAGCTATGAGATCGCCAACTTCATCCAGGCGATCGAGCAGCTCACTGTCACGACCCTGCGGAACGTGAGCGGCGGCATGACGCTCGAGCAGACGCTCACCTCGCGCGACCAGATCAACTCACAGCTGCGGATCGTGCTCGACGAGGCGACCGGCAAGTGGGGCATCCGCGTGCACCGCGTCGAGCTGAAGTCGGTCGACCCGCCGCCCTCGATCAAGGACACGATGGAGAAGCAGATGCGGGCGGACCGCGAGAAGCGCGCCGCGATCCTCCAGGCCGAGGGCATCAAGCAGTCGCAGATCCTGACGGCCGAGGGCGAGAAGCAATCGGCGATCCTGAAGGCCGAGGGCCAGAAGCAGTCGGCGATCCTCCAGGCCGAAGGGCAATCGCAGGCGATCGAGACCGTGTTCAAGGCGATCCACGACGGAAGGCCGGACGCGGAGCTCCTCGCCTACCAGTATTTGCAGGTGCTGCCCCAGATCGCGCAGGGCGACGCCAACAAGGTCTGGATCATTCCCAGTGAGCTCACGAAGGCGCTCGGAGGCCTGTCCGACCGGCTCCTCCCTCCAGCCACGGATGACTCGGCCACGAGGTAAGGGCACACCTGCCCAAAGCTCAGCAGGTCGCCGTGGCCGGGCACCTGCGCAGAACGCGCACCGTCGGGTAGCCCGCCCTCGAGGTGAGCCGGACGCGCACTGACGCGGCGTTGTTGTCGTAGCGCAGTTCGCGCAACTGCATCGACGCGTTGACGCGATGGGTCAGCACGTAGATCCCGTTCGGGACACCGGTGATGTCGATGTTCTGCCCGTGGAAGAACGCGGGATAGCGGTCCGTGTAGCCGGGCGTCGTGCCCATGAGGACGTGCATCGCCTCGGGATGGAACTGATCGCAGTCGCCGAGAAAGTGCGGCTTGCGACCCGGCCAGCGCCCGGGAGCGGCGCCCCAGTGGTCGGCGAGGCAGAAGCCGCTCTTGCGGTCACGGACGAGCAGAAGGCCGTCCGTCGTGCGGAGCTCGAACGAGTCGAAGCGCATCAGGTGCCAGTGGTGGTGCGGCGGCGAGTTCGTGTAGCGGAAGCGCGCGACGCCGTGATACGTGCGGGCCTTGCCGTTCGCGAGGTGCACGCGCTGGGTGCCGATCATCTGGCTCTGTCCCGGCGAGCGGAGACCGACGAGCACCGAGGGGCCGATGCCGATGTTGTCGACGAGGGACGTGAAGCCGAGCAGCCAGCGGCCGGGGCCGCCGGCGATCGTCAGGTCGGCCGGCGCCCGCTGGTCGAAGTCCGGCAGTAGCTCGCGGACGCGCTTCGGCGGGCGCCACGCAGGCTGCAAGCCCTTGTGCACCGCCTGCTCGTCGACATAGATCACGTTGCCGCGGACGTAGGCCAGCCGTCCGCCGGGCGACCAAGCCGGGGACGTGCCTTCGGCGACGAGCTGGCCCGCGACGACGATCTCGCCGTTCTGGACGACGGCGAGCCGGCCGTTCGGCGCGTACGCCGGGTCCTCGCCGTCGGTGACGACGCGCGGGGCGCCGCCGTACCAGCGCACGGAGATGATCTGCTCGTCGCGGTCGAACACGATCCGGTTGCCGTCGGGCGACCACGCGGGATGCGCGCCGGTCGCGAGGGCACGCTCGTCGAGCCCGTCCACACGCACCGTGTACACGCGGCCTTTGCGCGTGAACGCGAGCCGGCGGCCGTTCGGTGACCACGCAGGGTCATCCGCGTCGCGGACGAGCTCCCCGCGGTGCGTGCCGTCGGCGTCGGCAACCCAGAGGTTTCCTTTGGTCACGAAGGCGATGCGCTCGCCGCTCGGGCTCCAAGCCGGCGCGTAGCCGATCGGCATCACGCGGTCTGCTCCAACGTGGATCCCTGCGAGCGCGAAGGCGAGCGCTGCGAGTGTGCTCATGCGAGCTCGGCCGCGGCTTCGGCGAGCGTCAGCACGGGGCCCACGCAGGTGTCCTTGCCCTCGAGCAGGTCAAGCCAATCCTGGAGCGTCCGCGAACGGAAGAGCTCTTCGAGCTCGGAAAGGCGTGCGTCGAATGCGCGGTCGATCAGATCCGGGCGGTCGAGCAGGTCGCAGAGGTTACGCCAGAACTTCGGCTCGAGTGCGGCGACCGTGAGATGGCGGCGGTCGGACGTCTCGTAGATGCAGTAGCAGGCCGCGCCGCCGGTGAGCAGCCGCGGGACCGGCTCGCCGTGGAGTCGGTGCGCGACGAACCGGTGCGAGCCGTGCGTCATCGACACAACCAGCCGCGCGCCGCGGCCCGTACGTGTGCGCTCGAGCAACGCAACCAGCACGTCGATCACGGCGGCTTGCGCGCCGGCGCCGAGGTCGGCGATCTGGACCGGTGGGAGCGCGGGGGCGGTGTCCTCGAGCGCGCCGGCATAACCGAGGTAGTTCAGGTCGTGGCCTGCGTCGAGCACGTGCGGCCCGCCTACGCCGAAGCCCGTGATCGAGCAGAGGATCGTCGTCTCGGGCAGCTGCACGCCGAGCCGGTCCCAGACGCCGGGGCGAAAGCCCTCGAGCACGACGTCCGCCTCAGTGAGCACGGCGGGCGGCGGTTCGGCGCGCGCATCCCACGACACGATCTCCTTGCCGTCGTTGAGGGCCCGGTAGGCAGCCGGGTTCGTCGTTGCGACGGGATCGCCCTCGGGCGGCTCGATCTTCACGACGCGCGCGCCGAGGCGCAGCAGCTCGCGGCTCGCGAACGGGCCGGGCAGGTAGCGGGTGAGGTCGGCGACCGTCAGGCCTTCGAGTGGATGCATTCGCGCCGATTATGCTGCGCGGGCCTTGGCCGAGCGGACGATCGACAGACGGAGGGATCTCTTGGACGCTGCAGTGCGCGTCTTCGCGCGCAAGGGCTTTCACGCGTCCCGCGTCGGTGACATCGCCGAGGAGGCGGGTGTCGCGCACGGTCTGCTCTACCACTACTTCCGCTCGAAGGACGAGGTGCTGCAGACGATCTTCCAGGAGGCCTGGGAGCTGCTGGCCGCCGACACCGACCGCATCGAGTCGTCGGGCGTACCACTGCGCGAGCAGTTGCGCCGATTCGCGCGCATCTATCTCGGCTCGTGGCTGATGACGCCGGATCTGATCGTGGTGCTCGTGCGCGAGATCGCGCGCAGCCCAGACGTCGGGAGCCGCATCGTCGAGGTGCGGGGTATCTTCCAGTCCTTGGAGCGGATGATCGCGGCGGCACAGGAGCGCGGTGAGGTACGCGCGGATTGCAACACGCAGCTCGCCGCGTGGGCCGTGTACGGCGCGCTCGAGGAGATCCTGACCGGCTGGGTGCTCGGGCAGTTGCCGTCCGAGGAAGAGGACGTCGAGCGCGCCGTCGTCACGGTCGTCGACGTTGCGTATGCGGGGCTCGCGGCATGACGGAGCCGTACGAGACGCAGGTGTTCAACTTGCTCGACTGCGAGGTCGCGGAGGATTCGCGCGTGCGGGACGGCAACCGCTTCTTGCGCACGATGCTCGGCCAGGCTGTCGGCGCGAAGCTGACCGGGTTCAGCATCTACGAGCTCCCGCCGGGCGAGACAGCCTGGACGTACCACTACGAGCTTCATCGGGAGGAGTGGGTGATCGTCGTCGACGGCGAGGTCGTCGTGCGCACGCCGAAGGGCGACCGGACGCTGCGCGCAGGCGACACCGTCTGCTTCCCGCCGGGCGAGGAGGGCGCGCACCAGGTGCGCAACGAGTCGAATGCCGTCGCGCGCTTCGCGATGCCGTCGTCATGGGCCGGCGAGGGCTATGTCGCCGTCCGGCCGGACAGCAATACCGCGTTGATCGTCGGCCCCGGTTTCCGCCAGATCGTCCCCCTCGACGAGAGCCTCGACTACTGGGACCGCGAGCCGTGAGCGAGCTCAACCTCTTCGACGTCGATGTGCAGAAGGATGACGACGACGCGCCCGGCTACCACGTCTCCTTCGCGCGGATCGGCCCGCTCATCGACAGCCGGCTGCTCGGTCTGTCGGTGTACGAACTCCCGCCAGGACAGAGCATCTGCCCCTACCACTACGAGCTCGGTTTCGAGGAATGGCTCATCGTGC
>JAOPYY010000130.1 GCA_025964395.1 Actinomycetes bacterium | reverse complement strand
CTGGATCTCGACCTCGCCCGTCGGCAGGTTCGGGTTGACCGCATCCGGCGCGCGCGCGACCACCTCGCCCTCGGCCTGGACGACGAACTCGTTGCGAAGCTCGTGCGCAGCTTCTTTCGCCTCGGCCGCGCGCTCCGGGTTGACGACGAGCTGGAGTTTCCCGGTGTGGTCGCGCAGGTCGATGAAAACGAGGCCGCCGTGGTCGCGGCGCGTGTCGACCCAACCGGCAACGGTGACCCGCTCGCCGATCTGGTCGCTTCGAAGTTCGCCGCAGTAGAAGTCGCGCCAGCTCACGGCGTGAGCGTAGCGACGACGTCATCGAGAGCGACCACCTGCTCGTCGCGCCCGTCGCGCCGGATCGCGGCCCCGTCAACGCGGATGATCACGATCGTCTTCGCACCGCTGCGCGCGGCCTGCGTCATCTGACCCTTGAAGGAGCGACCGGCGTAGTCGGCGTCAGCGGAGACGCCGGCGCGGCGGAGCTTCGCGAGCTCGACGAGCACGCGCTCCCGCTGCGTCGTGTCCTCGAGGACGAAGAAGACGTCCAGCTGCGGCTGCTCGAACACGATGTTCTCGTTCTCGAGTGCGAGCAGCAGGCGCTCGAGGCCTGCACCGAACCCGATGCCCGGTGTCGGCGGGCCGCCGATCGCCTCGACGAGACCGTCGTAGCGTCCACCGCCACAGATCGTCGAGTTCGCGTTCTCGTCGGGGCCGATGAACTCGAACGTCGTGCGCGAGTAGTAGTCGAGCCCGCGCACGAGGGTCGGATCGAGGACGTATGGGACTCCGAGCGCGTCGAGCAGCTTCTGCACCTGCTCGAAGTGGTCGCGGCAGGCGTCGCAGAGGGACTCACCGATCTTCGGCGCGTCCTCGAGCGCCGCGCGGACAACAGGGTTCTTCACGTCGAAGACCTGGAGAGGGCTCGTGGCGCGCTTGTGCCGGGCGTCCTCATCGAGCACGTCGGCGTGAGCGTCGAGCCATTCGTTCAAGCGCTCGACGTATTGCGGGCGACAGTTCTCGTCACCGATCGAGTTGAGGTGCAGCTCCCACTTCGTCACGCCGAGGCGGCGCAGCAGCTCGGTGTAGAGCTGAATGATCTCGGCGTCGATTGCGGGATCGGCCGAGCCGATCGCTTCGACCGACAGTTGATAGTGCTCGCGATGGCGGCCGCGGCCCGGCGCGCCGTAGCGGTACATCGGCGCGATCGTGTACGCCTTGACCGGCTGCGGCAGGCGATGCATACCGTGTTGGAGGTACGCGCGGGCGATCGGTGCGGTTCCCTCCGGACGCAGCGTCAGCGAGCGGTGGCTGCGGTCCTCGAACGTGTACATCTCCTTGTTCACGACGTCGGACGCGGCGCCGGCGGTGCGCTCGAACAAGCCGGTGTCCTCGAAGGCCGGCGTCTGGATCCGCCCCCAGCCGTAGAGCGCCGTCACCTCTTCCATCACGCGAACGAGGTGCCACCAGTTCGCGTCGCTCGGCAGCACGTCGTGCGTGCCGCGAGGCGCCTGGAACTTCCCGCTCACGAATTCGACTCGGTGTTGTGATCGCTTCGCTCCGTGCGCAGCTCGCCGAGGAACGGGTTCGTCTGGAGCTCGCGCCCGAGCGTTGTTGCCGGCCCGTGGCCCGGATAGACGATCGTCTCTGCCGGGAAGCGCGCGAACAACGAGCGCAGCGAATCGAGCAGCGTCTCCCAGTCGCCGCCGGGCACGTCGACGCGGCCGACCGAGCCGGCGAAGAGCAGATCGCCGACGAAGAGCTCACCCTCGTGGTGGAACGCGATATGCCCGTGCGTGTGACCGGGTACGTCGACAACGTCGAACACGATGCCGGCGACGGTGATCGTGTCGCCGCCGGACACCGTGTGCGCAGGATCGTGCGGAGCAACCGGGAGGCCGCCGCGCGCCGTGCCCGACCGCAGCGCGTCTGCTTCCTCGGCGGGTGCCCAGACCTCGGCGCCGGTGCCGTCCGCGAGCGCTGCGACGCCGCCGATGTGGTCGAAGTCCGTGTGTGTGACGAGGATGCCGGCGGCGGTCGTCCCCATGCGCGCGAGCTCGAGGCGCAACTCGGTCGGGTCGTCGCCGGGATCGACGATCACGGCCTCGGGCGCGCCGCGCTCGGTACGCACGACGTAGCAGTTGCTCCGGGCCGGGCCCATCACGTAGCTGTCGACGGCGAGCGGCATCGGCGTTTGAGTGTAGCCAGGCCCGGAAACGCACCCTTCGTGCAGCGCTGGAACTTGCTCGAGCTCGACGCTCCCGATGGGACACGCGATCCGATCGTCCTCCATTCGGACGACGGCGCCCGCTCGGTCCTGATCGTCTTGCAGGCCGGGCAGTCGCTCGGGGATCATCAGGTGAAGGAGAACGCCTGGATCACCGTGCTCGAGGGAACCGTGCAAGTCACTGCGGGCGGCGACACAGTCGACGCGAGCCCCGGAGTCCTGGTGCGCTTCGAACCCGACGAGCGGCACGCGCTGCGCACCGAGAGCGGTGCGCGGATCCTGATGCTGCTCGCGCCGTGGCCCGGCGAGGGCCACTACCGCGGTAACGCGTCGTGAGGCGGGAGGCCGCCACCTCGTCGTCCTGAGATCTCGAGGCAAGCTGGGCACCGAGGCCCAGTTAGTGGCCCCATGGTTCGGGAATAGGCCGCCAGCGACACGACTTGCGATGTCCACGGCAGATCGCCCACTTCACCAACGATCAAAGGAGGTCGAATGGCCCACGTCTCCGCTCACCCGCCCACCTTCGTGCGCGGCAGTGCCGTCCTCGACTATTGGCTCGTTCATGCTGAGGGCCTGACCGTCGAACCGCTGGGCGCCCGCGTCGAGGAGGTCGTGGTGGCGGCGCCCATCGGTCATGCAGAGGCTCTCATTGTTCGCTCGAGGATGACGCGCCGCCGAAGGGCGATCCCGGCTGCGTCGATCGCCGCAGTTGAACCGTCAACAGGACGGCTGTTGATGGATGCGCGGACGGAGGCCGGGCCTGGCCGGGGCGCGGCGCGCCTCTCCCCGGAGCGGATGGCGGCCGCCCGTATCAATGCGGGCCGGGGTCAGCGATTTGCGCGGGCGCATGCTGCGACCGCGTTGCGCTTGACGTGGACCGGCTCCATCGCGGCGCGCTCGTGGTTACGCCCGCGCGTGGCTCAGGTCGGCAAGACGATCGCTCAGCGCAGCCAGCTTGCTGCCGTACAGATCGCGAGGGGAGTTGTGTGGCTGGTGCCCCGCCTCGTCGCAGGCGCGCGCAGAGCCGTCGCGGCCGCGGCGCGGCTGACGCTGACGGTCGCGGTGATCGTGACACACGGCGTCGCGCGGACTGCGCGCGAAGTGGAACGCGTCACCGCCGTGGCAGCAGAGCGTGGAAGGGCATCCCTCGAGGGGCGCCGCGCGCGCCGGGGCAACGACTCGAAACCCTGATCTGACACCGCCATCAAGGTGGTCGACGGTGCCGTCAACGTCGTCTCCGAGGGGCACTGGAAGCTGTTTACTCCTAGCCCGGAAGCAAGCTAATCCTCACGGAGATACGCGCTCGCCTGCGCGAGTGCGCGGGAATGTCCCTTGAGCAGGGCGGCTCACCGATGACCGCAATGGAGGCCGCGGGGTGACCAACTCCTGCCTGCTAGGGGCTCATTGCTCCATTTGATGCATCGAGCCGCTCCCGGGGACGGTAAGCGCGGGGATGGCGTCGGGAGCGGCGAACAAGAGCACGCCGAGGACGAGCAGGATGGCCGCCGTCGCGTAGGTCGCAGTACGACGGGACGGAATCAGCTTCTCCAATGCGATGAGCCCCGCGACGACTGCCATCCAGACGATGCTCATCAGCCCGAGTGCGAAGAGCGATGCCATCAGAGCCCAGCAACAACCAACACACCAAGCTCCGTGCCTTGCACCCATCTCGAGTGCACCCAAGCGCCCTTTGCGCCAGGAGCCGAGCAAGAAGCCGAGTGGGCTGCGACATTTGCCAAGGCAAACGTCCTTCAACGGCGTCAGCTCGTAAACAGCGGCCACGATCAGCGTCGCACCTGCGACCGAGCGACCTGCGCGATCCCATGCGAGCAGGTCACCCGAGATCCGTCCGCCTGCGCTCGCAACGGCGAACGCAAACACTCCCACGCTCGTCCACGCGATGAGATAGCCAGACGCAAAAACGAGCGGCGCGACCGGAGACCGGCTCTTGGTCATGCTCGAGTAGAGCGCAACGGTTGGCGCGACCGACGGAAACATCATCGCCGCCATCATCACGACCCACACGCCGACAAACCATGCGAGCGTCCCCAGATCCGTCCACGGCCCACCGTCCATGCCCTGCATCCGATCGACGGTCCACCACCAGCACGCTGCGGCAAGTACAAAGAGGAGGGCGATAAGCCCGAGTCGGGTACGCGCAGCGGCGAAGGCAGGTGCGAGCCCCCCGGTCCCCGGAGCGCGTTCCTGTGCGGAGGCGATCAAGCGCTCAGGCGGCCCACGAGAACTCGGAGGTCGAAAGCGCCGACTTCCCCTCGTACTCGATGCCAAAAGCACTGATCCGCGACCGCGTCGCCTCGGCAGCCGTGAGATTTGGCGCAACCGGGTGGAACATGCCGTCGAAGCGCACCGGCTGTCCGGTCTCGATCCCGAACGGAACGATGTCCTCGATCTCGAAGTCGACCGCGTCTCCGATGCGAACGCTGTGACGGAGGCCGTCGTTGACGACTTCGATTGGAACGCGCTCAACACCGAGCATCTCGCCTATGAGCGGAGCCAACCCCTCCATTGGGCCTCCCTTCTGTCCGCCGAAGACCGCCGTGAGCTTCTCCATCTGCTCGTCCGAGGCGTTCTCGTCGACGAACATGCCGAGCTTCCAGTTTCCCTCGGTCATGACCTTCGGCGTGTCCGCGATCGCGGCGACTTTCAGACCGCTCACGTCGGTGCCCTCGATTTCGCCCTCGCTGATGTTGAAGACGAGGGTCACGCGGCAGTAGTCGTATGTCGCGCCGTGGTCGAACGAAAAATTGCACGGACACATGAGATCGCAGGAGCACGTCTCGACGTAGCTGCCCTTGAGACTCCAGGACACGAGGACCTCCTCTTCTGCGGAATGACCTAGGGCGATTCTCTGCCAGCGTGCGGAATGTGTCAACTCCCCCGCAGTGGGGCGAGATCACAGCGGCGTGGGCCAGCGTGGTTATGCCCGAGCGAGAAGCGTTTACGTCTTTTCGGCCTGCTTCGCGAGCCGACGTTGGTACGTGCGATAGGCCGTGCGGTCGATCCAGTACGTAAGCGGGATGAACGCGACGCCGTAGAAGACGCCGATCAAGATCCTCTGCGGCAGCGGGCCGTTCTTCAGGACGAAGAGGAACGCGACGAGCATCAACGCGCCCATCGTTCCGCCACGCCGGATCGCCCGTTGCCACGAGGGCTGCGGCGGCACCTTGATCGGGCGTCCGCTCTTTGACTTCGCCTGCTGCTGCTTCACCTTCGGCTTGCGCTCCTCCGGTGTCCGAAGGTCCGCGAGCGGGACTTCGTTGCCCTCTTCGTCCACCTCGAAGACGCGCATGTCGTGGCGGAAGTCCTTGGCGCGGCGGCGGCGCTGCTTGCGAGTGGGCATAGGAGCCAGGTTAGCGCCGGTACGCAACCGTGCCGCTGCGGATCACGGCGGAGACGATGTCGCCGGCGAGGTGGTAGGCGAGGTAGCGCCAGTCGGGTGCGTCGATCAGCAGGAGGTCGGCGCGGAGCCCGGGTGCGATCCGACCCCGGTCGCCGGCGCAGCCGAGCACCTGGGCCGCGTTCACGGTCGCCGCCGAGAGCGCCTCCGCCGGTGACAGGTGGAGCCGCGTGCAGGCGAGCGAGCACACGAGCGGCAGGCTCGTCGTGAACGAACTGCCGGGGTTGAAGTCCGTGGCGAGGGCGATCGCTGCGCCGGAATCGACGAGCGCGCGCGCGGGCGGCATCGGGCGGTCGAGAAAGAGCGCGCTTGCCGGGAGCAGCACGCCGACGACGTCGCTCCCCGCGAGTGCCCGCGCACCGTCCGCGCTCGTCGCTTCGAGGTGGTCGACGGACCGCGCGCCGAGCTCCAGCGCGAGCGGGATCGCACCGCTCTCGGTGAACTGGTCGCCGTGGAGCCGCAGCGCGAGGCCGGCGTCGCGGCACGCCTCGAGGTACCGACGCGCCTGGGCAGCGTAAAACGCACCACGCTCGAGGAAGACATCGGCAGCCGTCGCGACCTGCGCCGCCTCCGGCAACACGTCCGCGAGCGCGAAGTCCAGGTACGCGTCCCCGTCGTCGAATTCCGGCGGCACCGAGTGCGCGCCGAGCCAAGTCGGCACGCCACCCGCATCGCGGATCGCGCGCAGCGACGCCAGCTCGGTGTCGTGGTCGAGCCCGTAGCCGGACTTGCCCTCCCACGTCGTCGTGCCGTGAGCGAGCATCCACCCCGCGTGCCACTCGACACGCGCGCGCAAGCCGTCTTCGTCCAGTGCGCGCGTCGCGCGCACCGTCGAGAGGATGCCACCGCCCGCTGCGTGCAACTCCTCGTAGCTCGCGCCGCTCGCGCGCAACGAGAACTCCTCGACGCGGTCGCCGCCGAACGCCGGATGCGTGTGGCAGTCGACGAGCCCCGGGACCGCGCACAGCCCGCTCCCGTCGAGCTCCTCGACGTCGCCCGCGATCGGCCCGAGCTCCGACATGCGCCCGAGCGCTTCCACCTTGCCGTCGCGGCAGAGCACGTAGGCGTCCTCGAGGACCGTCACGTCGCGCAAGGCCGGGCCCCGCAGCGGCGCCGCGGCGCCCGACGGCGTCGCAAGCTGCGTCAAGTTGCGAACGAGCAGCCGCGTCACTAGGCGCCGCGCTTCGACGAGGCGCGCATCGGCGTCGAAAGGCCGTGCTCGTCGGCGGCAGCTTCCGCCTCGGGGTAGCCGGCGTCGAGGTGACGGACGACGCCCATCCCGGGATCGGTCGTGAGCACACGCTCGAGGCGTTCGGCGGCATCGTCGGTGCCGTCGGCGAGCACGACCATGCCGGCGTGGATCGAGTTGCCGATCCCGACGCCGCCGCCATGGTGGACGCTGACCCACGTGGCGCCTGCCGCGACGTTGACGAGCGCATTGAGGATCGGCCAGTCGGCGATCGCATCGGAGCCGTCGCGCATCGCCTCGGTCTCGCGGTACGGCGAGGCGACGGAACCGGCGTCGAGGTGATCGCGCCCGATCACGATCGGCGCCTTCACGCGACCGCCGCGCACGAGCTCGTTGATCGCGAGGCCGGCCTTGGCACGGTCGCCGTAGCCGAGCCAGCAGATGCGAGCCGGGAGCCCCGGGAACGCCACCCGCCCGGGCGCCAGGTCGAGCCAGCGCTGCAGGAGCACGTCGCCGGGAAAGAGCTCGCGCAGCGCATCGTCGATCACCTGGATGTCGGCCGGGTCCCCGGACAGTGCTGCCCAGCGAAACGGCCCGATCCCGCGACAGAAGAGCGGCCGGATATAGGCCGGGACGAAGCCCGGGTATGAGAAGGCCTCGCTTA
>JAOPYY010000120.1 GCA_025964395.1 Actinomycetes bacterium | reverse complement strand
CGGCACCGGAGTTCCAGACACCGTCGACCTTGACGCCCGAGTTGAGGATGTCGAGCATCTGCTTGCCGGCCGTCGCGAAGTTCCAGCCCATGAAGGTCGACTTGACGACCTTGATGCCCGGGTACTTGGCGAGGGCCTGGTTGAAGCCCGTGTGGCGGTCGGTGTCGGCCGGGACGCCGGCGATGCCGCGCATCTCGACGACGTTGCCCTTGCCACCCAGCTTCTTGAACAGCCACTCCGCGCCGAGCCGCCCATATGCGACCTGGTCGTTGGTGACGTTGTGTGCACTCGGCGCCGAGACGCGCTGATCGACCGAGACGACCTTGACGCCACGGGCGTTTGCCTGGGCGATCACGGCGTTGAGCGCGTTGCCGCTCGACGGGTTGATGATGATCGCGTTGGCACCGGCGGACATCAGGTTGCGAATGTCGGCGATCTGCTCTGCGGGACCACCGTTGCGGTTCGCGATGATCACCTTGCTGACCACACCGCTCGCCGCCGCCTGCGCCTTGACCGCGCAGATCATCTCTTCGCGCCAGCCGTTGCCAACGAGCGTGTTCGAGACGCCGATGATGAACGTCGCATGCGACTTGTCGGTGCGTGCGGACGCCGTGACGGCGACCGTGACGGCGACGGCCGTCAGCGCAACAAGGGCGATTGCCCAGCGTGCGCTCTTAGACGAAACCTTCAACTGACCCTCCTCTTTCGCTGTGGGAAAACTGCATGGGGGGTTCGTGCGATCAACCCTAGAAGCCCAGCCCCTCCTTTCTCCTGTCGGGCGGAGATTCGGGCGCAGCGCACTTCAACCCACGATCTCACGCGCTTCTGCAAACTGTCAAGCAAAAGTTGCTTACTACTTTCCGGAAGTGACAGAGGACCTGTCGGAAGGTAGGTTGAGCGCCATGGCGAAGGTCGGGTCAATGGAGGGTCGGGACGGCGCCGCGGGACTCGTCGAGGTGCTGGATTACGTGCGCCGGCACGGAACCTCCACCCGTTCGGCGCTCGTCGAGGCGACCGGCCTCAGCCGGATGAGCGTCGCGCAACGGCTCTCTGCGCTGCTCGACCGCGAGCTCCTGGCGGAAGGCGACCTCGCCCGCTCGACCGGCGGCCGGGCCCCGCGCACGCTTCGCTTTCGCGGGGAGGCCGGGCACCTGCTCGTCGCCGACCTCGGCGCGACGAGCATCGATGTCGCGGTCGCCGACCTCTCCGGCGCGATCCTGGCGCACGCGGCCGAGCCGGCCGATATCGCCGACGGGCCGGACGTCATCCTCGCGCGTGCAGAGGAGCTGTTCGAGGACTGCCTGGCGGAGGCCGCTCCGCTCGCCGGCGAGCTCTGGGGCATCGGCATCGGCGTGCCGGGTCCGGTCGAGTTCGAGTCCGGCCGTCCGGTGACGCCGCCGATCATGCCCGGCTGGAACGGGTATCCGGTGCGGGAGCGCTTCGCACACCACCGCGTGCCGGTCTGGGTCGACAACGACGCCAACGTGATGGCGCTCGGCGAGTACACCGCCGGCCTGGGCCGCGGCACCGAGAACTTCGTCTACGTGAAGATCGGCACCGGTATCGGCGCCGGCGTGATCGTGCGCGGCAAGCTGCACCGCGGTGCGCAGGGCTGCGCCGGCGACATCGGCCACATCCAGGTCCCGGTGGCGGGCCGTGACGTGATCTGCCGGTGCGGCAACGTCGACTGCCTCGAGGCGCTCGCGGGCGGCGCCGCGCTGCGGCGCGATGCGGAGGATGCGGCGCGCGAGGGGCGCAGTACCTTTCTGCGCGCTGCACTCGACGAGAACGGGTCGCTCGATGCGAGCGACGTGGCCATCGCCGCTGCGCACGGCGACGTGACGAGCGTCGAACTGTTTGCGAGTGCCGGCCGTCATGTCGGCGGCGTCGTCGCCGGGATCGTCAACTTCTTCAATCCGTCGCTGATCGTGATCGGCGGCGGCGGCGCGCGGGCCGGAGACCACCTGCTCGCCTCGATTCGCGAAACCGTCTACCGCCGTTCGCTGCCGCTCGCGACGCGCAACCTCGTGATCCACGGCGCGCAGCTCGGCGGCCAGGAGGGCGTGATCGGCGCAGCGGCGATGGTCACGAATGAGCTGTTCGCACCGGACTTCCTCGCCCGCTGGCTCGACGCGGGCACGCCGGTCGGCCAGGCGCACGCAGCCCGGGTGTGACGCGCTCACGACGCGCCCCGCAGCGACCGGGCATACCGCCTCGCGTGCTCGGAGTACGCAGCGTCGAACAGCCGGGCCGACTCCTCCTTGCCGACAACCGCCGCGCTCGTCAGCACCGGCGGCATCGCACCCCGCTCGACGAGCAGCTCCGCGGTCTGCGCCTTGATCTCGTTGACGAACGCCACGGCCGCGATCGTCGACCCGGGCGCGACCGGCGTGTCGAGCCCGTCGATCGTGATGAGCGCGTCCGCGGCCGGCGTGCCGAGGTCGAGCACGATGTCGGCGTTGTCGAGCAGGCGGCCCGCCTCGTGCCTCGGATCGCTCGCCATCGACTGCGCCACCGATGTGACGGCGACGACGGTGAGCCCGCGGCCGCGCGCACCGGTCGCCATCTCGATCGGGACGGCGGAGAGGCCGCTCGCCGAGAAGATCATCATCACGTCGGTGGGGCGAAACTCGAAGTTGGAGAGGATCGTCTCCGCGAGCCCCGGCACTCGCTCGATGAACATCGCCTGGCGCTGGCCGTTGGAGCCGACGACCTGCGTGTGAAAGGTCATCGAGAGCTCGACGATCGGGTTGAAGCCGGGGTACGACCCGTAGCGCGGGAACATCTCCTCGACCGGGATGCGCGAGTGGCCCGTGCCGAAGAGGTGCACGAGGCCGTCGGCCGCGATCGCGTCGGCGCAGGCGGCGGCGACGCGGCCGATCGCGTCGGCCTGCGCCTCGACGCGGTCGAGGAGGGCGCGGGCCGCTGCGATGAACCTTGTCGTGCCGGGCGCGGTCAGAGTAGAGTCGATTCCCTTCAACCTGTATAGACGTTTAGACAGGTGCGACCGTACTCCCGTCGCCCGCCCCCGTCAAGAAAGGAGCGCTCGTACCCGTGAACGGCCACAAGGTGACGATGCTCGGAACGGGCCTGATCGGCCTCTTCTACACCCGCGCGCTGCACAGCCAGCGCAACCGCGACCGCGTCCAGGTCGTCTATTCGCGCTCCCAGGAGCGCGCCGCTGCGTTCGCCCGCGAGAACGACGTGCCCGTCACGTCGACCGACCTCGAGGAGGCGATCGCGCACCCGGAGACAGACGTCGTCGTGATCGGGCTCCCGAACAACCTGCACAAGGAAGCCGTCGAGCTTTGCGCGAAGCACGGCAAAGCCGTGCTCTGCACGAAGCCGCTCGCGCGGACCGGCGCGGAGGCGAAGGAGATCCTCGACATCGCCGAGGGCGCCGGCATCTTCGGGGGCTACCTCGAGGACCTCGCCTACACGCCGAAGACGCTGAAGGCGGTCGCGGCGGTGGAGGCCGGGCAGATCGGCGACGTCACGTGGGCGCGCTCACGCGAGACGCATCCCGGCCCGCACTCGGCGTGGTTCTGGGACGCGGATCAGGCGGGCGGCGGCGCTGTGATCGACCTCGGCTGCCACTGCATCGAGATCATCCGCAGCTACATGGGCAAGGGCAACCGCCCCGTCGAGGTGATGGCGTGGACGGACACGCTCGTGCACCCGATCGAGGCCGAGGACAACGCGATCGCGCTGATCAAGTTCGAGTCGGGCGCGATCGGCCAGTTCGAGGTCTCGTGGACCTTCCGCGGCGGGATGGACCTGCGTGACGAGGTCGCGGGCACCGAGGGGACGATCTGGACGAACCATTTCCTGCGCACCGGCTTCGAGATGTTCTCGTCGGGCAAAGACGGCGGCTACGTCGCCGAGAAGTCGGAGTCCGCGAGCGGCTGGCTGTTCCCCGTCGGCGACGAGGTGCACGAGCTCGGCTACACCGACATGTTCACCGACATGTTCGACTCGCTGGACGAGAGTCGCGTGCCCCGTGAGAGCTTCTACGACGGCTACGTCGTCAACGTCGTGATGGACGCGGTCTATGCCTCGGCGAAGTCCGGGCGCTGGGAGTCCGTGCAGCTCGACGACTGGCGCGGCGGCACGACCGAGCGGCTCGCACGCAAGCGCCGTGAGCACGAAGGCAAGACGGTGATCAAGGAAGAGCAGATGCCGGACGGCCGCCGGAAGCTGATCCTGAAGGACGAGTCGACAGGCGCGTTCTCGGACGTCGTTACCTAGAGCCGCAGCGCTGCGACGAGGCGGCGCGCCTCGTCCGGATCGTCGAGCGCCGAGCCGACGCCGACCGCAACAGCGCCCGCGTCGAGGAAGGCGATCGCGTTCTGTGCATCGACGCCGCCGGTGACGAGCAGCGGCACGTCGGCGAGCGGCGCGAGCACGTCGCGCACATAGCGCGGTCCGCCGAGGCCGCCCGGGAAGAGCTTGACCAGCGCGGCGCCTGCGGCCCACGCCGCCTCGATCTCGGTCGGCGTGAGCGCGCCCGGGATTGCGGGGACGCCGAACTCCGCCGCCCGCTCGACGACTGCCGCGACGAACGCGGGCCCGACGACGGCCTCGGCTCCGGCGGCGACGGCCGCATCGACCTGCTCGGCGCGGCGCACGGTGCCGGCGAGCACGGTCACGTCGCCGCGCCCGCGCGCCCGCTCGATCGCACCGAGCGCGTTCGGGTCGTCGAGCGTGATCTCGATCACGCCCACGCCTGCGTCGGCGAGAGCTGCCACGCGCGCGTCGATGTCGTCGACGCGACGCAGGATCGCGACGAGGCGCTCGCTGCGAATCCGCTCAATCGCCGACATCGGCGCCGTCCTCGCTCAGGCGTGCGCGCAACGTCTCGGCTGCGAGGCGCTTCGGCTCGCCGGACAGCGCGGCCGCGGTGCCGGCGGCCTGACCCATCGCCATGCAGGTGCCCATCGACCGCGCCGACGCGTGCGCGTCGTGGGTCGCGGAGAAGCAACGCCCGGCGACCAGCACGTTGTCGAGCCCCTGCGGCTGCAGCGCGCGGAAGGGAATCCCGTAGGTCGCGCCGTCCTCGAGATAGACCCAGCGCGTGTCCTCGCCCGCATGATGTTCTTCGATGGGCGCGCCGCACTGCGCGATCTGATCGTCGAAGCGTGCTGCCGCGAGAATCTCGTCCGCGGTCAGCACATGCACACCGATGATCCGGCGGCTCTCGCGCACGCCGATCGCCGGGCTGGTCGAGACGAGCACCGCCCGTTCGTACCCCGGAACGCACTCGCGAAGGAAGCGGAAGTACTCGTGCGCCTGGCGCCGGCCTTCGCGCTCGGCCGACGACAGCTGGTCCGCGTCGGTCGCGTCGACCTTCCGCACACGCGTCATCAGCGCCATCATCACGCCCTCGTGCGGCGTGCGGTGCACCGAGCCCTCGATCCGCGTCAGCTCGTAGCGGCCAGAATCGCGTGCCTCCCGCATCAGCGACCAGAGCTCCTGCTTCGGCACCGCGCCGGCGCGTGCGACGTCGACGTTCGCGACGCGAAACACCGTCGACAGGCTCTGCACGTTGTCACCGGGCGCCTCGAACGGCGCGCCTGCAAGCGCGCTGACGTCAGCGTCGCCCGACGCGTCGACAACGACACGGGGGCGCAGCCGGCGAACGCCGCTCTTCGTCGCGACCTCGATCGATACGACGCGGCCCCCCTCGACTTGCACGCCGAAGACGAACGCATGCAGCAGCGTCCGTGCGCCCGACTCGAAGACGAGCTCGTCCCACACGCGCTTCAGGGACTCGGGGTCGTAGGTGATGCCGGTGCCCGCGCCGTAGGTGTTCGGCCGCTCGAACGCCATGCCGCGCTCGGTCAGGCGGCCGACGACGTCGTCGGGGATCCCGGAGACGACCTTCCGCGGCGTGGCGCCCGGCGTGTAGAAGGCGTAGAAGGTGTCGAGCACGGCGGTCGACGTGCCGCCGAGGAAGCCGAAGCGGTCGACCAGCAGCGTCGAGGCGCCGGTGCGCGCGGCAGCGATCGCGGCGGTGCTGCCGGCGGAGCCGGCGCCGACGACCAGCACGTCGATGACGTCGTCGCTCATCTGTGCAAGAGTATGCACCAATGAGCAGAGAAGCGATGGCCGAGGTCGCGCGGCTCTACTACGTCCGTGAGCTGACGCAGCAGCAGATCGCGCAGCGGCTGGGCGTCTCCCGTTTCAAGGTGCTGCGCCTGCTGGAGCAGGCACGCGCCGAAGGTGTCGTGCGCTTCGAGATCGACGAGCCGGTGCCCGTGCTCGACGATCTCTCGCGCCGGCTCGAGGAGCGCTACGGCGTGACCGCCGTCGTCGTCGAGCGCGACGTTGCGCGCGCGGCTGCGAACCTCCTCCCGCGGCTCTTGCAGGACAGCGACGTGCTGGGCGTCGCCTGGGGCGAAACGCTCGCGGCGATCGCCGAGCAGCTGCCGGAGCTGGACGGCGACGTTCCGGTCGTGCAGATCTGCGGCGCGATCGAGGGTCTCGTCGCCGGCACGGGCCCAACCGAGCTCGCAGCACGCTTCGCGTCCAAGACCGGTGGCCGCTTCCATCCGCTCGAGGCCCCCGCCGTCGCGGACGAGCGCGCGCTGCGCCGCGCCGTGCGGCCCACGACGGCGATCTTCGACGAAGTGTCCCTCGCGCTCGTCGGGATCGGCGCGCATGCCGACGCCGCCGGGCACATGCTCGTGCACGTCTTCGACGACGAGGGCCGCATCGTCTCCGCCGAGCGATCGATCGCGCTCTCCGTCGCGCAGCTGCGGCGCACGCGCGTCGTCGCTGTGGCGGGTGGGAGCACCAAGCACCGGGCCATCGTCGGGGCGCTGCGCACGAAGCTCGTCGACGTGCTCGTCACCGACGCGGGCTGCGCGAGGTTCGCGCTCGCATGAAGGTCGCAGTCGTCACAGGCTCGGCCGGCGGCATCGGGAGCGCGACCGTCGCCGCGTTCGAGGGCGCAGGGTTCACCGTGCACGGCGTCGACCGCGGCGACGCGTTTCCTGTTCTGGACACGTTGGACGCACTGGTCTGCGCGCACGGGATCAGCGGTCGCCGCTTCGGCGACGGCCCCGTCGACAGCTGCACCGACGAAGGCTGGGACACCGTGCTCGACGCGAACCTGAAGAGCGTCTTTCTCTATGCGAAGCACGCGATCCCCGCGCTGCGCGCGAACGGCGGCGGCGCGATCGTCACCGTGTCCTCCGCGCTCGGCCTCGTCGGCGGAGACGACGACTTCGCGACGCATGCGTACGCCGCTTCGAAGGCGGGCGTCATCGGCCTCACCCGCGCAATGGCAGTCACCTATGCGCGCGAGGGGATCCGGTGCAACGTCGTCGCGCCGGGGCTGATCGCCACGCCGATGAGCGAGCGCGCGCAGAGCGATCCGGCGATCATCGCGCGGCTGCCGGAGTTGCAGCCGCTGACGGGCGGCTTCGGCTCGGCCGATGACGTCGCACAGGCGTTCCTCTACCTCGCCACCGCGCCGTTCGTCACCGGCGCGGTACTCAGCGTCGACGGCGGGTGGACCGCGCGATGAGAGCGCTCGGGCTCGACCTCGGCGGCACGCACATCAAGCTCGCGCTGCTCGAAGACGGCGTGCTCGTCGAGCAACGCGAGGCGGAAACGCGTTCGGAGGACGGCGGGCCTGCCGCGGTGCTGCAACGCATCGTCGAGCTCGGCCGCGCTGTCGGCCCCGTCGACTCGGTCGGCGTCGCGCTGCCGGGGCTCTTCGACGAGAACGGCGTGATCGTGCTCCTCCCGAACCTCTACGGCGCGTGGACCGGCACGCCCGCGCGCGAGCCGTTGGAGGAGGGCTTCGGCGCGCAGGTGCGGATGATCAACGACGGTCACGCGTTCGCACTTGCGGAATCGACGCTCGGCGCGGGGCGCGGCGCAGCGAACGTGATGTGCATCGTCTGCGGGACGGGCATCGGCGGCGGCCTCGTGCTCGACGGCCGCCTGCACCTCGGCCCCGACCAGCGCGCCGGCGAGTTCGGCCACCACACCGTGTCGGAGGACGGCCCCAGCTGCGAGTGCGGCAACCACGGCTGCCTCGAGCTCTACGCGGGAGCGCGCGCGATCGCCGCTGCGGCAGGCGCGCCGTCGTTCCACGAGACGGTCGTGCGCGCTCGCGCGGGCGACGGCGCAGCGATCCAGGCGCTGGCGCGCGCGGGTGAGCTGATCGGCCTAGCGATCGCGAACGTGCTGATCTTCCTCGCGCCCGACCGCGTCGTCGTCGGCGGCGGCGTCGCCGAGGCGGGCGAGCTCCTGCTCGATCCGCTGCGCGCATCGGTCGCGGACCGCGCCCGTGTCGCACCACTCGAGCGGATCGCGATCGCGCCCGCCGAGCTCGGCCCGCGCGCCGGGGCAATCGGCGCCGCACTCTGGAGCGCGTCGTAGCTCCGACAGCCGTTCACTTCTCGCCGCACCCCGACGACGAGGTGCTCGGCGCGCCGGGCGCGCTGTTTGCGCTGCGCGACGCCGGCTGGCGGATCGTCAACGTCGCCTGCTCGCTCGGACGGCCCGAGCAGCGGGACCGCCGGTTGCGCGAGCTGCAGGAAGCGTGCAAGCGTGCGCGGTTCGAGCTGCGCATCGACGATGTTGAGCCGGCGCGGGTGCTCGAGGAGCTCGAGCCGGAGCTCGTCGTGGCGCCGAGCCCACACGACCGTCACCCGTTCCACGAAGAGGTCGCGCGTGACGTGCTCACAGCCGTCGCCGCAGCTGGCGGCCCGGCGACGGTCTGGCTGTGGAGCCTCTGGGGCGAGTCCGCGCTCCCCTCGCTCGCGCTCGAGCTGACCGATACGCGGCTGGACGAGATCGAGCATGCGCTCGAAGCGCACGACGGCGAGCTCGCACGCACCGACTTCAAGCGTCTGCTCCGCGCGCAGGCCGACGCGTACGGCGTGATCGGCGCCGAGCGCATCTACGACTTCGGCGCGCCGTCGCTGCCCTTCCCGCGGGCGGAGCTCCTGACCGAGCTCGCGCTCGAGGACGGACGCTGGCACCTCTGCGAGCCACGCGTGCTGCGCGACGGCGAGGCGAACGTCGAGCGGGTCTCCGGACCGCTCGACGTCACCGACTGGCTGTTCGCGGCGAGCGTCACGTCGCGCTTCGGCTCGCGCCGCTCGAGCAGCTAGACTCGGCTTCAGGTCGTCGCAGCTGTCGGCCAACGGTCATCGAAGACCTTGGGCAGACGCCCGGGGTCTTTTTTCGTGCTCGAACGACGAAGGAGTCACCCGTGCCGCCCACGCCCCGTCCCCGGCTGGTGGTCGCCGAAGATCAAGCGCTAATCAGGCTCGACCTGGAGCGGCTGCTCGAAGCCGCCGGCTTCGACGTCTGCGGCTCGGCGCGCGACGGCCAGGAGGCGGTCGCGCTCGCACTCGAGCTGCGCCCCGACATTGTCGTCCTCGACGTGAAGATGCCGCGGCTCGACGGTGTCGAGGCCGCGCGCCGCATCCTCGCCGACGGCTTCGTCCCGATCGTCATGTTGACTGCGTACGGATACGGCGAGCTGATCTCGCGCGCGGTCGATGCAGGCGTCGTGGGCTTCGTCGTCAAGCCGTTCAAGGAGAGCGCTCTGGTCGAGGCGCTGCGCGAAGCTCTGCAGCAGGCCCCGGACCCGGCCTCGCTCAGTTACCTCGGCCGCCCGCCGCGCGAATGAGAAGATACGGCCGATGCAGTCACGTCGGCTTGGGAGTACAGGACGCGACGTCTCCGAGATCGGATTCGGAGCGTGGGCGATCGGCGGCAGCTGGGGCGAGTCGAACGACGAGGAGTCGCTCGAGGGGCTGCACGCCGCCGTCGATGCGGGCATCACCTTCTTCGACACGGCAGACGTCTACGGCGACGGGCGCTCCGAGAAGCTGATCGCGCAACTGCTGCGCGAGCGCGACGAGCCGCTCGTCGTGGCGACGAAGTTCGGACGCCGCGCGAGCGAGCAGGCCGTCGGCGAGTTCACGTACGAGCACTTGCGCGGGTGGCTCGAACGGTCGCGCGAGAGCCTCGGCGTCGATACGGTCGATCTCGTGCAATTGCATTGCCCGCCGTGGGACGCGTACTACACGCCGTCCGTGTTCGAGTCGTGCGAACGTCTCGTCGACGAAGGTCTCGTCCGCGCCTACGGCGTGAGCGTCGAGAAGATCGAAGAGGCGCTGAAGGCGATCGAGTATCCGTCGGTGACGACCGTTCAGATCATCTTCAACATCTTCCGCCAGCGGCCCGCCGAGCTCCTCTTCGAGCAGGCGCGCCTGCGAGACGTCGGCCTGATCATCCGGGTGCCGCTCGCTTCGGGGCTGCTGACGGGCAAGTTCTCCAAGGATTCGACCTTCGCCGCCGACGACCACCGCTCGTTCAACCGGCACGGCGAGCAGTTCGACGTCGGCGAGACATTCTCCGGCGTCGACTACGACACCGGCCTCCAAGCGGCCGAGGAGCTGAGGGCGCTCGTTCCTGCCGGCGCGTCGCTGACGCAGCTCGCGCTCCGCTGGATCCTCGACCACGAGAGCGTCTCCACCGTGATCGCCGGGGCGCGAACCAGTGACCAGGTGCGGGACAACGCCGCAGCCTCGGAGCTCGCGCCGCTGTCCGAGTCGACACACGCCACGATTGCGCAGCTCTATCGCGAGCAGATCGCGCCGCAAGTCCATCAACGCTGGTAATCGGCGTTTGAAAGTCGTATGAGTGTCGGTGAACCGACGCGGTCAACCACGCATGAGGGATACCCGCATCGGTGGCGACGCGCGATGCACCTTGTGTGTACCTGCTTCGCGTACCCCAGCCGAACGACCTCGACCGCGTGTGCGTCTTCTTGCGCAACGTTCATCTCGACGTGCAGGCGAACGAGGACGGGACGCTCACGGCGAGCGCGCCGGGAGCCCGGTCGCCGCTGCACGAGCGGCGTGAGATCGGCGGCTACGTGACGACCTGGAACGCGCTCAACCCGGCCAGCCCGATCGCGATGGTCGAGATCACGTAAAGCGGTAGCTTCCGCCCAGGTATGAGCGACATCGCCCCCATCTGGCGCCCTGCACCTGCGGCGATCGAGGGCTCGGAGTTGACGCGCTATCAGCGCTGGCTCGAAGTCACACATGAGAGAACGTTCGCCGACTACCAGGCGCTCTGGGAGTGGTCGACCACCGACCTCGACGGCTTCTGGGGATCGCTGTGGGAGTACTTCGAGATCTCGGCGAGCGTCCCGTACGAGCGCGTGCTCGGCCGCCGCTCGATGCCCGGCGCAGAGTGGTTTCCAGGCGCCGAGCTCTCGTATGCCGAGCACGTCTTTCGCGGCAAGCACGATGACGACGTCGCGATCGTGCACGCGTCGGAGACACGACCGCTCGCCGAGCTGCGCTGGGGCGAGCTGCGCGCGCTCACCGGACAGATCGCCGCCGGCCTGCGCGCGAACGGCGTGAGGCGCGGCGACCGCGTGGTCGCGTACATGCCGAACATTCCTGAGACAGCCGCGGCGTTCCTCGCCTGCGCGTCGATCGGCGCGGTGTGGTCGAGCTGCTCGCCCGACTTCGGGGTGCGCAGCGTGATCGACCGGTTCGCGCAGATCGAGCCGAAGATCCTGCTGGCCGTCGACGGCTACACCTACGGCGGCAAGGCAATCGATCGCAGCGCCGACATCGGGGCGCTGCAGGCCGCGATGCCGAGCCTCGAGCGCACGTTCGTGCTGCCGTACCTCGGCAGCGACGGGAACTGGGACGACCTGCTCCAGCCCGGCGACCTGACCTTCGAACAGCTGCCGTTCGACCACCCGCTCTGGGTCCTGTACTCATCGGGCACGACCGGCCTCCCGAAGGCAATCGTCCACGGACAGGGCGGGATCCTCCTCGAGCACCTCAAGAAGCTGCACCTGCATATGGACGTGAAGCCGGGCGACCGGCTCTTCTGGTTCACGACGACGGGCTGGATGATGTGGAACCTGCTTGTCGGCGGCCTGCTGACCAACGCGGCGATCGTCCTCTACGACGGCAGCCCGGGCCAGCCGGATTTGAACCGCCTCTGGGACCTCGCGGCCGATGCCGGCATCACGTCCTTCGGCACGAGCGCCGCGTACATCTCGGCGTGCATGAAGGCAGAGATCGAGCCGCACGCCGGTCGCGATCTCTCGTGGTTGCGCAGCGTCGGCTCGACGGGCTCGCCGCTCCCGCCCGACGGGTTCCGCTGGGTCTACGACAGCCTCGGCGACGTGTGGCTCTTCTCGACGAGCGGCGGCACCGACGTCTGCTCCGCGTTCGTCGGCGGCGTGCCGACGCTGCCGGTCTACGAGGGCGAGCTCCAGGCGCGCGCGCTCGGCGCGAAGGTCGAGTCGTTCGACGAGCAGGGTAACGCGCTCGTCGGCCGCGTCGGCGAGCTCGTCCTGACCGAGCCGCTTCCGTCGATGCCGCTGTATCTCTGGGGCGACGAGGACCGCTCCCGCTATCACGAGAGCTACTTCTCGATGTTCCCGGGCATCTGGCGCCACGGCGACTGGATCGAGCTCACCGCACGCGGGACCGCGATCATCTACGGCCGCTCGGACTCGACGATCAATCGCGGCGGTGTGCGGATGGGCACCAGCGAGCTCTACAGCGCCGCGCTCGCGATCCCGGAGATCGTCGATGCGCTGGCCGTGGACCTGCCGCGCGCAGGCACGCCCGGTTGGCTCGTGCTCTACGTCGTCCTCCGTGAAGGGGTACACCTCGACGACGCGCTTACCGATGGGATCAAGGCGCGGATCCGCGCGGACTGCTCGCCGCGCCATGTCCCGGACGAGATCACCGCCGTGCCCGCAGTACCGCGCACACTCTCGGGAAAGCTGCTCGAGGTGCCGGTGAAGCGGATCCTGATGGGCGCCGATCCGGAGACGGTCGCGAGCCGCGATTCGCTCGCGAACCCCGAGGCGCTCGACTGGTTCGTCTCCCGGCGCTCCACCGTCGGCTAACCTCGGGAGCAGCCGCCCGCTGCCGGGCGACCCCTCCGCGACGCAGCGGGCTTTCTTCTTTCTGCTGTCGACAACGAGGAGGGGACGATGCGGGTGCTCATCGCCGAGGACGAGACGTTGATCAGAATGGACCTGCGCGCCGGGCTCGAAGCGCACGGGCTCGAAGTCTGCGGCGAGGCGCGCGACGGACGCGAAGCCGTCGAGCTCGCGCACAGCACGAGACCGGACGTCGTCGTGCTCGACGTGCGCATGCCGGGCCTCGACGGGCTGGAGGCCGCGCGCCAGATCCAGGCGGCGAGGCCGACACCTCTCCTGCTCTTGACCGCGTACGACGACCCCGAGCTCGTGACGCGCGCCATCGACGCGGGCGTTTCCGCGTACCTCGTCAAGCCGTACCACCCGGGCGCGCTCGTGCCCGCAATCCGGACCGCGATCGCGCGGCACGGCGAGCTCGAAGAGCTGCGCGGCCGGCAGAAGCGACGGTCGGCGACCGGTACTGCCGCCCGCCGCGATGAGCTGCTCGCCGCGGCGGCCCGCGTCTTCGGCGAGAAGGGCTTCGCGGCCGCGTCGATGCAGGAGCTCGCGGAAGCGATGTCGCTGAAACCGACCGCGGTCTACCACTACTTCGCGTCGAAGGACGAGCTGCTCGCGGAGGTCGTGGTGAAAGCGCACACGGAGGCGTGGCAGACGGTGTCGCGCGCCATGGCCGAGACACACGGTCCGCGGCACGCGCTTGCCGCGTTCGTCGAATCGCTGACGAACTGGGCGGACGCACGGCGGCACGAGGCGAGCCTGCTTCTGCAGGCGCAGCCGATCACCGAAGGCGCGGGACGAGACGCGGTCACCAAGGCGGGAGCCGCCTACCGCGACTGCGTCACCGATCTCGTTCGTCGCGGGCAGGCGGACGGTCAGCTGAAGGGCGACGTCGACCCGGAGCTCGCAGCAGCGGCGATCCTCGGCGCGGTCGCCGCGGTCACGTCGCCCGCGCGCGACGTCCGCGGCCGCGACGGGCGCGCGCTGCCCTCGCTCGTGCTCGCGGGCCTAGAGGTTGTAGCGGCTTGATGTGAAATAGCTCGCCCTACGCCGCAACGTGATCGAGCAACTCGCGCACGCAGCTCGCGAGAGCGTCGCCGCTGAACGGCTTCTGGATGAAGTCCGTGCCGGCGCTGAGCGCGCCGCTGCGGATCGTGGCGTCGTCGGTATAGCCCGACATGTAGAGCACCTTGGTGGACGGATCGATCGCGCGGATGCGGTCGGTTGTCTCGCGCCCGTCGAGGCCGCGCATGATCAGGTCGCTGATCACGAGCTGGATCGGCCGTTCGCGTGTCTCGAAGCGAGCGATCGCCTCGGCACCGTTCGTAGCGCCGATGATCTCGTAGCCGCGGTTCGTGAGCATCGACGACACGATCGTCAGGACCGTGGGGTCGTCGTCGATCAGCAGGATGCGTTCCGTACCTTCGACGCCCGCGGGCACACAAGCGATCTCGGCGACCGGCAGCTCCTCGGCTGACAGCGGAAGGAAGACGCTGAAGGTCGAGCCGGACCCCGGGACCGTGTCGAGTGCGAGATGCCCGCCGCTCTGGGCGACGATGCCGTAGACCGTCGCGAGCCCGAGGCCGGTCCCCTCCTCGCCCTTCGTCGTGAAGAAGGGATCGAAGATGAAGGCCGCCGTCGTCGCGTCGATTCCTGAGCCTTCATCGCTGACGCTCAGCAGGGCGCGGCGAGCTTTATCGCCGTCCGCGCCTTCGTGCTCGGCCGTGCCGACGTGAATCGTCACGATGCCGCCGCCGGGCATGGCGTCGCGCGCATTGACCGCGAGGTTGGTGATTACCTGCTCGAGCTGACCGCGGTCGGCCGTGACGACCACAGGCTCATCCGCGAGCGTAGTCAGGAGCGCCACGTTGTCGCCGATCAGCCGCTGGAGCAGCGCAACCGTATCCCGCACGACGTCGTTCAGATCGAGCACCTCCGGGCTCAGCACCTGCCTGCGTCCGAACGCGAGCAGTTGCTTCGTCAGGCCGGCGGCGCGGTCAGCGGCGAGGAGCACGCCTTCGAGATTCTCCTCCACGCCCTCTTCGCCGCGCGCGAGCCGGCCGAGCGCGAGCTCGCCGTAGCCGCGGATCGCAACCAGCAGGTTGTTGAAGTCATGGGCGACGCCGCCCGCGAGCTGGCCGAGCGCCTCCAGCTTCTCGGCCTGCCGCAGCCGGATCTCCAGCTGTGCGCGCTCGACCTCGATCAGCTTGCGCTCGGTCTCGTCGAGCGTGACGCCGAGCATCCTCTGCGGTGTCCCGTCCTCGCTGCGCAGGAGCGTGCCGCGGGTGATCACCCAGCGGACGTCGCCCGACGGCTGCACGATCCGGCAGGGACACTCGTAGAACGACTCCCCGGATCGGAAGACGCGCCTGATCTCCGCGCTCACCGCTTCCCGGTCGTCGGGGTGGATGAAGTCGGAGAACGTCTCGTGGGTGAGCGCGTCGGAAGCCGGATCGAGGCCAAAGATCTCGTGCAAGCCGGACGTGCAGCTCAGCTCGAGAGACGCGATATCTATGTCCCAGGACGCGAGGCCGGCCGCCGCCTGCGCGAGCCGGAGCGTCTCCTCGCTCCGCCCAAGTTCCTCCTCCGTGCGCTTGCGCTCCGTGATGTCGACCACGACCCCGAGCTGCCGGACGACGGCTCCGTCGGCGATCCGCACCGAGGAGCGTGCCATCAGCCAGCGCACCAGCCCATCCGGGCGGACGATCCTGCACTCGAACTCGAAATCGGCGGCGCGATCCTCGGCGTCCGACACTTCGCGGTTGACGCGGTCGCGGTCGTCAGGGTGGAGCAAAGGCTCGAAGCCCTCGAAGCCGGTGGGGAAGTCGGGGCCGACGCCGTAGAGCGTGCGGAGGCCGTCCGACCAGGTCGTCACGCCGGTCGCGACATCGAGGTCCCACGTCCCCATCCGCGCGCCTTCCTGGGCGAGCCGGAAGCGTTCCTCGCTCTGGGCGAGCTCCTCCTCCTGCCGCTTGCGCGCAGTGATGTTCCGCGCGATGCCGAAGGTGCCGAGGAGGGTGCCGTCGCGGGCGCGATACGGGCCTTTCGTCGTGAGGTGGACACGCGGCTCGCCCTTGACCGAGACGAGCTCCTCGAACGTCTCCACCGTCCCTCGTTCGAGGATGAGCCGGTCGGTCTCGGCCATCATGTCGGCCACGTCTTGCGGTAGGACGTCGTGGAGCAGCCGGCCGAGCAGCTGTTCGCGCGGCCGGCCGAGTGTGTGCGCGGCCTTCGCGTTCAACGTGATGAACCGGCCGTCGAGGTCCTTCACGAAGACGTCGTCGGTCGTCCCTTCGATCACTGCCTCGAGCACCCCGAAGGTCGTGGCCGATTCTTCCTCCGCCACCCTGCGCGCGGCTGCACTGGGGCCACGAAGCGCGTGCAGGGTCACGGCACACCGTGCCGCGACCCTGCCAAGCAAGCTCACGACCTACTTGCCACGAGATGTCTTCTTCTGCTTCTCGACCTTCTTGGCTACCTCCGCCGGCTTGTCGAGCGACGTGCCCGAGGCGGCAGCTCTCAACTTCTGCTTTCTCGTCGCCATCGCGCTAGCTCTTCCCGAGCCAGCGTTTCCAGAAGGGCGTCGCGTTCTCCGCGTTGCTGCTCTGGTCGGGAGTCGCGTCGGGCGCGGTCGCCTCTGCGGCAACCGGCTCCGCCGTCGTCGCCTCGTTGGGCTCGCTCAAGGTGCCACCATCGATTCTGCGGGCTCTGCCGCCTGGGACGGAGACGTGAAGCAAAGAGCGCGACCGGGCTGAAGAGCCACTCGGCCGCTCACGTCCTACCGCGTCCTGCCCGCAGGATGCTACCCGAGTGGGCGAAGTGATCCAGCCGTCCCCCAAACTTCGGTGCCAGGCACCGAAACGATAGGCCTACGGCGTCAGGGCGCCGAGCTCTTCGACGAGCAGGTCGACTTCTGCCCTCGTGTTGTAGTGGATCAAGCCGGCACGCACCGACGTCTCCGGGAGGCGTGGGCCGAGCGCGACGCAGTACCAGTTGTCGGCGTACCAGACGCCGAGCCCTCGTTCGCCGAGCCGGTGCGCCGCCCGTTCCGCCGGCACGCCGTCGACGTTGAACAGGAAGGTGGGTACGCGGCCGTCCATCGTCTGCGGGCCGTACAACGTCACGTTCTCCGGCAGGTTCTCGATCAGGTAGCGGCCGATCTCCCGTTCGTAGTCGCGGAGCACGCGGAGCCCGCCGAGCGAGTCGAGGTACGCGATCGTCGCGCTGAAGCCGGCGAGCAGCTCGTACGGCAGCGTTCCGGTCTCGAAGCGCCGCCCGACGGGCGTGGCCGCCGATGGGCGCGCCTTGTACGGACGCCACGTCTCTGCGAGCTCCTGCCTCACGTACGCGACCCCGAGATGCGGCCCGCAGAACTTGTACGGCGAGCAGATCAGCACGTCGCAGCCGATCTCCTGCACGTCGATCGGTTCGTGCGCCGCGTAGTGCACTGCGTCGATCCACGAGATCGCTCCCGCCTCGCGTGCAAGTGCGCAGATGCGCTTCGCGTCGGCAACGGTTCCCGTCGCGTTCGATGCGAGCGCGAAGGCGACGACGCGTGTGCGCTCGTTCAGCTGCCGCTCGAGGTCGTCGTAGTCGACTGTCAGCTCGTCCGTCGCCTGCGCGACGCGGACGTGCATCCCCTTGTCGGCCGCCAGCTCCACCCACGGTGCGACACCGCCGTCGTGGTCGAGCTGTGTCGTCAGCACCTCGTCGCCTGCAACGAAGTCGCGCCCCGCGGCGCGCGAGATCGCGAAGTCGAGCGTCGTCATGTTCATCCCGAATGAGATCTCGTCGGCGCTACAACCGAGGAAGCGTCCCGCGTCGTCCTTTGCGCGGGCGAGGATCGCTTCGACCGCGCGACCCGTCGCGTACGGAGCGCCGAGGTTGCCTGACGCCTCGCGCAGTGCATTCGCGATCGCCTGGCCGACCTCGTCAGGGACCTGTGTGCCGCCGGGCGCGTCGAAGAAAGCGAAGCCCTTCTGCAGCGACGAGAAGCGTTCCCTTGCCGCGTCGACCGAGAACTGGCTGATTGTCATGATGCTCCGTTTGTCATGGTTGCTCCCCGACGAGGATTCGGCTGAGGACGGCGGGATCGATGTTCCCGCCGGAGACGATGCAGACGGCCTTCTTCGCGCCGTCGAGGTGGCCACCCAGTGCAGCGGCGGCCGCCAGCGCGCCCGCGCCCTCCGCGATCACGCGCGTGCGCTCGGCGATCAGGCGCACTGCTTCCGCAACCGCAAGGAGCGGCATGGCGACGGCGCCGTCGAGGAGCTGCGACGCCTGCTCCCAGACGCGCGGGATCAGCTCGCGGCTGCCGGAGCCGTCGACAAACGACGGCATGTACTCGACCGCGGTCGGAGCTCCGGCGCGCAGTGTCGCGGTGGCGGGCGCACCGGTCTCGGGCTCGATCGCAAAGAACTTCACGTCAGGCCGCGCCTGCTTGACAGCGCTCGCGATTCCCGTCAGCAGTCCCCCGCCGCCGTAGGGAACGGCGACCGTGTCGAAACCGTCGAGTTGCTCGAGCAGCTCGAGCCCGATCGTGCCGTTGCCGGCCATCACCTTGTCGTTGTCGACGGGATGAATGAATAGGCCGTTGGCGCCTTCATAGCGGCCGGTGACGAGCACCTGCCACCACTCCTCGTACGGGACGCGGATCACGCGGCCGCCGTACCGCTCGATCGAATCGATCTTCGTCTGCGGCGCGTGCTCCGGCACGACGATCGTCGCCGGCACACCACGCAGGCGCGCGGCATAGGCGACGCCCTGCGCCATGTTCCCCGCGCTCGCCGTCAGCACGCCGCCCGCGAGCTCGGCATCGGTGGCTTGGAGGATTGCGTTGCCGGCGCCACGGATCTTGAACGAGCGCACGGGTTGCAACAGCTCGAGCTTGAGCCAGATCTCGGTGTCGGAGTCGACATCGAGCCGCACGAGCGGCGTGCGGATCGCCGTGCCCTCGAGCACCTCGCGGGCGCGGCGGATCTCCTCGACCGCGATCACAGCGAGACCACCGCACCGACGTTTTCCGCTTCCGCGCGCCGCAGGACGTGCTCCGCCGCGGCGAGGTCCTCGACGGCGAGCCCGAGCGACTTGAACACCGTCAGCTCCTCGTCGGAGCGGCGACCCTCCGCGGACCCGATCAGCAGCTCGCCGATCTCAGCGCGGATGTGGTCAGGCCCGATCGCGCCATCCCGCTGCGGGAACAGGAAGTCGCCGGCCTCGTTGACCGTCGACTCGCGCCGGTCGACGAACAACGCGGCGTCGGCCATCGTCTGCGTGTCGAGCTCGCGCGTGGTCGGGATGCTGGAGCCGACCGCGTTCACGTGCGCGCCCGCCTTCAGCCACTCGCGGCGCAGGATCGGCTCGGCGGCCGACGTTGCGGTGACCACGACGTCGGCGTCGCGCACTGCTTCTTCGACGGTTGCGACCTCTTCCACGCCGTCGAGCTCCGCCGCGGCGCGGCCCGGCGTGCGGCTCCACGCGAGCACACGGTCGAACGAGCGCACGGCCCGCATCGCCTCGAGGTTCGCCTTACCCTGGATGCCGGCGCCGAGAATCGCCAGCGTCCGTGCGTCGCCGCGTGCGAGGAGCCGCGTCGCGACCCCGGTAACGGCCGCGGTTCGCACGGCCGTGATCCCGCCCGCGTTCATGATCGCGCGCGTCTCACCGGTCTCGCCGTCGAAGAGTGCGACGAAGCCCTGGTGCAGATCGAGGCCGCGAGCGGCATTCGCCGGTGCGATCACCACGGACTTTAGCCCCCAGAGTGGCACCTCGCCACCGCGGTAGGCGGGCATCAGCCCCATCAAGCTCGGGGCGTCGGGCGGTCTCACGACGAAGCGCAGCGGGTTGTGCACCTCGCCGCGCGCGAGCGAGGCGAGCGCCTCGGCCATCACTTCGATGCACTCGTCCATCGGCAAGAGCTGCCGAACCTGGTGCTCGTCCAGGATGCGCACGCAGCTGCTCTTGTCACCTCCGTCAAGCCTACGGCTCATCGAAGAACCCTCCTATGCGATCGACGTCGTCGGGAGAAAGCTCGAGCTCGCGCGCCGCGAGGATCGGGTCGAGCTGCTCGGCGCGGTTGGGCCCGCAGACCGCACCGTCGACGCGCGCGAGCACCCAGGCGAACGCGAGTGTCGGCAGGTCGACGCCGCGCGCGTCGGCCTCCTCGCGCAGCTTGTCGAGCCCGTCGTACACCCGGTCGTCGACGAGCTGTTCGTACGGCCCGGGCCGCAACGTCATGCGTGAGCCCTCCGGATACGGCTCCCCGCGGCGGTACTTCCCAGTCAGCCAGCCGCCCGAGAGCGGCCCGAAGGGAACATAAGCGATGCCGTGCTCGGCGCAGAACGGGACGATGTCGTCGGCGTCGGCGCGGTCGAGCAGCGAGAACGAGTTCTGGATCAGGGCCGGCTGGCCGTGCAGCACCGCCTCGGCGACCCCGGCCCGGTCGTAGTTGCTGAGCCCCCAGGTCGCGATCAACCCTTCCGACCGCAGCACCTCGAAGGCGGCGATCGTCTCGGTGATCGGCGTCGCCGGATCCGGCTCGTGCGCGAGGTAGAGATCGATGCGGTCGATCCTGAGCCGCTCCAAGCTCGACTCGACCTGCCGCCGAATCCGGTCGGGCGCAAGCCCGGTGTCGCCGGGCGTCCCGGTCGTCGAGTGGAAGACCTTCGTCGTGATCGTCGGCGACGCGTTGCGGTCGCGGCACCACTCGCCGATCCAGGACTCGCTCCTGCCGCCGCCGTAGGCATCGCCCGTGTCGAACCAGCGGATGCCTGACGCCCAGGCGCGATCCATGATCGCGAACGCCTCGTCGTGGGAGATGCCCTGCCCGAAGAACTCCGGCACCGAGCCGACCCCGCCGAAGTTCCCGCAGCCGAGTGCGACGCCCCGGAATCTCATTCGGGCAAGTTCATCTGCGTCAGGTCGTTCCGCACGTCCCACAGCTCGGGGTAGAACGAATGGTGGATCAGCCGTCCCATCACCTCGACCGGCGTGCCCTGCGTGCCGATCACGTCGGCGCCGATCGTGCGCTGCACGACCTTGAAGTGGCGGACGCGCCAGACGGTGACGCGCTCATCCAGCTCGATCAGGAGCTCGGCGAGGCTGTAGAGCTCGTCGAACTCGCGGCCGCGCGTGTAGACGTCGATCAGCGACAGGCCTGCACGCTCGCGCGCGGCATGGAACGCCTCACCGAGCGGCTTCGCAACGCGCCGCAGCTCGCGGAAGCCGGGCGAGTCGAAGCCGCTGCCGTGGCCGAGCACCTTGCGCACC
>JAOPYY010000105.1 GCA_025964395.1 Actinomycetes bacterium | reverse complement strand
TAAGCGGCGGCGCGCTTGACCGGCTTCTCGTCGAGGATTCGGCTGCAGGACGTGCACACCTGCTGCTCCATCTCGTACGGGACTCCGGCTCGCTGCAGAAGGACATGAACACGCTTGGCAACGTGCTCGTGAACCTTGACGGGGTGGTGGACGGTCATCTCGCTCTCAGGGTAGGACGTGGGTCGGTTGTCGTGTGCCTAGAAAGGGTGAATATCCTGCAACTTTCATGTAGTCGTCATCCACTAATCAGACGACGGCAGGGAAGGAAAGTTGCATGTGCTCCTCGAGTCCCGATACCCCGACGCCGACCAGGCGGAGCGGGCCGGGCCGGTCGTGAAGAGCACGGTCGAGCAGCTGGCAGGCGAGCTCCCCGATGCGTTCGGCGTCGGCGGTGCCGACCGGGAGCGAGGTGGAGCGGGTGCGGATCGAAAAGTCCGGATACCTCACCTTCGTCGTCACGGTGCGCCCGACCTGCCCACGCACCGTCAGGTACTCGGCGAGCTTCACCGCCATCCGCCGCAGCTCGTCGTGCAGGCGCTCCGGATCGGCGATGTCGCGCTCGAAGGTCTCCTCCTGTGAGATCGAGATGCGCTCGGTCGAGACCTCGAGCGGCCGGCGGTCGATCCCGCGCGCGCGGTCGCGCAGCTCGCGCCCGACCTTGCCGCTCAGCACACCGCCGCGGAGCGCATCGTCGTCGAGGGCCGCGATGTCCCCGATCGTCTTGATGCCCACCGCCGCGAGCCGCTCCTCGGCGCGCGGCCCGATGCCGGGGAGGATGCGGATCGGGAACGGTGCGAGGAACTCCGCCTCCTTGCCCGGGCGCACGACGGTGAGCCCTCCCGGCTTGCGCCGGTCCGACGCGACCTTCGCGACCACCTTCGAGGTCGCAACGCCGAGCGAGCACGAGAGCCTCGTCCGCGCGCGCACGACCGCGCGAACCGCCTCGGCGAGCGCACGTGCGTCGTCGAAGGCGGGAGCGACCTCGCCGAGATCGAGATAGCCCTCGTCGATCCCGGCCTGCTCGACGGTCGGGACGATCTCCCGGATCGTCGACCACACCTCGCGTGAGTAGTCCTTATAGAGCGAGTGGCGCGGCCGGACGAAGACGGCCTGTGGGCAGCGGCGGTAGGCCTCGGCGCACGACATCGCGGAATGGATGCCGAACCCGCGCGCGACGTAGTTCGCGGTCGCAACGACGCCTCGGCCTTTGGGGTCGCCGCCGACGATCAGGGGCACGCGGCGCAGGGCGGGGTTTTCCAGCTCCTCGACTGCGGCAAAAAACGCATCAAGATCGAGGTGCGCGACGATCATGATTGGAGCGTAGAGATGAAGGTGGCCGTGCTCGGAACCGGGATCATGGGCGCTGGGATGGCGAAGAACATCGCCGCGGCGGGTCACGACGTCGTCGTCTGGAACCGGACACGCGAGCGAGCCGAGGCGACCGGGCTCCCGGTCGCGGCGACGCCGCAAGAGGCGGTCACGGGCAGAGACGTGACGGTGACCATGCTCCGCGACCTCGACGCGGTTCGCGCGGCGGTCGCGGATGTCGACTTCGGCGAGAGCGTCTGGATGCAGTCATCGACGGTCGGGCTCGGCATCGAGGAGCTCACCGCTCTCGGGTGGACGATGCTCGACGCGCCCGTCCTTGGGACGCGCACGCCGGCGGAGGAGGGGAAGCTGACGGTGCTGCTCTCCGGCCCGGCCGACGCGCGCCGCACGGTTGCCCCGATCTGCGACGCGATCGGTACGAAGACGGTCGAGCTCGGTGACCGGATCGGCGATGCTTCCAAGCTCAAGCTCGTCCTCAACATGTGGGTGCTGATCCTCGTCGAGGCCGCCGCAGAGCTGGTCGCACTCGCGGAAGCGGCCGGACTCGAGCCCAACCTCGTCCTCTCGGCGTTCCAGGGCGGCCCGCTCGAGAGCCCGTACCTCGAGATGAAGGCGAAGGCGATGATCGAGCGGCGATTCGAACCGCAGTTCAAGCTCGAGACCGCCCACAAGGACGCGGGGCTGATCCGCGAGCTCGCTGCGCGAGCTGGCGTCGAGCTGGCGTTCGTCGACGCGATCGAGGAGCGCTTCGGCCGCGCAATCGCTGCAGGGCACGGGGATGAAGACATGAGCGCTGCCTGGTACGCGTCCAAAAAACCCGATTAGGCGTTCTACCGGTATGCGCAAGGCCGCCCTTGTTCTCGCCGCGCTGGTGCTCGCGGGCTGCGGAGCCCAGAAGAAGAGCCCCGTCATTGCGCACGTCCTCGCCGCGCAGGCGCAGCACTGCACGGATGGTGAGCTGGTACGTCTCGGCTCTGTACGCACGGCCTATGCAGCCGCCGCGCCGCGCGGGGCGGTCGCATTCACCCGGCCCGGCGGCGCCGTTGTCGCCCGCTTCGGGCAGAAGAACGTCAACAGCTATCCGACCGTCTTCGGCGTCGTCGGCGTCGTCGTCCGCCACGACTGCAAACCCCGCTGGTACCGCGTGCAGTTACCGCGGAAGCCGAACGGCGTGACGGCGTTCGTCCGCGCCCGCGCGCTGCGCGTCGAAACCGTGCGGACGCGGATCGTCGTCGAGCTGTCGAAGCGGCGCCTCACGCTCTACCGCAACGCGAAGCCGGTGCTGACCGCGACCGTCGCGGTCGGCTCCCCGTCGACGCCCACGCCGACCGGCCGCTTCTACGTCAACCAGCGGCTCGTGCCCGCCGACACCGGCGGGCCGTTCGGCCCTGGGGCGATCGGCATCTCGGCGTTCTCGACCGTCCTGACGGGCTGGGTGCAGGGCGGGCCGGTCGCGATCCACGGCACCAATCAGCCGTGGTCGATCGGCCACGCTGTCTCGAACGGCTGCATTCGCCTGCCCAACGCGACGCTCCTGAAGGTCTTCCGCGAGACACTCGCGGGCACACCCGTGATAATCCGTCCGTGAGGCGGATGATCACGGTCGTGCTCCTGCTCGTATTCGTGGCGGGCGCCGCCGCGTGGCGTCTGGCCGATGTGAAGCCGGATCCGAACGTGCAGGCGATCGCGGACGGCTGCCAGCGCGACACGACGAAGATCTACACCGGCCTTGCGCCCAACTGGGTCTACGTGAACGACAAGGACTTCCCGTCGAGCGGGCCGCCGCCCGCGCCGCGCTGGGTGAGCGGCACCGTCAAGGGTCCGCTCGGGCTGCTGGCCTCGCGCATCGCGAGCTCCGACGATCCGATCACCCATCACTCCTACGACGTGAACATCGACGTGACCGTCGACAACGCGAATGACTTCCTCACCGGGGTCTCGCGCGACACGACACCCGAGCAGGGAACGCTGCATCTCGAGCGCGAGTCCACCTCGTTTCCGGAGTGGGCGCGCCCGCAGGCCGGCGACAGGATTCAGGCGCTCGGCTCGTGGATCTGGGACTGCGATCACTACCAGGGCCGCGGCGAGAAGACGGAGTTCCATCCCTTCCGGGCCGCGATCGTCACCCGCGATGTCTCACCACGTTGGGCGGCACGGACGACGGAGGCGGATGTGTTCGTTTCCACCGAAGCGACCCCCGCCGGCCGCCAAGCTGAGTGCGCGCATACGACGAAAGGCTCGGATCAGTTCAAGTCCTGCTCCCACTCGACGCCGGACTGGTTGTCCGTGAACGGCAGCTACGCCTACGACCTTGCAGCGCCGGTCACGCCTTGCGTCCATCCAGGCATATCGTCGAAGGATCACGGCAGCGTCAACGAACCTCGCATCGTCGCGACGGTGACGAGCACAGGCTGGCACATCACCTTCACGATCAACCAGCCGGTAGGCACTCGGGTCGTCCTCGCGCGCGAGGAGCACGCGACGTGCGAGAACGCGCCGAAGCTCGATCACCTGCGCCTGCACTTCGATCAGCTGCTCGTGCGCCGGGCGATGGACCCGAGTTGCCCGCCGGACAAGCCGACGTGCCCGTACGCCAACGAGTCGACCCTGCTCGGCCAGATCGTGACCGCACCCGGCGAATGGCAGCTGCACTGGAGCGTCGACGGGATCTGGGGCAGGTGGCCCGGCACGCTCGCAGCCAAGGACGGCTCGACGTTCCGCGGGACGCAGAGCGTCGACTTCTACGTGCAGCCCGGCAAGCCGTGGACGCTCGTGACCCTGGCGCGCGAGTGCGACTTCGGCGCGCTGCCGGGCTGGGACGGGCCGGGCAAGCCGACGCTTCCGTGCCCGCGCTCCAGCGAGGTCGGCAACTCGGCCGGCGACGACTATCCCGGCGCGATCACCGTCACGCAGAAGGGGCTCGCGCTTGGCACCCACATCGCGAACGCGTCCACGGCAGGCTCGACCTGCCCACCGTCGAACGTCAAAGGGTGTTATCAGCTGACGTACACGGTTAGCCGTTTGCGCTGACCGGGAAAGGAACCGCATGGCCAAGAGCCCACTCGACCGTCTCGCCTCCCTCGGCGAAGAAGTGCTCGGCAAGGCGCAGCAGAATCCCGCGGCGCATCGTCTCCTCCAGGGCGCAATGCAGATGAAGGATCGCGTGGACGACCTCTCGAAGCGCGTCCGTGGTCTCGAGCAGATGGAGAAGCGCCTCGCGCAGCTCGAGAAGCGCCTCTCGAAGATCGAGTACGCCGCGAAGAAGAAGCCGCCGCCGTCCGCTGCGAAGACGACGACGACGGCAGCGAAGAAGACCGCTACGAAGAAGTAGGCACGCGGACGCGGAGGGCGCCCGGGACGACCTCGAAGGTCGCGGGCGTCGTCCCGACTTGCTCCCCTTCGAGCTCGATCGGCAGGCGTTCCGCCGCATCGACCTCGACCCGCGCGGTGCGCACGACCTCGATCTTCGGGTGGCTGACGTGCTTGCCCTTGTAGAGCTTCGGCGCTGTCGTCAGGAAGTCGACCTTGCCCACGTCGCCGATCATCACCACGTCGAAGGCGCCGTCGTCCGGCTGCGCGTCCGGCGCGAGCATCATCCCGCCGCCGTGCCAGACGCCGTTCGCGACGATCACGTCGTGCATCTTCCCGTGGCGCTCCTGGCCGTCGAAGCGCACCGTTACGTCGGTGTTCTCCCACTCGAGGAAGACGCGCGTCAGCGCATAGAAGAAGGTCGCCTTGCCGCCCAGGGCCTTCGACATCCCGTTCGCGCGCTGGGCGACCGCGCCGCTCATCCCCACGGAGCCGACGTTCGCGAACCACCGCTCGGCGTCGTCGCCGCCCCACGTGCGGTACGAGACCCGCCCGGCGTCGATCGTGCGCGGCGTCCCCTCGAGCGCGAGCCGCACCGCATCCTCGAACTTCGTCGGGATCCCGTACGTGCGACCGAAGTCCATCCCCGTCCCGAGCGGAATCGTCGCGAGATCGACGTCGCGACCGGCAATCCCGTTCACGACCTCGTTCAGCGTCCCGTCCCCGCCGACCGCGACGACGAGCGTCGCGCCGCCGTCGACGGCCGAGCGCGCGAGCTCGATCAGATGGCCCGGCCGTTCCGAGAAGAGCGTCTCACCGGCCAGGCCGAGGCGCGCCGCCCGGTGGGCCAGCTCCGGCCATTTCCTACCTGTCGCTCCGTTGTCCGAAGCGGGGTTGACCAAAAACACTGCCTTTTCGCCTGCGCCACCGGGCAGGACGGTTGTTGGCTCGGTCACGCGAAAAGGCTAGGGGAGCGTTGGTCCAGGGCCATGCGATGGCGTATACGCGAATCGGTGGTGGTGAGCAAGCGACCCTCTAAAGATTGCGCCGCTGCGCGTCAATCAACTAATCGCGACGTCGAGCGCAATCTTGGTCATCCGGTCCACGGCTGCACGCAGCTCATCGTCGGAGATGCGTGTGAACTCGCCCTCGACGACGATGTCGCTGACGGTCAGCAGGCAGCCCGTCTCGATGCCGCGAATCGCGCCGACCGTGAAGAGTGCAGACGCTTCCATCTCGACCGCCAGCACGCCGCGCTTCGACCAGCGCTCGTACTGACCGCCGTCCGGGTTGTAGAAGAGATCGCTCGAGACGATCGGGCCGACATGGAGCTCCTGGCCCATCTCCTTGGCGGTGTGCACCGCGCCGTGGATGATCGACCACGACGCTGTCGGGCAGTGCGGCTCGTTGCCGACGAGGTGCATCGCGGTCGAGTCCGCAGGTACTGCGGTCAGCGCCACGATGAGATCCCCTAGTTGATGGTGCGGTTGAAGGCCGCCGCACGTGCCGACGCGGATCAGCTTTTTGCAGCCGAGCTGCACGAGCTCCTCGAACACGATCGTCGCGCCGGGGCAGCCCATACCGGTGCCCTGGACGGAGACGGGCTTGCCCTTGTAGGTGCCCGTGTACCCGAGCAGCCCGCGTTCGGCGTTGCGTTGCTCGACGTCCTCGAGGTAGGTCTCGGCAATGTATTTGGCGCGGAGCGGATCGCCAGGGAGCAGGACGGCCTCCGCGTACTGGCCCGGCTCGGCGCGAACGTGAATCGGCATGGGCGCGGAGCCTATAGAACACTTGCCTGGTGACCGTCATGGAGCCATCGCAGCATCAGGTGCTCGAGTTCTGTGCGCACGCGCCCATCGAGCGCGTGTTTCTCGAGGACGTCGCGCGCCGCGGGCTCGGACGCTTCTATGCCGTCGAGGATGCGTCGGGATCGCTGACCGCGCTCTGCCACGCGGGCGCGAACCTCGTGCCGTCCGGTGCGGGAAGCGGGGCCTTCGCGCCGACCGTGGCGGGCTCACGCTCGCGCATGATCATCGGCGAGACGGGCGCGGTGACGGAGCTGTGGGACGCCGCGCGCAGCGAGCTGCCGCCGGCGAGGGAGGACCGTCCGCACCAGCCCGTCTACGCGATCACCGAGCCGCCACCCTCCGGCAAGACCGGGCTGCGCGCCGCGACCCACGCCGACGTCGACCGGCTCGTACCGGCGTGCGCGGCAGCGCACGAGCTCGAGCTGCACCTGGACCCGCTCGCGCGCGATGCGGACGCATTCCGCTGGCGCACCGAGGCGCAGATCGACGAGGGCCGCTCCTGGATCTGGCTCGAGGACGGGGTGATCCTCTTCAAGGCCGAGGCGTCCGCCTGGACGCCGAGCGCCGTGCAGATCCAGCAGGTCTGGGTCGATCCCGAGGCCCGCGGCCGCGGCCACGGCGCCCGCGGAATGCGCGATCTCGCCCGCCTGCTCCTCGAAACGACCCCGACCGTGACGCTGTTCGTCCGCGCAGAGAACGCGCCCGCGATCGCGACCTACGAGGCGATCGGGATGCGCAAGGTGCTCGAGTACCGGAGCATCCTTTTTTGAGGCGGCTGCCGCCCTTGAAGTCGCTACTCCGTGTTGCCGTCCTCGCCTGGGTCGGGCGCTGGGTCGCGGGGGAGCTTGCCGCCTATCTGGGCCGCCACCCGCGGGCTCCTGGCCCGGCGCCCCTGGATTCGCCCCATCCTCCGGGTTGGATGCCCGGTCCCGAACGAGGGATGGAGAAGGACTGAGGCGCCACCGATAGTCCACCGAATGCTGCGGCTCGTAGTTGCTGTCCTCATGCTCGTCTCGATTGGCGCGATTCTCGCGTCCTCGGGACGGTCCTCAGCGCCTGCGCCCATCCAGCACACATGCGGATTGACCGACAGGCAGTTCCTCGAGAACTACCGGGTGCAGATGGCCCAGGTCGGGATGTACGGCGACGACTACCTGGCCGGAGCCGCGAAACCGCAGGACGTGATTGCGGCGGCGCGTGAGGCGGCGCGCGTTGTCCGCACCTCTGCTCCGTTCGATCCGTCGCTCATGATCGTCCGCCAGTACGCGCCGGCGATGTTCCTCGAGTACGGCCGGGCGGTGAAGGCTCGCGCGGCCGGCAAGAACGCCAGCCGCGCTATGTACCGCTCGTACAGCATCAGCGCTCAGGTGAACGAAGTTCTACGTGCAGCACAGCCCGGCCTCACGGCCGCGGGCTGCGATGTCGCCGGTCTGCTCTGACGCAGAGGCTGGCACACTGCTGATCTGGAGCTTCTGCGCCGGATCGAATCGCACGTCCGCCGGAACGACCTGATCGAGCCGGGTGGCGATGTGCTGTGCCTCGTTTCCGGCGGCGCGGATTCGACCTGCCTGCTCCATGCGCTGCGCGAGCTCGGCTTCAACGTCTCGGCGCTGCACGTCGACCATGGCCTGCGCGGCGCGGAGTCCGACGAGGACGCGCGCTGGTGCGTGGAGCGCTTCGGCGCCGAGGTCGTGCAGGCGGGCGCTCGCGCTTTTGAAAGCGACAATGAGACGGAGGCCGAGCTCCGGGACATCCGCTACTCATTCCGCGCCGGCGAGCTGCGCGCGACCGGGCACACGCTCTCCGACCAGGTGGAGACGATCCTCTACCGGCTCGCTGCGAGCGGCACCACCAAGGGCATCAAGGTGCG
>JAOPYY010000071.1 GCA_025964395.1 Actinomycetes bacterium | reverse complement strand
TCACGGACTGGTGCAGCCGCGACGACGTCGAGGCGGCGCTGCAGGCGGACATCGCAGCCGCGCGCGCGCCACATCCAGCGGCGCGCGCGCTCGACCACAAGCTCGGTGGCCCGCGCAAGCGGCGGCGCTACACCGCGCCGAGCTACGAGCTCACGCGCGGTGACGGTACCCAGAGCGTGGTGCCGGGCTTCAACCCGGTGGAGACCTACGAGGTGGCGATCGCGAACCTCGCGCCCGAGCTCGTTCGCGGGCCGAAGCCGGAGAGCGTCGAGGAGCTGCTCGCCTGGGCGGGCGAACCGCTCGCCACCGCCGAGGTCGCACTGGTCGCGCAGCTCGATCTCCAGAAGACACGCGCCGCGCTCAGCCGCGTCGCGACACCGCTCGCGGCCGGCGCCGACTTCTACTGGACGCTGGCGGAATCGACGCCGTGAGCCTCCAGCCGCTCGACGTGACCGAGGGCCTGTGGGTGTGGCGGGTCGCGTACCCCGACTGGCGCCCGGAAGCAGGCTGGGAACGCGTCGTGGCATCGACGTGCGTCACAGCCGGCGGCGAAGTCGCGCTGATCGACCCGATTGCGCCGCCCGCGGAGGCGACCGACGTCTGGGAACGGCTGGACGCGAATCCGCCGACGATGGTCGTCATCCTCAAGCCGGACCACGTCCGCGACGTCGACCTCTTCGTGCAGCGCTACGACGCGCGCGCGTTCGGCCCCTGGCTCTTCTGGCGCAGCGACATCCCGGAGACCGAGCTTGAAGGGATTGAGCCCGGCAGCGAGCTGCCCGGCGGCTTCATCGCGCTGTACGACGGCCGCGGGCGCAACGAGACACCGCTGTGGCTGCCCGAGCAGCGCGCGGTCGTGTTCGCCGACGGGCTGACGAGCCAGGGCGGCGAGCTGCGCATCTGGGAGACGCCGCACGAGGAACGCGCACGCGCCGCGCTGCGCGAATTGCTCGAGCTGCCGTTCGAGCACGTGATCGTCTCGCACGGTGAGCCCGTGCACGACCGAGCGGCCTACGCGCGCGCGCTCGACTTGCCTTTGTGGGCAGGCTGACAGCGGCAGCTCGAGTCGCTGGCATCATCCCCGGATGAGTAGCGCCATTCGGCCGTACAACTCCGATGATCTCGGGCAGGTCTTGCGGCTGTGGGAGTCCGCAACCGACGCGTGGCCCGGCACGGACACGGCGATGCGCTTGCTGTTGGACTCGAGCGCAGTCGCCCTCGTCGCGGAGGACGAGGGGCGCGTGGTTGCATGCGCGCTCGGAGGCGTTGCCGGGGGCGTCGGGTGGATCTATCGCATCGACACGGCGAACGGTGACGATGGGCACGAACTGCTCGATGCGCTTACGACAGCTCTCGCGCACGGCGGCGCACGGCTGATCGCAGCCGTCTCGACCGATGGCGATGCGCTCACGGAGCGCGGCTTCCGGCCGACCGGAACTGCGATGTTCGACCGCGAGGTCGCCGACGTCGGCAGGCCCTTGGCGTTGAACGCGGTTGGGGCGCGCGTCATCCCGCCCGGCTTGTGGGACGACCTTCGCGGGATGGACGAGGCGAAGGAGATCATCGAGCGCCGCGTCATCCTGCCGCTCGCGGAACCTGAGCTCGCAGCGCGCCACGCGGTCGAGCAGCCGAAGGCGATCGTGCTCTTCGGCCCTCCGGGGACCGGCAAGACGACGTTCGCGAAAGGAATCGCCTCGCGCCTCGGGTGGCCGTTCGCCGAGATCCAGCCCTCGGAGATCGGCGCAGAGGGCGCGGAGCGGCAGGCGAAGCTCCTCGCCGACACCTTCGACCGTCTGCTCGACCTGCCCGAAGCGGTCATCTTCGTCGACGAGGTCGAGGACATTGCCTCGATCCGCCACGAAGAGCGCCGGGTCAGCCCCAACATCACGAACGAGTTTCTGAAGCAGATCCCGCGCATGCGCGAGGCTCCCCACCACCTGCTGGTGTGCGCGACGAACTCCGTCGGGATGCTCGATCCCGCGTTCCTGCGGCCGGGGCGGTTCGACTACGTGCTGCCTGTCGGGCCGCCGAACGACGAGGCACGCGCGTCGATCTGGGCTCGCTACGTCGACGAGATCACGGACGAGCCCGTCGAGGTCGGCGTGCTCGTCAAAGCGAGCCCGTTGTTCACGCCGGCCGACATCGAGTGGGCGGCGCGGAAAGCCGCGCAGCGCGCGTTCGAACGGGAGCATTTCGCAGGGCATGGCTCCCGCGCGACGACGGAAGACTTCCTCGCCGCGATTGCCGAGACACGCGCGACCCTCACGCCGGAGCTGGTCGAGGCATTCATCGCGGACACGACGCGCTTCTCGCGCGCGTAGCCCGCGCTACGGAGCCACCGCGGGTCTTTCACGCTCGCTGAGTCTGTAGTAAATGCCCGCCGCGACCACGGCGAGGAACGGTGCGGCGAGCACGGATGCGACGAAGCTGACGACCGTGTGCGTCCAGAAGCCGTGGACGAAGAGCGCGCTGAGCACGAAGGGCCAACCGCAGAGCGCGAACGCGACGAGAACGATCCCGAGGACGGTGCCTGTGTGCTCCTGCACGAGCCTCGTCGAGCGGTCGCGCGCCTCGGCCAGCCCTCGCTCCTCCAGGACGATGATCGGAACGAGCAGCGACCAGCGCGCGGCGATCATCAGCCCCGGAACGATCAGAAGCACAAGGCCGAACGTGACGCCGAGCCCATAGAACAGCTCCGCACCGACGAGCGGCAGCGCTCGGTCTCGCCCCAGCCGGAGCACCGCCCCCACAGGCCGCGGTGGACGTCCGTCGTGCACGTTCCCGACGAGCTCGACGATCGCGCCCTGAACGACCGCCGGGCCGGCGATCCACAGCACGAACGAGGCGACCGCCAGCAGCTCCGCCGGCCATGACGAAACCAGGTGATGGACGATGCGAAGCGCTGCGAGCGCGCCATAGACCGCGCCCGCGACCTGCGCCGAGCGCACGAAGAGACTTCGGTAGACGCGGAACGCGTCCGACAGGCAGCCCGCCACCGACAGCTGCCGCATAACGCCACTCTAATCGCGTCCGAGCGGAGCATCCGCGTCGAATCTCTGTCTGATGCCGGATCCGCTGATCGAACGAGCAGAGGTCCTTGCCCTACGCTTTAACGCGAGCGACATAGCGCCCGCGCTGGAGCGCCCAGCGCACGCGCGAACTCGCCGAGCGCGCGCAAGCGAAGCTGGAAAGCCAAAGCCAGCGCGGATGGCGGAGTTACGCTGCCGCGAGGTGGTGTTCGGGGAACCTCACCTGCATACGCCCGTGGCGTAGGCCTGGAGGTCGATCCCGATCGTGCTGTAGATCATCCCGTCCGCGGGGAGATGACGCATCGCCTCCCTAACGGCCGCGCATGAGTGCCAGTGATCCATCCGGCCGTCGTACCAGTCGTTGAACACGGCCTTCCATTCTGCTGCGGAGACCGGGCGCACTGGCGCGTTCGCTCGAATCGGCTTCCCCGTTTCGGCTGCGGCGATCAGCGCCTGGCGCAGCCGCTTGATTGTCTCCGGGAGCCGGCACGGCCCATAGGCGTAAGTCTTGTCGCCGACCACGATCGTGACCGTCGTTCCCAGGTGACACTCCTGGTGTGGATTGGCGGGGAGCGAGGCCGGGATCGAGTTCTTGACCTTCGAGAGCAGCGCTATGCCGGAAGAGGTGTCGGTGGATGCGATCAGCGTCGGGCCTTCAGGCCACGGCGAGATCTCCACGCGACGCACGCTTGCAGCGTGATGGGAGCGCCCACAGCCGCTGGCGAGCACGGCAAGCAAGAGGAGAGATAGAACCCTGATCGGCCGATCCTTTCGCTCCGGTGTTCGGACTCTTTGATCGACACGTCAGGATCCGGGCACCACTGATGGCACTCAGGTGGTCCAGTCGCTCGCCTGGCTGGGCCAGTGTGCGGGAATGTCCCTCGAAGGCGCCGCGGCGCTTACCGAACGTTTCGCCGAGATGCGGGACCTCGGGCTCCGAACGTTCCAGATCGTCAAAGTCGCTGATGATCACGTAATACTCGTTGCCGTCTTCGACTCCGCCGAGGCGGCGGACACGGTCAGCGAGTCGACTCGAGTCCGACCGAACAACGTTCTGGCGAAGCGATCTGCTCGCTCGGGTTCTGAGACATCCGCGATAACCCGATGCGCTACCCGCTCCTCACGTTGGCGAGACCGCTGTCGAATGAGCGGTGTTCGCGAGTGACGCGCCGTCTCGCGACCGAGACGAACTCAGCGGGCGGGAACCGGCCCGGACGGGGGACGCCACTCCCGCCTGATCAACCCGAACACCCAGGAGTCCGATACGTCCCCGTTCACGACACAGTCTTCCCGCAATGTCCCCTCACGCACGAATCCGATCTTCTCCAGGACGCGAGCAGATGCCGCGTTGCGCGTATCGGTCTCGGCCTGGATTCGATTGAGGTCCAGGGTGTCGAAGGCCCATTGCAGCAAGGCCCGCGCGGCCTCCGTCGCGTAGCCCTGACCCCATGCCGCATCATCGAGGCAGTAGCCCAACGACGCGCTGCGGTAGTCCGGGTTCCACCGGGTCAGGCTGCACCAGCCGATGAAGGCGCCGTCGGAAGAACGGTCGATGGCCAGCCGCGCGCCAGTGCCCTCGTCCGCCATCTGCCGGCAAGCAGCGATGAAGCGACTGGCGCGCGTTCTTTCGCTCCACGGCGGCGCGTCCCAGTAGCGCAGCACGTAGGCGCTGCTGTGCAGCGCGAAAAGCGCGTCCGCGTCCGTGTCAGTGAAGGGACGCAGTCGCAGGCGAGCGGTGTGCAGTGTGGGGGTCGGCAGGGCCATGCAGGCCATATTGCCTCGTCATAACGCTCGGCTGGGCCAGCGTCCTCGCGCCCGAGCGCCCTGATGACGTACGGAGCAGAAACATCAGTCTCGAGACGGAGACTCCGCGCCGCGCTCGATGATCTCGATCCGGTGGCCGTCCGGACCGCGCATAACACCGACTATGGAACCGTCATGTGCTGCCAGAGGTTCTGGAAGAGGGCGCTTGCGACCGGATTGTCCGAGCCGCCGAAGCCGAGCGTCCCGGCGGCGAACACCTTCGCGCCGGCGGCCGTTTCGTAGTAGCTCATCTGACCGACAATCGTGCCGTCGCCCAGACCGGGACTGACCGTCGCAAGCACTGTCGTTCCGGCCGGCGAGTCGGGACCGATCATGTCGAACTCGATCCCATAGCGGGCCGATCCGAGCGGACTGCCGTCGACCGCGCCGAGGCCGCTGAACAACCATGGCGCCGCGGCGGCGTTCGTTACGACGTACGGCGCGACGTGGCCGCCCCGGTCGTTGCCTCGGTACTCGACGCCGATCAGTTGCGCTTCCGGGCGGCCCAGGTTCCGCCAGAGCTGGATGCGCCAGATCCGGCGACCGTTGAGATCGACCCGCCAGAAGAAGTTGTTGGCCGACAGGAACGCAAGGTTTCCGCCGAGATCGCGATAGCGCTGCATCAGGTCGTAGGTGTGCGTCGTGACGTACTCCTCGTGGCCCGAGAAGACGATCAAGTCGTAGCTACGCGCGAGGTCGTCCCCGCTTGCGATCCGCTCGAGGTCTTCGTCGGTCAGATAGTCGGCTTGCTTGCCGGAGTGAACGAGGAAGCGGAGAAAGCCGCGCTGCTGCGTGCGGTAATGCGGAGGCTTACCGTCGCCGGCATATGGGCGCCCGAGCAGGACGTTGTGCCGGCTCGCATCGCGGTACCAGGAGTCGGGTCGTCCGTCCCTGTTGGCGTCGTAGAAGTTGTAGGCCTGCCAGGTGTACGTCGGCACCACGATCGCGATCCGAGAGGAGGCGCCGAGAACAGGCGGTCTGATCACGAAAGGTGCGTACGCGACCGCCCGCCCCCCGGACGCGGTGAGTCGCGCGAAGTAGAGGCCGCTCGTCCAGTTGCCCAGCCGCAGCCGGACCGTGTTCACCGCCCCGGCCCGGAACCGCAGGTGCTCCGGCAGGCCCCACGGACGGCCGACGCTCGACCAGCCGCGCTCTGCTCCTGCGCGAATCACTTGGAGTTCGAGACGGCGGATGTGACCGAGGACACGCAGCTCGGCGAGCTGGCCCGGCGCATATGACGTCGCCACGAACGCGGCCGACAGGGCTGGTGGCGCGGCGGATGGCTTCGACGCTGCAGCAGCGTCGTGAACGAAGACGACCGCGAGCAGCACTGCGACGCAGAACGCGCGGACGCTCGTGGACGCACGAGGTGCTGTCACATCTGTCAGGCGGCCGCCGGGACCGTCGGGAGGAGTGTCGGCAGCGGGAAACGTGCCTCCGGCAAGAGAGGAAGAAGCGGAAGCGGCAAGGTCTGCGTCCCGATCTGCGTGCCGAGTGGAACCTCGAAGCCCCGGCTGAATCGCGCCTCACCGGTCCCCGGCTTCCCGCACTTCAGAGCGCGGAGGACGTACTGGTATCTGCCGGCCTGGAGGCCGTCGGCCGGTAACCCGACCGTCTGCGCGCCGACGGCCTTTCCGGCGATGCTGGTAACGACCGCGCCGGTTCGTGTGTCGACGATCTGCGCCTCGTAGCTGCACGGCAGCGCACATGAGAAGTCGATCCCCAGCATCCTCGGCTCCGTCACCGTCGGCTCATGGAAGACGACGCTGCCGAGATTGCTCGTCGTCTTGCCCATGGAGCACGTTCCGAGCGTCCCGCCTTGCGCGGCGAGCGCTCCATCCCGAACCGCAGCGAGGCTCGACTTCGGCGTGCCGTCGGCGTAGTAGACGCCCGACTGCCAGCCCCGCGCGTCGCGCTCGTCGGCGACGTGAAAGATGAGCAGCCCGGCGACCGTCGGCTGACAGGCCGCGAGTGCGAACGCCTGCCGGTAGTAGGTGGCCTGCAGCGCCTCCGAGATCGCGTCCCGAGCGGCCGGCGCTCCGAGGTGCTGGTAGACCGACCGCTTTCGAACCGGAATCAGCGATTGGTAGCCGAACTCGTCGTAGACGATCGGCAGCGTCTCCCCGCGCTGCGCCGTGCCGGCGAAGGCGAAGGTCAGCAAGCGAACGAGCTTGGGGTAGTCGACAATCCCGATCGTCGTCGTTCTGGGATGCGCGAAGCTCGGCGGCAACCGCGACGGGATCACGTAGGGGTGGATCGCGAACATGTCCATGATCGGCCGCGGACGACCGGTCGACCGGTACGCGGCGCCGAGGTCTTTGATGAATACGGTCGGCGAGTGCGTTTGCCGCGCCGAGTTCGCTTTGTCCTGGCCGCTCGGGGAGAGCGCACCGCCGATCACGTTCACGTCCGAGGACACCGACTTGAGCGCGTCATAGGTCGCGGCGAGCAAGAGTTCGTACGAGCGGGCGGCGAGATCAGCGCCGCCGGGCCCGAACTGAGGCATCCAGAAGCGGTTCAAGTTCGGCTCGTTGCCGACGACGAAGTCCCTCACCGCGGGAAAGCGTCGCGCGATCGACGCCGCAAACTGAGCAAACTCACCGCGCGCCCGCGACGACAACGGCGTCGTCCGCGAGTCGCGCGAGTAGATGGACAGGATCAACCGAACGCCGTCAAGTTGCGCGGAGGCCGACGCATTCCGGAGCGCGACGAGATCGTCGCCGCCGACTGTCTGTTCGCCGGGCGACCAAATCACGGTCATCCTCAGGACGCCAAACCCTGCGATGGCCGCTCGATCCATCTTCGCCTTCGCCGTGAGGGGATCGAGGCTTCGCGCCCCATCGTCTGCCGCACCGACGAACATGCCCGTCCCGCCCAGGGCCGGTTGCGCGGCCACCAGCGAAAGCGCCACCAGGGCGAACACCATCCGACCGCTCACGGCTACAGGGTACGACAGGGCAGTTCGGCCGCGTCGAGAACTGCTGCAGGCCCGTGAGATCAACGGGACCTTCGGCAGGTCGGCGAACGTATTCACCACGATTGTGCCTCTCGAGGTTGCGCAGCACCGTCGTGTGCGGCGACCATTCGTCCATGCGGCTCGCTAACACGATTCTCCTGATCGTCGTCGCCGCGAGCTGCGCCGGCCTGGCCGCGGCGAGCACCCAACGAGAGGGAGCCGATAGGCCCGCCTCTGTCTACGTCTTCCTCGCCGACAACTCCATCGTTCGCACCAACGCACTGTTCGGCACGTGGAAAGTCACCCGCATTGGAAAAGCGCCAACAGACATCGTCAGCACAGGTGAGCTACTGGCGCGTTCGCGCGACCACCGCATCCTGTGGGCGCTGGTTCGATCAGAGAGCACGCTCGTTGCCCTGACCGCCGATCTCCGAGCGCTGAAGGTGATCCACCTGCCGAAGAGCTGGTCGGCGCGCGCGCTTGCCGTCGGACCAAACACCGGCCGCCTCTACATCGCCTACAACATCGCGACGTTGAAGCGTGGGCGCCATGATCCGTTGCGATCAGCCCGTCTTGCTGTCTTCGAGTCCGACGGCAGCAGACGACTCACCGACACGCTTTTGCGACCAAACGGTGGTCGATCTTGGCTGATCTGGTCGCTCGCGCTCGATCCCGCAGAGCGACGCGCATATATCTCCTACCACGGCTCTGACACGACCGGGCTCGATGTTGCCAGGATCAACGGCTCGAGAATCCTCAACTGCCCTACTCGTAGTGACTCGCATGTTGGGTGTTGGACGCATCCGCACGGGCTAGCTCTTGCAGGCGAGGATGACGTCGTTGCCTCGACGGGCTCCCAGACGATCGAGGTATACGACACCAGCGGAACGCTGGTTCGTTCGCTCGACACGGGCTTGGAGAACAACCACTTGATGGAGTTCGCGATCGATCGTGCCGGCGACCGTCTCGTTGCGGCTGGTTCGTGCGGATACGTGCCCGGCTTTGCCGTCGTGGCATACAGCACCGGCGTCCGCCAGCTTCTGAATCGATCGAAGTCGATCTGCGGCCAGACACTGGCATTCGCCGGCGGCGATGTCGTGATCGTAGGGAAGACTGCACTGGCCGTTCCGGACCCGGATCGTGAGGGACAGCTCCTCCGAATCGACGCACAACGCGGGGCGATCACCGGTTCACACCGAACCGCGTCTGAGCCCACCGACCTGCTCGTCGTGCCTTAGGTCGACGGTCGTTGCGCTTGCCGAGATGAGCGTTCGACTCGTGCCATCGGCCACGCCCGGAACACCACTTGCGAGAGGCGCTGCGGACGCTGATTCTTCGGTCATGGAGGAGCCGCTGATCGAGCGCGTGGAGGTGGTTGCTCTACTCTTCAACGTGAGTGACATCGCGTCGTCGCTGGCGCGGATCGAAGGGCTGCCAGGAGAGGACGATGGCGAAGAAGAAGCTGACGGAAGCTGAACGGGCGGAGTGGGAGGCGCAGCGCGCTCAGATGCTCGCCAACGCCCAGCGCACGCGAGAGCTCGCCGAACGCGCGCAGGCGAAGCTGGACGCGAAGACGTCCCAGCAGTAGTACGCGAAGCGTCCGGCGGGGCGAGCACGACATTGAGTTGCTCCTATGTCAAGGCGGGCCCGCTTTCCAGTGTGTTGAAGACGGCGCGGGCGAGCAGTCGATTGAGGTAGCGGATCGCTCCGCGGCGGGTCTTGCCCTCGGCTTGTTTGCGTTCGAGGTATGCGTCTGAGGTTGACCCTTGCGGTTCTAGATCGGCGGTTGATCGTTCGCGGTTACCGCTGTTGCCCGGATTTCCTTCTCGTACTGCACCCAGCCGAGCGCCGGCGTCATTCCGGCGCGCTCGTATAGCCGGAACGCTCCAGAGCCGCTCTCCGCGTCGACGCCCAGCCCGACGCTACGCTCGCCACGCTCCCAAAGCCTGCGGAACGCGTCCGCGACGAGCGCCGCGCCGACCCCGTGCCTGCGCCACGGGCGACGCGTGAAAAGGATTTGGACGAAGCCGCCGCCGTACGTGTTGGCAGTGCAGATCGTTCCCGCGACGATTTCGTCTCCTGCTCTGACGACGCACCACAGGGCTGGGTCGAACCGTTCGCTCGTCAGATGATTCGTCGACCAGGACTCAAAATCGCGCGAGATGTACTCCCAGTGATCCGCAAACGCTTCTTGCTGGGCGGCGTGGAAGGCCAGCGCGTCGCGCTCCGGGTCGAATGCGGCGACGCGCAGCCCCTCGGACCAAGTCGGCATCGGCGGCGGTGCAGCAAGCTCGATGCGCATCTCGCGAAAGACGCGCACAGCGCGATAGCCGATCGATCGAAGCAGGCTGCAGGCGGCGGCGTCGAGTTCGTACACGCCGTTCTGGATCCTGCGTGCGCCGCGGGCCGCCGCATCACGCTCGAACGAGGTCGCGAGGAGTTTTCCGATGCCGCGCCCGTGCGAAGCGGGATGCACATAACCCTCGCCGCGCCACAGTTCGCCTCGGTCGCGCACGGCGCCGTACCCGACAACGCGCTCGCCGTCGCGAACAACATAAGTTTTCCGCTCGAGATCGAGGCCGGACCACTCGTCCACGAGATCCTCGTGCGAGAACGAGTTCGCGGCCTGCGGGTAGAGCGACGACTCGAGCGCGGCGATGACCTCGGTAACCGCCGCAACGTCCGCTCGGACGGCTGGGACTACGGACAAGCCTTCCACGGCGTTTGCACACTACGGCATCTGCATTCCCGTAATCGGAAGTCAGCGGGGTACAGCCAGCGCCTTCTTTGCGGGACGACTTATGCCGCGAGAGAGACGACGCATCAGCCGAGGGCCGTCGCCTGCGCCAGTGTTCGGAAAGACACTCCGACCGCGACCGCTGCTTAGCGGAGCTTGCGCGACTTGAGTAGGTCGAGTTGCCCCGGTGAAGGCCAAGTTCGTCCGAGGATTCGTGGCGGATTGAA
>JAOPYY010000040.1 GCA_025964395.1 Actinomycetes bacterium | reverse complement strand
CCGACCCCGCTGCGCGCTGCCGCCTCACGATCGACGTGCTGGTTGGCGTCGACGAGCACGCGGTAGCTGCCGCCGAGCCGGCGGCCCAGCTCGTCGAGCTGCTCGCGCAGCGCTTCGTAGGCGTCGGCCCACGTGTAGCGCGCGAGCCGCCCCTCCCCCGCCTCGAGCGGCGATTCGGGTGTCCAGTAGCACGCCGCGGCGGAGATCACGCTGCGCGCTCCCGGCAGCAGCGACTCGGGGTGGCAGGACTGCTCGGGCCGCGCCATCGTGAACTTCATCCCCGCGAAGAGGCCACGCTCACGCCGCTCGACGATGTGTCGCTCCGTCTCCACGTACGCCTCGGCGCGGGCCACTCCGAGCGCGTCGATGCCGAGCTCGTCACCCAACCGGCGGACGTCTTCGCTCGTCATGCGAGGATTGTGCCCTCGTGAAGGCGATTCGGATCCATGAGGACGGCGGGCCGGAGGTGCTGCGCTACGAAGATGTGCCCGACCCCGAGCCTCGCGACGGGGAGGCGCTCGTCGAGCTGCGGGCGGCGTCGCTGAACCACCTCGATGTGTGGATCCGCAAGGGTCTTCCTTCGGTGCCTAAGCCGCGCATCCTCGGCGCAGACGGCGCAGGTGTGATCGCGGGCACGGACGAGCGCGTCGTCATCAACCCGGGGATCATGACGAACGGGAAGATGCACGTCGTCGGCGAGATGATGGACGGCACGTACGCCGAGCTGATCGCAATCCCGCGCGACTACCTCCACCCCATTCCCGGCGACCTGACTTTCGAGGAAGCAGCTGCGTTCCCGCTCACGTTCGAGACCGCGTACCGGATGCTGGTCACGCGCGCGCGGTTGCAAGAGGGCGAGTGGGTGCTGATCTGGGGCATCGGCGGCGGCGTCGCGACCGCCTCGCTCTCGCTCGCGAAAGCGCTCGGCGCGCAGGTCATCGTCACGTCGTCGAGCTTTGCGAAGCTCGAGCACGCGAAGGCCCTCGGCGCCGACGTCGCGGTCAACCACGACACGGATGACGTCGTCGCGGCCGTCAAGGACGTGACGGGCGGCGGCGCGCACGTCGTCGTCGAGAGCGTCGGCGAAGCGACGTGGAAGCGCACCCTCGACGCGGCGCGCTCCGAAGGGCGCATCGTCGTGTGCGGCGCCACGACCGGCCCGAACCCGCCGGCCGCGCTCCACCGCGTCTGGTGGAAGCAGCTCTCGATCCTCGGCTCGTCGATGGGGTCGCCGGACGACTTCCAGGCAGTCTGGAAGCTGATCGAGGCCGGGAAGGCGAGGCCTCTCGTCGACAAGGTGTTCCCGCTCGCCGAGGCGGGCGCAGCGCACGAGCGGCTCGAAGCGGGCGAGCAGCTCGGCAAGATCGTCCTCTCAATTCCGGGCTGATCCTGAAACCGTGGCTGCGGCCGCGGCGTTGCACAGCCGCTGCCACGCGGTGCCGCCGCCGAGCACGACCTTGATCGCGCGCAGCCGGAGCTTCGGTGCGTGTGCGACGACTGCGCTGACCAACTCGGAGATCGCCGGGTCGAGACGATCCGCGCCGTGCACTGCGAGCTGCAGTGCACCGAGCGACTGTTCGTAGTCACCTGCGAGGTAGCGCACGCGCGCAGTGTCGGTGGCGTAGGCGGCCGGGAACGGCCAGTCCTCGGTCCACCCCTCGTTGAGCTCGGCGAGTGCGTCGTCGACGCGACCGTCGAGCGCCAGCGCAAACGCCCGCGCACGGTGGCCGTCGTAGAGAAGGCCGCCGGGGTCGCCCTCGAGCAAAAGGTCGGCCGCGCGGTGCAGAGCTGCGGTGTCGGCGTCCTTGGCCAGGCGCCAGACCTCGTCCCCGACCCCCCTTCGGACGCTCACGTTTTCCATCTTGAACGAACAAGCGCCCCGGTGTGGCCGGGGCGCTCGAGGCATCGTGCTGGAAGAAGAGAAGTGGTGTGCTTACGGGCCGACTGCGATGGCGAGCGTCACCGTGGAGGTGTACGTGCCGGCGTAGGCGTTACCGGGGATCGCGACGTTGATCGTCGGCGTGACGTCCATCTTGCCGAGGCCGGTGTTGAGCGCTGCGCTGAAGAACTTCGCTGCGGTCGTGCCGATCGTCAGCGGATAGGTGATGCCCGACGAGGTGGCGACGGTGCAGGTGCTGCCGGCCTTGCAGGCCTGGGCGACCGAACCGACCTGGCCCTGCGCGAGGGTGTGGCTTGCGCCGTCCGTGAACGCGGTTGCCGAGATCTGAAGGTTCCAGCCGGCGCCGGTGCCGCGGGCGTCGGCGACGCCGAGGACCGGCGCGTAGGTGGCGGTTTGGTCGGTGCCGTCGAGGGTGTCGATGATCGACGCGCTCGCCGGAAGGGTCAGGCTGGTGCTCCCCGCGCCGGTCACCGTCGCGGTCGTGTTGAACGTGCCGGCGAGTGCCGCGGTGGCCGCCGTGAGGGCCAGAACTGCAAATGCGAGAGAGATAACGATGCGATGCCTCACGTGAATCAGTTGCTCCTCTTCCAGGGGATGGTCTTGCTTGACAACCCCACTATCGACACGCCCGGTGAGAACCCCGGTGCCGGAGTGGTATGAAGTCGGCAGGTACGGAAAAGCGAGCGTTGCAGCCAATGTTCTTGGCCGGAGTGGGTCGCCCGACCCATCTTTAGGACTTACACGGCTTATCTTGGGGTCGGCTCAGACGGTCGCGAGTATGGCGCAGCGTCGACAGTCTTCGAGCAGAGGCGAGGCGGCGAGGCGATCGACCACGAACGCCTCGCCATCCAGCTCGAGACGCTCACCGAGAGCGGGCGGCGGCTCGTCAGCCTCCTCGAATGAGTAACCCGAGGCTCGGCAGAAGAGACGCACGTGCGTCGTTGCGGTTCGAACCGCAGCTGCGTCGATCCCTTCCACCGCTTCGATCGCCGCCAATTTTCGTTCGGCACGACGTAGTTGCTCGGCAACTTCCCGAAGTTCCGCACGTACCGCGTCGACGTCTTGATCGTCGCGTTGATCTTGGTGGACCGCGACGGGAGACAGGAGCGTCATCTGGAGACGCGAACGAGCGCGCGCAGCGTTGCGCTGAAGATCCTCGGACCGCATCGAGTTCTGTTCGCTCGAGACACACCGGCCCCTTTTGCCTTTTCGAACTCTTAACGGGTGAGGGCTCTCCGTCCTGCTGCCGTCAACGTCCGTGTACCAGGCGCGGCCCTTGTCGATCGTGCTAGATGGTCAGATTTGGCTTAGCCAAAGCCAAGAATGAACTTGGCGTCATCCGACATCTTGTCCGGCGTCCACGGCGGCTCGAACGTCAGGTCGCTCGTGACTTCGCCGACACCCGGGATCTCGCGGACGACGCGCTCGATGTCCTCCTGGATCATCTGGCCCGCCGGGCACCCCATCGACGTGAGCGTGTACTGCACCTTGACGTTCTCGCCTTCGATCTCCGCGTCGTAGAAGAGGCCGAGCTCGACGATGTCCATCCCGAGCTCGGGATCCTCGACCTGGCGGAGCGCTTCGACGACTTCTTCCTTCGACGGCATGCCCCGAGGGTAGTCGATCGCGGCCACGCGGCGGCGCCCTCCTGTCGGTGCCTGGCACCGACCTGGGGCGAGCGCTGGTTGAGCCCGCTGAGGAGGGACGACCGACTACGGCATCAGTAGCCGAGCAGCCGCACCTCTTCGCGCCGCTCGCGGGCGAAGAAGTGGATGCCGTCGATGAAACGCACCCAGTTGCAGCGGGTGCACATGACGACTGAGTGGGTGCGGGCGGAGTCGCCCAGGAAGCGGACGCCGCGCAGCAGGTCGCCGTTCGAAACGCCGGTCGCGACGACGATCACCTCCTGCGGCACGAGGTCGTCGATCGTGAAGATGCGGTCGACGTCGTCGATCCCGTGCTCCTGCGCCTGCTCGATCTCGGCGCGCCGGGTCGGCCAGAGCTGCGCCTGCAGCTCGCCGCCGAGGCAGCGAAGCGCGGCCGCCGCGAGCACCGCCTGCCGGGTGCCGCCGATGCCGATCGCGAGGTGGTCGTTCGTCCCGCGGACCGACGCGCTGATCGATGCCGTCACGTCGCCATCCTGGATCAGCTTGATGCGCGCGCCCGACGCGCGGATCTCCTCGATGAGGTCGTGGTGCCGCGGCCGGTCGAGGACGATCGCCGTGACGTCGTTCACCATGCGCCCGAACGCATCGGCGATCGCGCGCACGTTGTCGCCGACCGGACGGTCGAGCGAGACCATGCCGCGGACGCGCGGGCCGACGGCCATCTTCCGCATGTACATGTCGGGGAGCGAGGGCAGCGAACCGCGTGGCGCAGCCGCGATCATCGAAATCGCGTTCGTCCCGCCGCGGGCGACGACGGCGCGACCCTCGAGGGGATCGAGCGCCAGGTCGTACTCCGCGCCGCCGAGGCCGATCATCGCGCCCGCACCGAGCTGCTCGGCGCCTTCGTGCCCGCCGATCACCACCTGGCCACTGATCGGCATTCGCTCGAGCGCGATTCGCGCCCCCGAGAACGCCGCCTCCTCGGCCGCCTCCTTGTCGGCGCGCCCGAGCCAGCGGGCACCGGCGAGCGCAGCCCGCTCGGTCACGCGCGCGAACGTCTCACACTGGCACGGGGCACGCGTCGTGTCTTCGGGCGCAGGTTCGGTCACGCGGTCTGTCGCGCCCGCTCGGCCGACTGCATCACGAGCTCGATCACCTGGTCGATTGTGCGCTCCACGTTTGCATTCTCGACTACCGGGACGTTCTCGCGTCGAGCACGACTTGCGATGTAGGTCTGCACGCGCCGGATGTCGTCGATGTGGTCGAGATACTTGTCCATCGAGCGGATCCCACCGGTGGCGTTGTCGCGGATATGGAAGTGCATGCGGTGGACATCTTCGTCGCCGATCTCGATCACGACGTGAACGAGCAGCGCGCCCTCGAGCTCCGCGGGGAGCATGCCCGGCACGAGGTGGACTCCCTCGAGCACCATCGACCAGCCTTCCGTCAGTGCCCGGCGCAGGGCGGCTTCCACCCCGACGCACACGTGGCGGCACTGGTCGACGAAGCCCAGGACCATGGGGTCGCCCGTCACCTCTTCGTCGAGCGCCTGCCCCGCCTCGAAGCTCGAGAAGTGGATCGTCGGCATGAACTCCGGCGAGAAGAACGCGCGCATCGTCTGGCGGATGAAGTCCGTCGACGCCACGCGGGTGATGCCCAGCCGGTGGGCGACCTCCGCCGCGACAGTCGACTTGCCGGTACCGGTTGAGCCGCCGATCAGCACGATGATCGGCACGTCGAGCGCCTGCAGGTCCGAGAGGCGGCGCAGGCGGTTGACCGCCCGCTCGCCTTCCGCGTCGCCGACCACTTCGCGCGCCAGCACGAGCAGCCGCTCGACGTCGATCGACCGCTCCCCGCGCTCGGCGAGGTCGAGCTCGATCCGCTGCGCGAGGTTGTACGCGCGGTCGGCCGGCACGCCGACCGCGATCAGCGCCCGAGCCATCAGCCCCTTCGAGTACGGGAGCTCGGCGTCGCCGAGCGGCAGCGGCTCGCCGTGGCGGCGTTGGCTCATGTGAGGGTCACCACACGTTCTGGGGGTGCGATGGGTGGTTCGATGCAAGGACGCAGGGAGCTTCGATAGCCGGTGCTATCGACGCGACCGAGGACGCAGCAGCGGGCCGCCCAGCGCGGCCCCGGGACCTGTGCTTGGCCCTTATATGAGCCACCGCTCATGCCGGCACCGGCGCCAGTGCGAGCAGCTGTTCGTCGAAGTCGCCGACCAGGTCGTTCGCCGCGAGCACGACGCGGATCCCGTGCGCCAACGCATGCTCGGCAACGACGTCGATCGCGGCCGCCTTCAGCTCCACGAGGTAGGTGTCGGCGTCGACGAGATCGTGGCGCAGCAGCTCGCGGTCCGCGAGGTTCGTCGAGACGCGCACCACGTCGGCGTCGAGGTGCGAAACGTCGGTCGCGCCTGCAGTGAAGACCGCAACCCGACCTTCGAGCGGCGCGGTCGGGCGCAGGCGCAGCTCGGCGTTCTCGATCACGACGTCCGAGATCAGCCGCCGGTACGGGTTGAGGTACCGATCCGCGTCCTGGCCGCGGCCGACGACGAGCACGCGCCGGCCGACGTCGATCGGCGGGATCGCCGCGCCGCTGCCGTCGAAGACGACAACGTCGGGCTTGCGCTCCGCGGCCAGTCGCGCGCCCTCGAGCACGTTCGACGTGAACACGGCGCCCGCGAGCCCGCCGCCCGCCCGCCGGCAGCCGATCGTCGGCACGCCTGACAGCACGGCAATCTCCAGATGGTCCGAGGCCGCATGCCGGCCGGCGCGCGAGAGCGCGACGAGGTCTTCGATGGTCGGCGGCGTCGCGACCACCTCGGGCTCGGGCGGGCCGCCGCGGCCCATCGCCACGACGACCACATCGCGGTCGCGCGCGAGCAGCCGCGCAAGGTGCGCCGTGACCGCCGTCTTCCCGACGCGCTTGCCGGTCCCGATCACCGCGATCGACGGCAGCTCGAACGGCTCGAAGACCGGCGGGTCGAAGCGGAAGTCGGCACCGATGTACGGGAGACCTGCGGCGAGTGCCCGCGAGGCCCAGCGCATCCGTTCGGCCGGTCCGAGCACCGGCTCGTCCGACAGATCGACGACAGCTTCCGCATCGCCGAACCCTTCCACGAGCGGCACTCCGTAATCGGCATCGCCGCGCAACTTCTCGGTGCCGCCCACCATGATCGCCCCCACCCACTCGTACGGCAGCGCCCGAAGTGCATCACGCACGACGGGCGGGTAATGCTCGCCGTCAATGAGAGCGACCGCCCTGGTCACCTCTTGGCCGACACCTCGCGCTCGATGCGTCCCGTGTACTTCTCGTACTCGCCGGTCGCAAGATCGAACTGGATGATCCGCTCCTGCCCGTGGAAGGGGTAGCGGCGCCAGACGTCGACGTGCGTGCCCGACACCTCCACCACGTTGTAACAGGGGCGCGTGTGCCCTCTCAAGCGGAGCGTCGAGACCGTACCGGTGTTGACCACGAACAAGTTCTCGAGCTTCCACGCGTACGGGACGTGCTTGTGGCCGGAGAGCACGAGATGCACCGCGGCGCGTTGCAGGCACTCGATCGCGTCACCGGCGTCGTAGACGACGTTGCGTTCCCTGCCCGTTCCTGGGATCGGCAGCAAGTGGTGGTGCAGGACGAAGACGCGGAGGTCGGCGGGCTCGGCGGCGAACTGCTCCTCGATCCACCCGTAGCGGCCGCGGCCGATCTGCCCGTGATCGAGGTCCGGCTCGGTCGAATCGACCGCCACGACCGTCACGCCGCCCTTGCGAAGGACCGACGAACGGTTACCAAAAAGTTCCTCAAAATGAACATAGCCAACGTTCCGCGAATCGTGGTTCCCGGGGATCACAACCAGTGCCTCACACTGGATCCGGTCGAGGTAGCGCCGGGCCGCCGCGTACTCCTCTTTGAACCCGAAGGTCGTCAAATCGCCGGAGCAGACGACGATGTCGGGTTTCAGGTCGTTGATCTCGGCAATCGCCCTTTCCATCAGATCAGGGACGAAGTGCGGTGATCCGCAATGGAGGTCCGAGAGTTGAGCGATCGTCAACGGCCCCAAGACAAGGACTCTAGAGGCTCGAGAGCATCCGAGCCTGTTGCTACCCTAGCTCTAGTGGTGCCGGAAACACCTGTTTTCCAGGCATATTGCGGCTCCGAGCCGCCGCGTTTTCAGCACTCCGCGGAGCTCGAATACGCAAAGGTGCTCGATTGGCACGGAATCCCGTGGCAGTACGAGCCGACCACATTCGTCCTCGCGCGTGACGAAGAGGGGCGCGTGACCGAGGCCTTCACGCCGGACTTCTACCTCCCGGACCAGGATCTGTACCTGGAGGTGACGGTGATGAAGCAGTCGCTCGTCACCCGCAAGAACCGGAAGCTGCGCAAGCTCCGCGAGCTCTATCCTGACGTGAAGGTGAAGCTCTTCTACGAGCGCGACTTCGAACGGCTCGCCACCCGGTACGGGTTGCGGAAGGCCTCCTGAGCACACTGGTCGAGCTCGACGAGCGCATCGGCGAGGTCTTTCTCGATGCGGACGAGATCGGCACGCGTGTTCGGCAACTCGGCGCGGAACTGACGCGCAACTACGCAGGCAAGGAGCCGCTGCTCGTCGGCTCGCTCAAAGCGTGCCTGCCGTTCATCTGCGACCTGTCGCGGTCGATGCCGATCCACCACAACCTCGACTTCATCGAGCTGACGGGCTACGGCGTCGACGAAGAGAGCATTCGCTTCCTGAAGGACCTCGACGCGGAGATCGAGGGCCGCGACGTCGTGCTCGTGGACGCCGTGATCGACACCGGGATGACGATGCACTACCTCGTCCGCTCGATGGCCCTGCGCGGCCCGGCCTCGCTCCACATCGCCACCCTGTTCGACCGGCCTTACCGCCGGCTCGTCGAGGACCTGCCGGTGCGCTACGTCGGCTTCACGATCCCCGACGAGTTCTTTGTCGGCTACGGCTTCGAGCTCGAGGAGCGCTACCGGAACCTGCCGGATCTGCGCCTCGTCAGCCGGTAGCACCATCCGTGAGCGTGGATATGAACCATCCGGCCTCAGGTTTAGGTCCGGCTAAACTTCGGGCGTGATCGAATCCCGGGACTCGCTCCCAGAGGGCCTCCGCACCGTTGACGAGGCCCTTCACCGCACGCGGTTTCGCATCCTCCCGTTCCTCGGGCCGGCATTCATCGCCTGCGTCGCCTACATCGACCCCGGCAACTTCGCGACCAACATCGCCGGCGGCTCGCGCTTCGGCTACCGCCTCGTCTGGGTGATCGTCGCCGCCAACCTGCTCGCGATGCTGATCCAGACCTTGTCGGCGAAGCTCGGGATCGCGACGGGCCGCAACCTGCCGGAGGTCTGCCGCGACGAGTTCCCGCGTCGCGCCTCGATCCTGCTCTGGCTGCAGGCGGAGGCGATCGCGATGGCGACCGACCTTGCCGAGTTCCTCGGCGCCGCGATCGGGTTTCACCTGCTCTTCGGCTGGGGCCTCTTCCCCTCGGCGGTGCTCTCCGGGGTGTGCGCCTTCGCGATCCTCGGCCTGCAGCGCTGGGGCTTCCGGCCGTTCGAAGCGGTGATCGCGGTGCTGGTCGGGGTGATCGGCGCCTGCTACGTCTACGAGCTCGTGTTCGCCAACCCCGCGTGGGACCAGGTGCTGAAGCACGCGGTTACACCGCAGTTCGGGAGCAGCGAGGCGGTGCTCCTCTCGGTCGGGATCCTCGGCGCAACCGTCATGCCGCACGTCATCTATCTCCACTCCGCCCTCACCCAGGACCGCCTTGTCCCCGAGACCGACGAGGACGCCCAGACGCTGCTCCGCTACACCCGCATCGACGTGGTCGTCGCGATGTCGATCGCCGGCCTGATCAACGTCGCGATGCTCGTGATGGCAGCCTCGACGTTCTTCAACAAGGGGCTCCTGCACGTCGACTCGCTCGAAGGTGCACACAAGACGCTCGAGCCGATCCTCGGCGGCGCGTCGAGCGCGCTCTTCGCGCTCGCCCTGATCGCGTCAGGGCTCTCGAGCTCCGCCGTCGGCACGCTCGCCGGTCAGGTCGTGATGCAGGGCTTCATCCGCCGCCGGATCCCCGTGACGGTGCGCCGCTTGGTCACGATGCTGCCCGCGTTCGTCGTGATCGCGATCGGCGTCGACCCGTCACGCACGCTCGTGCTCTCGCAGGTCGTGCTCTCGTTCGGCATCCCGTTCGCACTGGTCCCGCTCGTCGTCTTCACTGCGAAGCGGCGGATCATGGGTCCGCTCGTCAACCGGCGCATCACGACCGTTGCCGCGTCGTTGATCGCCGCGGTGATCATCTCGCTGAACATCTTCCTGCTGCTGCAGACCGCCGGGCTCGCGTAGGTCCATAAAACGGGCGCCCCGGGGGAGGCGCCCGCTCGTCGGGAGACGACGTGTCCGGCACGGCATCCCTTCAGAGCCGTGTACCGGTTACAAATCGTAAACGAACGCCGGGCGGACTGGGTTACGCGCGGATGCCGATTGGATCCGCTCGGCTACAGGTAGCCGAGCGGATCAACGGGCCCACCGTCGATCCGAACTTCGAAGTGCAGGTGCGGCCCGGTGCAGTGACCGGTGCAGCCGACGTAGCCGATCACGTCGCCCTGGGCGACCTGCTGGCCGCAGGCGACGGCGATCGAGCTCTGATGGCCGTACGCCGTCGCGAGGTTGCCGCCGTGATCGATCACGACGAGGTTGCCGTAGCCCGACTCCCAGCCGCAGTAGATGATCGTGCCCGCGGCGGCGGCCTTGATCGGCGTGCCGGTGCCGACGCCGATGTCGATCCCCTGATGCATGCGCCCCCAGCGCCAGCCGAACGGGCTCGTCACGGGACCGTTGACCGGCCAGATCAGGCCGGCCGAGGACGGCGTCGAGGTCGGGCCTCCGCCCTGGCGGTTTGCCTGAGCAGCCCGGATGCGCTCGGCGAGCGAATTGCTCGCGGCCGTCAGCGCGTCGATCTCGCCCGCGGCTGCCTGCTCAGCCGCCGAAAGCTTCGAGATGTCCTGCAGCTTTTGCTGCTTCGACGAGGAGAGATCGTTCTTTGCACCCACGAGCTGGTTGCGGATAAAGCGTGTCTGGGCAGTGCGCGCGGAGATCACCGCGGTCTCGCTTTGCACCGTTCCGCGCAGCTTCTTCGTCTTCGCGCGCTGAACCTTGATCGCTGCCTTCGCCACCGCGACCTGCTGCGCGATGCGCCGGTCCTGGTCGCCGATGTCGTTCAGGTACTGCACCTTGTCGAGCGCGTCCTGCACGCTGCTCGCGCCGAGGAACACGTCGATCGTCGAAGCATCGTTGGACTCGTAGATGTCGACGAGTCTCGTGTTCAGCACCTTGACCGACGCGGCGAACTGCTGCTTGAGGAATAGGAACTTCTCGGTCTGCACCTGGAAGAGCTTGTTCAGGGCGTTCAGCCTGCGCTGATGCAGCGAGAGGTCGGCCTCCATCGTGGACAGCTTGAGCGAGACATCCCCCACCCGGCCCTCGAGGGTCCGGATCCTCGAGGTGAACGTGGCGACCTCGTTCCGGAGGGCCTGCTCACGGTGCTTTTGCGCGTCGAGCTTCCCCTGCAACGAGGAGATCTGGGAATCGATGTGGTGCTTCTTCGTCGCATCGTCGCCGAACGCCGGCGTGGCGACCACGAGCACAACGAGAAACGCGAGCGCGAGTCGCCGCATAGTGCGACGATTCGCCGCGGCGAGCGGTTACTCCTGCGGTGCCGGGGCCGGAATGTCCGCCTCGTCGGGGGGCGGATACGGCTCGGGAACAGGCGCAGGAGTGGGCGGCGTGCCCTCGTCGGGCGGCGGCACAGGCTCGGACGGGAGGTCCGGGACGTCGAGAGCGGTCATTTCATCACGGTAGCGGTCAATCGCCCGCAAGGCTACCGCCGCAGAGCGCCGCAGTGGGCCGATCTGGGAGCCGTAGTCCTCGTCGCCGATCTTCCCCGTACGGTGGTCGAATTCGAGCTCCTTCAGCGCTCCGAGCGCGCGATCTCGCTCATCCAGGAGCTCGAGCCACCGCGCCTCCCGTGCGGTCGGCGCGTCGAGCCGGTCGTCGGCGGCGACGGGCTCGCGCAGGAACGGCCACGCGACGAGCAGTACGGCGCCCGCCGCCACGGCGACGCCCAGGACGATCGCGAGGATCGTCACACTGTTTCCTGCTGCTCCGTCAAGCCTACGTCGCTCGCGCAGGCGCCAGTCGCGTGACGAGCCGCCGCTGCTCGCGCGCATCCGGCCACAGCGCGATCAGCGAGCCGAGCACGAAGACGAAGCCCGCCACCCAGATCAGGTTGACGAGGGGCTTCACGAGCACCTTGACGTACACCACCTTCGTCTTCGGGTTGACGCTGTCGGCGATCACGTAGAGATCCTCCGCGCGCAGCCAGTTCGTCTTCAGCCCGACCTCACGCGACGGTTCCGGCGGGTTGATGTACTGGTTGTCGCCCGAGGAAATCGTCCCGCTCCAGCCGCCCTTCACGTCGAGGAGCGCGCGCGTCTCGGTCGCGTTCGGCACCTGGCGCTGCACGATGTCTCGCAGCGTCAGCGTGTAGCCGGCGATCGACACGCTCTGACCAGGGGTCAGCCGGCGTTCGGTCGAGCTTCCATACGCGCTAGAGCCGGCGATGCCGATTGCGAGCAGCACGATCGCCGCGTGCACGACGTAGCCGCCGTAGCGGCGACGGTTGCGCGAGATCAGCGCCGTGAGCGACCCGGTCGCGCGCGTGCCGCGCACGACCTCGAGCACGATCGTCGAGAGCACGAATGCCGAGAACGTGTACGCGATCAGCCCGGGATGCGACGAGCCCGCACCGAACGCAATCAGCGCGATGCCGCAGGCGACCGTCACGGCGCCGGGCCATGCGAGCGTCTTGGCGAGTGCGCGGAAGCTCGTCTTGCGCCAGGCGATCAGCGGGCCGATCCCCATCAGCAGGAGCAGTGGTAGACCGAACGTGCGCAGGAAGAAGTCGTAGTAGGGACGGCCGATCGTGCGCGTCTCGCCCTTCACGAGCTGCGTGATGATCGGGAACAGGACGCCCCACAAGATGGTCAGGCAGAGCGCGACGAGCAGCAGGTTGTTGTAGAGGAACGCCGCTTCGCGCGAGAGTGCGGACTCGAGCTTCGTGCGCGCCTTGAGCAACGGCAGCCGCCACATGATCAGTCCAAGCGAGAACAGCGACGAGATCACGACGAACGCGAGGAACCACGAGCCGATCGGGCTCTTCGCGAACGAGTGAATCGAGTTGACGACGCCGGAGCGCGTGAGGAACGTGCCGAAGATCGACAGCTCGAACGCGAGTGCGACGAGCACCATGTTCCAGACCTTCAGCATCCCCTTGCGCTCCTGGACCATCACCGAGTGCAGGAAGGCGGTCGCTGCGAGCCACGGCATCAGCGCCGCGTTCTCGACGGGATCCCAGGCGTAGTAGCCGCCCCACCCCACTTCGACGTACGCCCAGTGCGCGCCGAGCAACTGGCCGAAGCCGAGGAACATCCACGCGGCGAGCGTCCAGCGCCGCGTCGCGACGATCCAGCGCTCGTCGGTGCGACCGGAGAGCATCGCGCCGGCCGCGAACGCGAACGGGATCGCGAGGCCGACGTACCCGAGGTACAGCATCGGCGGGTGCGCGACCATGTACGGGTTCTGCAGGCTCGGCGTCAGCCCGGCGCCGTCGAGCGGAGCGGTCTGCGTGTCGAACGGGCTTGCGACCGCGACGAGCACGAACGCGAAGAACGTCCCGATCCCCGCGAGCACCGGGACGACCCACACCGTCAGGTCGCGGAGCAGCGTCCGGTTCAGGGCGACCGCGAGCGCGCCGTAGCCCGTGAGCACGAGTAGCCAGAGCAGCAGCGATCCTTCTTGCCCGCCCCAGAACGCGCTCAGCGCGTACGGCGTCGAGAGCGTGCGGTTCGTGTGCGCGGCGACGTACGTGAACGAGAAGTCGTGTCGAATCAGCGCGACCGCGAGCACCGTCGACGCGATCGCCGTCGAGCCGAAGGCGCAGAAGAGCGCGTTGCGCGCCGAGATCGCGAGCCGGCGGCGGTTCGTGACCGCGGCGACGGAGCCGCCAACGAGCGCGTAGACCAGCAGGCCGAGGCTGACGACGAGGGCCGCGCGGCCGAGATCAGCCATCTATGCGGTCTTCGTCGCGGTGTACTTCGACGGGCATTTCGTGACAACGTTGTTGCCCGCAAGCCGGCCCTGCGCGTAGCTCCCGCTCACGACGACGTTGCGTCCGACCTTGAAGAGCGGCGGCGGATTCTCGCCGCGGTAGACGACCGGGATGACGCCGCTCTTGCCGTCGATGTTCTTCAGCCCGAAGCGGAGGCCGGCAGCGGAATGCGAGTCACCGTGCAGCGGGGCGACCACGACCCCGACGACCGCGAGCTGGCCGCTGTGGTTCGCAAGCTGGCTCGGCGTCAACGTCGGCGTGGAGTGGCCCGCGACCGCGGTATAGAGCAGAAAGACGGCCAGCACGGCCGCCACACCCAGGGCGACAATCAGCCGCGCAGGACTGCGCGTAGACACATGCTGAGTCTAGCTAGGCGTCGACGTCGGCAGTCTGCTTGCGCGCCGGCACGCGGTAGCCGTGATCGGCACAAAGCGACCCCGGAGCGTCCTCGGTCAGCGCGTCGCAGTAGCCCTTGCCGTACGCCGCGCGCATGAACGCGGCGACGACGTCGAGCGACCATTCGGAGATCCCCGAGGCCTCCCGCCAAAGGTCGGCGAGGCGGAGGTCGATGTCGAGCTCGAGGAGGTCGATTCTGGTCGGGCTGGTGGACATGCCCGGAAGAGTAGAAAGAGGGCCGGACGGACTAGTGAACCGCCGACCAAGCCGGGTCCAGCAGCGCCAGAGGGCGCTCCAGAAGGGCGATCGGGAGCACCTTGGCCCCGGCGGAACGGATCCTTTCTGCGAGCTGCTCGAAGTCGCCGTCCTCGACGTCGACGATCACGACCGTGGGCGCGAGCTCGTCGAACGCCACCTCGGCCGAGGCCGCGTCGGTCGCGATCAGCACCTCGAACGCATCGGTGCCGAACAGCTCCTTCAACGCGGTCGACGCTCCGGCCTTGCTCTCCGCGACCAGCACGCGCAAGCGCGTCCCGCCGAAGGAGTCACCACGGTCGACACGCTCGGCGAGCAGGCGGTGCGCTTCCCCCGGGCGGCGTCCGCCGTCGACTTCGTCCTTGACGAACCGCAGCTGGTCGACCTGGTCGCGCGAGTAGAGCCGCTGGCCACCCCCGGACCGCTGCGGAACGACGTAGCCGTAGCGCGTCTCCCACGTGCGGATCGTCGCAGCGGACAGGTCGAGCATCCGCGCGACGGCGCCGATGCTGAAGAGCGGAACGGTTCTTTCCGCCATTCGACGGCGATACCCTTCGTTCACTGGTCCCTAACGGGCTCTAACACGAAGGTTTCTCAATGTCTCGTCACTTGCATTACGGCCCGGCCCGCGTTCCCTCGCGCGAATCGCCGCAGGGCGCCGTCGACGCGCTGCTCGAGCGCGGCCTGTCGGCCTGCGAGATCGACTTCGAGGGCGGGTTCTGGATGGACTACGAGTTCGCAGCGCAGTTCGGTCAACTCGCGGCAGAGCATGACATTACGCTGTCGGTACATGCGCCGATTGCCGGCTTCATGGGCCACGCGGAACGTGGCAAGAAGCTCAATATGGCGGTCGGGATGCTCGACCACTCGGCCGGGATCGCGAGGGCGGCGGGTGCGGAGGTGGTCGTCTTCCATCCGGGCTTCCTGCTCGGACGGACGCGCGAGGATGCGATCGATTCGATCGTCGAGCAGCTCGGCGAGCTCCGCGACCGCCTGGAGGGCAAGGATCGCGCGGTGCCGTTCGGGATCGAGGTAATGGGCCGGGTGCGCGAAATCGGCTCGATCGACGATGTCTGCGAGATCGCGTCTCGGCTCGACTGGGTTCGGCCCGTGGTCGACTTCGCGCACATGCACGCCACCTCGGACGGCGCCTTCCTCGGCCCCGAGCCGTTCGTCGAGGCGCTGCAGAAGACAGATGCGGTGATCGAGCCTGGGGCGCCGTTCCACATCCACTTCTCGGACATCCAGTTCGCGAACCGCAACGAGACGAAGCATCTCCCGTACGGCGAAGGCACGCTGCGCGCCGAGCCGCTGCGCGACGCACTCGCCCGGTTCGAGCGCCCCGCCACGGTGATCTCGGAATCACCTGACGAGGGCTCGACCCGGGCGATCCAGCGCGTCCTAGAGGCCTAGAGCAGACCTCGCCACCGTCGCCAGCACCTGCTGCTGGTAGTAGATCGGCCCGCCGACGTCGTCGCGCACGCCCCCAGCCGGGTAGTGCGTCGAGACGGAGAGCGCGTAGATGTTCTTACCGGAGATGGCGAGACCGAAGTAGTCGCCGATGAAGCCCCGGCCGGCCGGGCACGGGTCGGCGTGACCAGCACATGGGTACTGCGACAGGCCGCCGAGCGTCTGGAGCGGCTGCTCCGGGTCCCACGCGTACTGCGACAGGTTCACGTTCCCCCCAACGGAGACTGCCCCCGCCGCGGTGCCGCTGTCGGAGTACGCCTGTAGCGTCACGGCGATGCAGGTGTTCGTCGCGCCCGGCGTCGAGATGCTCGGGTCGCCGGTCGGGCAGGCTGCGCGCCGGTCGTAGAAAGCAACCGCGACCGCATTCCCCGGGCCGGCGGCGACCGAAGGCTGGAACTGGTCGGTCGCGGCCGTCCCGGCGTCGTCGTTGACGAGCGCCGGTTGCGCCCAGGTATTACCGCCGTCGGTCGACTGCGTGAAGTAGACGTCCATCGTGCCCGCTGGCGAGTCGTAGTTCTCGTAGGTCAGGTACACGTGACCGGGGTACGTCTGGCTCGAGGTGAAGTTCTCGATGATGCCGTCACGGAAGTTCGTGTTGGCAAACGTTCCGGTCGGGTTCTCGATCGGCGTCGCCGCGAGGGTGAACGGCCCCCACGTCTTGCCGTCATCGACCGACTTCGCGACGTACACGTGCCCGACACGGTTCTTGTTCGTCGTGTCGTAGCCGCTGACGAACGCCACGTACACCGTGCCGTCGGGCCCGACGGACGGGTAGACGTAGGTGTTCGCCGGCGTCGCGGCGGACGGTGTGGACACCTGAATCGGCTTCGAGAAGCTCTGGCCGCGGTCACGCGAGACGGCAACCATGATCTTCCCGTTGCCGCCCGCGCCGTTGAAGTCCGTCCACATCGCGTAGACGTGGTCGGCGTACTTGGAGGCCGCGTAGTGATTGACGGCGATCCACTGCTTGTCCTCGACGTGCCCCCAGGTGGTCGAGAGCGAGTTCGACAGCTGGTCGAGGTACTGCCCGCCGTTCCCCTGCGACCACGTCTTGCCGTTGTCGTCGGAGTACGTGAGCGCGATCGCACCGTTCGGGTGCAGCCCGCCGCTCCAGTACGCGTTGAACGGAAGGTTGAGCTCGTAGACACGGCCCTGCGTGTCCCAGTCATTGTTCGGATCGGTGTTGTTCGTCCAGTCGGGCGGCATCGCCTGCGTGCCGCCGTTCGAGACACAGTCGAAGCCGGGCATCTGGACGTTGCCGGCCGGCGAGCCGTTCGGCATCGAATACGCGCCGAGGTAGAAGTCGTAGTACGTCGAGTAGCGGTCGACGAAGAACTTCGACGACCCGACGAGGGTCTCGCTGCCGGGCTTCACGGCGAGCCACGACTCGGAGTGGTTGGCGTTGAGTGAGATCGGGCCGCACGTCCCCGGGGTCGGCAGGCTCGAGCCGGGCGGTACCGGGTAGCCACCGCCGTTCACGGGCGAGCTCGCCACGACGTTCTTGACGAGCGGCGGCGCAGCGTAGGCGGCCGCCTGGAGCACGAGCGCGAGTGCCGCAACCAGCACGAGTGCCGCTTGGAACTTCTTCACAATTGCCCTCCCCCTGACGATGTGGGGCGAGTGAATCACACGTATTCGTCTTTGCATAGCATCGGACGGTGCTCGATTCGAAGATTTTCAAGGCGTACGACGTCCGCGGCCTCTACGAGACGGAGCTCGACGAGGAAGGCGCGTACGCGATCGGACGCGCCTACGTCGAGCAGTTCGAGCCGCGGCAGATCGCAGTCGGCCGCGACATGCGGCTCTCGTCACCGACGATGGCACGTGCGGTGATCGAAGGCGCTGCCGACGCGGGCGCCGACGTGCTCGACGTCGGGATGGTCGGGACGGAGATGGTCTATTTCGCGGTCGGCGAGCTCGACCTCGACGGCGGGATCATGGTCACCGCCTCGCACAACCCGAAGGAGTACACGGGCATGAAGATCGTGCGTCGCGGCGCGCTGCCGGTCGGCGGCGACTCGGGCCTCCTCGACGTGCGCGACCGCGCGCTCGCGGGGCAATGGCGTGATGCGTTGGGGGTCAATACACAGCGCGGCGAGGTCCGCGACGAGGATATCTGGGACCGTTTCGTCGACCGCGTGCTGTCGTTCATCGACGTGAGCGCGCTGAAGCCGCTCAAGGTGGTGATCGACGCTGCGAACGGGATGGCCGGGGTGATGCTGCCGCCGGTGCTCGACCGGCTGCCGATGCTCGACGTGGTGCGCTGTTACTTCGAGCCCGACGGTTCGTTCCCGAACCACGAGCCGAACCCGCTGCTGCCCGAGAATCGCGAGTTCATCATCCGCAAGACGACCGAGGAGGGCGCCGACTTCGGCGTCGCCTTCGACGGTGATGCCGACCGCTGCTTCTTCGTCGATGACAGCGGAGATTTCGTTCCGGGCGACTTCACGACGGCGCTGTTCGCCGAGCTGATGCTCGAACGTGAGCCGGGCGGCAAGGTGATTTACGACGTGCGCGCATCATGGGCCGTACCGGAGACGATCCTGGCGGCGGGCGGCGAGCCGCTTGTCAACCGCGTCGGTCATGCGTTCATCAAGCAGCGCATGCGCGAGGACGATGCGGTCTTTGGCGGCGAGGTCTCGGCGCACTACTACTTCCGAGACTTCTCGCAGGCCGACTCGGGCACGGTGCCGTTCCTGCTTATGTGCGAACTGGTGTCGCGGCACGGCAAGCTGAGCACGGCGCTCGACCGTTTCCGTGGGCGGTACTTCCTCACCGGCGAGATCAACACGCCGGTCGCCGACGTGCCGGCGAAGCTGCAGGAGCTCGAAGACCGCTTCGGCCCCGAGGGCCGCGTGTCGCACCTGGACGGCTTGTCGGTGGAGGCGGACGACTGGCACTTCAACGTGCGCCCGTCGAACACGGAGCCCCTGCTCCGCCTGAACCTCGAAGCGCGCTCGCAAGCGCAGATGGAATCGAAGCGCGATGAGGTGCTCGATTTGATCAGGGCGTGAGTCTCACCGGCCCTCCGGTCGGCGCCCCTCCGTCGGTGCCAGGCACCGTCATGGCACCGACATGAAGGGTGGCCTAGGATCGGCGGATGATCGAGCTCGGGCACGTCACCGAACGGAAGGCGCCGTTCAAGTACGCGGCGTTCGTGCGCGTTGGGTTTTCCGATACCGACGCTCAGGG
>JAOPYY010000029.1 GCA_025964395.1 Actinomycetes bacterium | reverse complement strand
CCGGCCGCGGCGCCGCTGCCGCCCATCGCGCCCCAGATGCCGAGCGCCTTGTTCCGCTCCGAGCCTTCCTCGAACGTCGTCGTGATGATCGACAGCGTCGCGGGCGAGACGATCGCCGCGCCGACTCCCTGCACCGCCCGCGCTGCAATCAGCACGCCAATCGTGTTCGCAAGTCCGCACGCGAGCGACGCAGCGGAGAAGATCGCAACGCCGATCATGAACATCCGCCGCCGACCGAGCAGGTCGGCCGCGCGCCCGCCGAGCAAGAGGAACCCGCCGAACGTGATCGTGTACGCGATCAATACCCACTGCAGGGTGTTGTCCGACACGTGCAAGGAGCTCTTGATCGACGGCAGCGCGACGTTGACGATCGAGACGTCGAGGATCGTCATGAAGAACGCGACGCACACCAGTGCCAGCGCCTGCCAGCGGTGTGGGTCGGGCTGCGGCGTCAGCGGGTGATCGCCGAACGGGTCGCGGATGACGCTGCCGGTCATCAGGGGTGTACCTGCGAGCCGTAGCCGAGGTCGAGGCGGATCGATTCCATCACCCAGAACGTGGTGCTCTCGGTGTAGACGTCCGCTGCCGCGAGCACGCCCGTGTACTTCTCGATCACCGGCGCGGCTGCGACTCGCGTGACCTCGTCGAGGTAGCCCTTCAAGGCGGCCCAGGTGTTCTCTCCGTATTTCATGAAGTAGGGCGTCGGGTCGACCGTATCGACGGCGTTCCTCGAGCTCTCGGAAATGTCCGCCATGTACTGCTGGTGCAAGGCCACGTCGTCGCGGGTGCCGAGCCGGCCGAGGTGGCCGCCGATGAAGTGCTTCCACGAGTAGGCGAGTGCGTTCGCCGGCGCTTCGATGTAGCCGGGGATGTCCTCGGTCAGGTTGGCGACGTAGACCGGCGCCCAGCCGGGATTGACGATGTCGATCAGCATCAGCGTGTCGTGGTCGGGCAGGTGGATGATGATGTTGTCGGGCGAGTGGTTGGCGCCGTGCCAGGCGAGGTCGATGCGCTCGCCGCCGATCTCCAGGGTGCGGCGGTCATGGAACGTTTCTTCGTTGGGTGGCCTGGCGGGGTCGTCGTCGCGCAGAAGAAGGCGCCGGGTCTCCTCGTGCCCGATGCGGGTGACGTTCTTGTCGAACAGCGAGGACGCGCCGGCGTGGTCGGCGTGGTGGTGTGAGTAGATGAGATGAGTGACCTTGTTGCTGACGCCGTTTGCTGACGCGATCTCGTCGACCGCCCGCTGGATGTTGTGACCGATCGTCGGCGGCGCGTCGAGCACGACGACCCCGTCCGAGGTGGTCAGGAACGCCGACTGGTAGGTGCCGTCGGTGATCCAGTAGAGGTTCCGCTCCACGCGGCCGACGTAGTAGCCCTGTTCGTTGAGCGCGGGGCCGAGAGCGGAGCGGGGGACCGGCGCGTAATCGGGGAGGGTTTCGGTCGTGCTCATGTCGTGTGTGGTTGTCTCGGTCATGCCTGGATCGTGGCTGTGGCAGCCAGGCGATCGAATCCCGGAAACCCGTAGTCCGCACCCCAGTGGCATGCTCTCGGGATGGTCGCGAGAGCAACAGCGGTGCAGCTGCTCGGCCGGGAGCGGGAGCGCGACGTGCTCGACCGCGTCCTGGAAGCGGTTCGTGACGGCCACGGTGGGGTGCTGGCGGTGTACGGCGAGCCGGGCGTCGGCAAGACCGCCCTGCTCGAGTATGCGATTGAGGCGGGAGCGGACTTCCGCGTCGCCCGCACGGTCGGAGTCGAAGGGGAGATGGAGCTTGCGTTTGCGGCGCTCCAGCAGCTGTGTTCGCCGAGCCTCGACCTAATGGAGCACCTGCCGGATCCCCAGCGAGAGGCGATGGAAGGTGCGCTCGGCCTGAGCGCGGGACGGCCTCCGAATCCGTTTCTCGTCGGGCTCGCGGTCCTCAACCTCTTGTCGGAGGCCGCGGAGGAGCAGCCGCTCCTCTGTGTCGTCGACGATGCGCAGTGGCTCGACCAAGCCTCTGCGCGCGTGCTCGCGTTCGTGGCGCGCCGCCTCCTGGCGGAGAAGATCGCAATTGTCTTCGCGGCACGGCAGCCGATCGACGCGCTGGCGAGCTTCGCGGAGCTCCGCGTCGAGCCTCTCGGCCACCGGGATGCGCGAGCCCTGCTCGACTCGGTCCTGCCGGCGCGGCTCGACGAGCGCGTGCTGGAGCGGATCGTCCTCGAGACTCACGGAAACCCGCTCGCCCTCTTGGAGTTGCCGCGCGGGCTGACGCCCGCCCAGCTCGCAGGTGGGTTCGGCTTGCCGGCCGCGCTGCCCCTCTCCGCCCGGATCGAGGAAAGCTTCACGCGACGGCTCGCACGGCTCACCCGTGACGCGCGACGCCTGCTGCTCGTGGCGGCACCCGATCCGACCGGCGACGCCGCACTCGAGTGGCGGGCTGCCCAAAGCCTCGGGATTGCGGAATCGGCCGCGCACGCAGTCCAATCGGACGGCCTGCTCGCCTTCGACGCCGGTGTTGTATTCCGCCATCCGTTGGTTCGCTCGGCGGTGTATCGAGCAGCGGGACCTGATGAGCGGAGCGAAGTTCACCGTGCCCTCGCCGAAGCGACCGATCCGACCTTCGACCCCGACCGGCGCGCGTGGCATCGGGCGCAGGCGGCATCGCGGCCTGACGAGGATGTCGCCGCCGAGCTCGAACATTCCGCGGCGCGCGCGCAGGCGCGTGGAGGCTTCGCCGCCGCCGCGGCCTTCCTCGAACGCTCCTCGGTCCTGACTCTCGACCCCGCTCGGCGCGCCGCGCGGGCACTCGCCGCGGCCGAGGCGAAGCAGCAGGCAGGCGCCTTCGACGACGCGCTCTCGCTTGTTTCGAGCGCCGAGGCAGGGCCCCTCGACGAAGTGCAACGAGCGCACGTGGACGTCATTCGCGCTCGCGTCTCATTCGCCGCGGATCGAGGGAGTGAGGCGCCGTGTCTGTTGCTTAGAGCGGCCAAGCGTCTGGAGACGCTCGACGGTCCGGCCGCGCGCGAGATCTACCTCGATGCGTTGACGGTCGCTCTCTTCGCGGGTCGGCTCGGAGGTGAGGTCGATACTCGACAAGTGGCGGCCGCAGCGCGTGCCGGGCCTCCGCCGGAGCCTCCGGCGCGCGCGGCGGATCTTCTCCTCGACGGATTGGCGGTCCTGATCACCGACGGGGCGGCGGCAGGGACACCGGTCCTGCGCAAGGCGCTGACCGCCTTCGGCAACGATGAGATCGGAACAGAGGAAGGACTCCGTTGGCTGTGGCTCGCGGGTCGCGCGGCCGGCTACATCTGGGACTACGAGAACTGGGATGCACTCACGCGGAGGCAGGTCCGCCTGGCGCGCGAGTCCGGTGCCCTGACCGTCCTGCCGCTCACCCTGAGCACCCGCGCAGGAGTCGAGCTGTACGCAGGCAACCTTGCCGACGCGACCTCGCTGATTGCGGAAGCGAATGCGATCACCGATGCGACCGACAGTCGCAACGTCCCGTACGCGCCCCTCGCGCTCGTCGCATTCCGCGGCCGCGAGCCCGACGCCTCCCGCCTGATCCAAACCACTACCGAGGACTTCCTCGCACGTGGCGAGGGAATGGGCCTGACGCTCGCACAATGGGCGACAGCTTGTCTGCACAACGGACTCGCCCGCTACGACGTGGCGCTCGCTGCAGCGGAGCAGGCCGCGGAGGACCCCCACGAGGTGTGGTTCTCCCCGTGGACGATGGTCGAACTCATCGAGGCCGCCACACGCAGCGGCCAGAACGATCGCGCGGCGGGCGCTCTCGAGGTGCTGACCGAGACGACGCGGGCGAGCGGCACACCCTGGGCGCAGGGCATCGAAGCGCGGTCGCGGGCACTGCTCGCCGAAGGAGAAGTCGCCGAAACCCTCTACCGCGAGGCGATCCATCGGTTCGGGCCGACGCGCCTTCGCGTCGACCTCGCGCGCACGCACCTGCTCTACGGCGAGTGGCTCCGACGCGAACGGCGACGGATCGACGCGCGCACGGAGCTCCGGACGGCGCACGAGCTCTTCTCGGAGTTCGGGATGGAGGCGTTCGCGGAGCGCGCACGCGTGGAGCTCGAGGCGACAGGGGAACGTGCCCGCAAACGGACCGTGGATACCCTCGGCGACCTCACGCCCCAGGAAGCCCAGATCTCCCGCCTCGCCGCGCAAGGACACACCAACCGGGAGATCGCCGCTCAGCTGTTCATCAGCCCAAGCACGGTCGAGTACCACCTGCGCAAAGTGTTCCGCAAGCTCGGCGTGAAGTCGCGCACGCAGCTTGCAAACCGCCTGCGGAGCTAGCGCTTCGGGTCGTAAGAGCCAACGCGCTGATCGCATCGGGTGCGGGAGCGTCGCAGGCGCTCGCGGCGGCCATCTCGGTCGGGGCGCTCGGCGTCGTGACCGGAGCAGCGACCTTACTCTTCGCTGTCCTCTGGCGTACCGGCACGGCGCTACGGGTGCAGACTGACCCGGGCTGATGAGACGGCCCTCGCGGCAAACATGCTCTCTACCATGCGGTAGCCCCTACGCCTGGAGCGCGGCCCGCGCCGCTGCAACGATGTCGGCGCCGGTGTTCGCGTGGCCGTTGATGCCCCAACCGCCCTCCGGCGATTCGGTGATCAACACCCAGGTGCGATCAATCAGCGTCGGGTCGCCCGCTGCGGCGACGATCTCGGTCAGTTCTTTGACGACGCCGAGTTGCTTGTCGCGGTCGAGGACGTCGATTGGCGTGAGCACTTGGACGCGGACGTAGTTGCTGTCGCCGGCGGCGTTCGAGATCGCGTCCACTGGCAGGTCGTGGATGAACGCCGCAGTGTTGTCCAGGAAGAGTGGGATCTCCGGCACCTGCTCCCAGCGCATGACCGCTTTGGCGAGATCCTGCGCGAGCGTGTGCTTGTCGCTGAACGTGCCCTGAGTGGCGTAGACGTCGATCATCGGCATGGGAAGCCTCGCTTTC
>JAOPYY010000010.1 GCA_025964395.1 Actinomycetes bacterium | reverse complement strand
GGGGCGCGATGGTCTACACGGCCGAGGAAGCGGCGAAGCAGCTGCCGGACTCGTCGATCGAGATCATCGACCTGCGCACCGTCATGCCGTGGGACAAGGAGGCGGTGCTCGCCTCCGCGCGCAAGACATCGAAGGTGCTGGTGCTGCACGAAGACACGCGCACAGGCGGGTTCGGCGGAGAGATCGCCGCCACGATCGCGGAGGAGGCGTTCGAGGATCTCGACGCACCGATCCGCCGGATCGCAGCGCCCGACACACCGGTGCCGTTCTCGCCGGTGCTGGAGAAGGCTTTCATTCCACAGGTGGACGACGTCGTCCGCGGGCTCAAGGAGTTGATTCAGTACTGATGGCTACAGGAACAGCAGTCGACGTCGTCATGCCCCAGATGGGCGTCTCCGTGTCCGAGGGCACGATCACCAAGTGGAACAAACAGGTCGGCGACCAGATCGAAGCCGACGAGACGCTGCTCGAGATCTCGACCGACAAGGTCGACACCGAAGTCCCGTCGCCGGCCTCCGGCGTCGTGACCGAGATCCTCGTTCCCGAAGGCGAGACCGTCGAGGTCGGGACGGTACTGGCGCGCATTGGCGGTCCGGGTGCGGCAGCCGCGTCACCCCCCGAGCCGGCGACCCAGCCCGCGGCGGACGCAGTTGAAGCTTCTGCGAGCGAAGGTCAGGCGGCGCCGGATGAGCCGGAGGAGCCGGCAGCACCCGCGCCCGCCGCCGAGACATCTGGCAACGGGAAGTCGTTCGTTTCGCCTGTCGTCGCGCGCATCGCTTCGGAGCACGGCATCGATCCGTCGCAGGTCCCGGGAACCGGCAACGGAGGGCGCGTCACCAAGAAGGACATCCAGGCCTTCATCGACTCCGGGGCCACCGCGCAAGCGGCTGCACCGGCGCCGCCCGCAGCCCCAGCACCCGCGCCGGTGGATACGCCGGCGGCCGCGCCCAAGCAAACGCCACCTAGCCAGGAGGCCGCGCCTCCTGGCCTCGGCGAGAGCTACGAGCCCATGTCGGCAATGCGCCGCGGGATCGCCGAGCACATGCGCCGCTCGCTCGACACGTCGGCACATGTCACGAGCGCGATCGAGGTCGACATGTCGAAGGTCGTCCAGATTCGCGAGAAGCTGAAGAAGGAGTACCAGTCGGCCTACGGCGTCAACCCGACCTACCTCGCGTTCATCGCACGCGCGACGGCGGAGACGCTGCGCGAGTACCCGTGGGTGAACGGCGAGTTGCGCGGAGACAAGATCGTGACGCGCAACTACGTCAACCTCGGCTTCGCCGTCGAGCTCGCGGACGGCAAGGGCCTGATCGTCCCGGTGGTGAAGAACGCCGAGACGCTCAACTTGCTCGGCATGGCGAAGGCGATCGCCGACGTCGCAAAGCGTGCGCGCGACAAGCAGCTCGCGCCCGACGACGTCACCGGCGGCACGTTCACGATCACGAACCCCGGCGGCTACGGCACGTTCCACGGCACACCGGTGATCAGCCAGCCGCAGGCGGGCATCCTCGGCACGTACGCGATCGTCAAGCGACCGTGGGTGATCACGGACGAGAACGGCGCCGACGCAATCGCGATCCGGTCGATGATGAACCTGACGCTCACGTACGACCATCGCCTGGTCGACGGCGCGTATGCCGGCCGCTTCCTGCGCGACCTGCGCGAGCGCCTGCAGACGTGGGGCGAGAGCGACTACTAGCCGCGGAGTGAGTGCTCAGCTAGGCGAACTCGCGGAGGATGCGTACGCGTACCTCGGCGGGCGGCCGTGGCAGCAGCTGCTCGCAACCGATCGGTTCGTCGCGGTCCACGGTCCGACACAGCACGCGCTCGGCGGGATCGCCACTCGCGTCCGGTTCGGTGACGACTTCGCGGACGGCGTGTCGAGCGTGAAAGCGTGGTTTCGCGACCGCGGCCGCGACGCGTTCGTCTGGAGCATCGGCCCGTCCACTACACCGGGAGACATCGGCGCGCGGCTGTCCGAGGCCGGCGCAGTCCCGATGCCCGGTTTCGAGACAGCGTCGTGCATGGTTCTCACGGACGCGCCACCGGCCACACACGACGTCGAGGTGCGAGAGCTCACCACGCTGGAAGAGTACGAACGCGGGGCCGATCTGTCCGCGGAGGCGTTCGCCTGGGGCGACGAGCATCGGGACGCGCAGAAGGCAACGTTGCGCGCTCATTGGGAGGCGCGCGACCCAACGCAGCGAGCGACCTTCGGCGCATTCGTCGACGACCAGCTCGTCGCGATCGGCATCTCGTCGTACACGGACCGCGGGGTGTACCTCGACGGCGGTGCGACGCTTCCTCAGGCGCGTGGACGCGGCGCGTACTCAGCGCTGGTCGCGGCGCGCTGGGTAGATGCGGTACGCCGCGGAACGCCTGCCCTCGTCGTCCAGGCCGGACCGATGTCGGCCCCGATCCTCGAGCGCCTTGGCTTCGAATCGGTTGCAACCGTCGAATTTCTGCGTGACTCCTCGGACCCTCGCTAGGCTCATTTCATGGCCCTCGAGGCACAGCTGATCAACCTCGGCCAGGTCGACTACCGCGAGGCGCTCGACCTGCAGCATTCGGTCGCGGCCGCAGTTGCGGAGGGAACGCTTCCCGACACGGTCCTCTTCCTCGAGCATCCGCCGACGATCACGCTCGGCCGGCGAACCGAGGAGGGCGAGGTGCACGTGCCCGACGGCGCCGTCGTCGACGTCGTCGACGTCGACCGCGGCGGCAAGTCGACCTACCACGCTCCCGGGCAGCTCGTCTGCTACCCGATCCTCGACCTGACGCGGTACGGCCAGGACGTGAAGAAGTACTGCCGCAACCTCGAGGACGCTCTCATCCGCACGATGGCGACGTTCGGTATCGGGTCGACGCGCATCGAAGGGCTGACCGGCGTATGGCTCGAGAGCCCGCCCCGGAAGATCGCGTCGATCGGCATCCATCTCTCGAAGTGGATCTCGACGCACGGCTACGCGCTCAATGTCGACCTCGACCCGGCGCCGTTCACGGACTGGATCACCGCGTGCGGGCTCGACGGTTACGCGTTCACATCGATGGCGCGGGAGCTCGGCCGGCCGGTGTCCGTCGACGACGTGCGGCCGATGGCCGCGGAGGCGTTCGCCGAGGTGTTCGGCGTCTCGTTCGACGAGCTTTCGTCTGCGACCGTTGCTCAGATCCGCGCAGCCTGACGATCACGCGGCGATCGTCGCGCTGACCGACGTGGCGTTCGAAGGCTCGGAAGAGGCGCTGCGCGTCGTGCGCGAGCTCGAGCCCGAGATCTCGCTCGTCTACGAGGACGGCGGCGCGATCGTCGGCCACGTGATGCTCACCCGGATGGAGATGGGCGACCACCGTCCGTTCCAGCTCAGCCCGCTGAGCGTCGCCCCGTCGCACCAGAACCGCGGCATCGGCTCGGAGCTCACCCGCGAGGCCCTGCGGCTCGCCGACGAGGCGGGCGAGCCGCTCGTGCTCGTACTCGGCCACCCGACTTACTACCCGCGCTTCGGCTTCGAGCCGGCGACCGCGCTGGGGCTCGAGGCGCCGCGTGACTTCGGCGCGGCCTGGATGGCTGTGAAGCTCGCGGCCTACGACCCGGCCGTCCGCGGCCGCGTCGTCTTTCCGCCCGCATTCGGCTGACCCACCGACTGGGGCACGGCCGGCAGAGCCATGGCCGGTGTCAGACACAGGCACGAAACAGTGACGGACGATCCACAGGGGATTGGGCACCAATCCGTCCGACGGAGGGTCCAGGCTTCGCTGATGGAGGCAACCCTTCAGTTGCTGGCCTGGGTGGGCGCGGTCGTCGCGGCGTCCGTTGCCGCGGCGCTCGTTGTCGCCGTGCTCTTCGGCAGCTGACCCGCAAGAGCTAGGGCGCCGGCGGGCGCGACCACTTCGGCCGCGGGCGCGCCTCGCGCATCATCCGCTCCAGGCGGTCTAGCAGGCCCGCGGCGTCCGTGCCCACGGCGATCGCGCCGAGATCCGATTCCCGGACGAAGCCTTCGTCGGTCGCATGACGCGCCAGCGCGATCAGCGGACGCCAGTACTCCTCGACGTCGAAGAGGCCGATCGGCTTCTCGTGCAAGCCGAGCTGCGACCAGGTGAGTTGTTCCAGTAGCTCGTCGAGCGTCCCGAAGCCACCGGGCAGCGCGACGAACCCGTCGGAGAGCTCGGCCATCAGCGCCTTCCGTTCGTGGAGGGAACCGACGACGCGTAGCTCGCTCAGCCCGCCGTGCGCGAGCTCACGATCGACGAGCTCCTGCGGGATCACGCCGATCACCTCACCACCGCCGGCAAGTGCCGCATCGACAACTGCCCCCATCAGCCCGACCCGCCCACCGCCGTAGACGATCCCGACCCCGCGAGCCGCAGCCGCTGCTCCGAACGCGCGCGCCGCGTCGCCGTACGCGGGCAGCCGCCCGCTCGAGGCCCCACAGAACACACAGACCCGCCGCACGCCCCGACCCTAACCCGCGCGAGCGTAGCGCCGCGGTCTACCGTGGGCGGATGTTCGGAGGATTCCATCGCGGCTCTCAGGAGGCTCCCGTCCGCCCGGCCGACCCGGCGGTCCGCCGCGCGAACCTGACGCGCATCGCGCGGCTCTTCCGCGCGTACCGCCGCCGGCTCGCCGCGGTCCTCGCACTGATCCTCGTCTCGGCTGCGCTCGGCGTCGTACCGGCGTTCTTGCTCCGCGGCGTGCTGGAGGCGATCCAGCGCAACGAGACGACAAGGCTGTCGTTGCTCGCCGCGGGGATGATCGCAATCGCGATCGCGACGGGTGCACTCGGCGTCTGGCAGACGCTGCTCTCGAACCAGGTCGGCCAGCGCGTGATGCACGACCTGCGCGCAGCGGTCTTCCGTCACCTACAGCGGCTCTCACTCGCGTTCTTCACGCGCACGCGTACCGGCGAGATCCAGTCGCGCATCTCGAACGACATCGGCGGAGTGCAGAGCGTCGTGACGAGCACGGCGACCTCGATCGTCTCCAACGTGACAACGGTGCTCGCGACGATGATCGGCATGGCCGCGCTCAACTGGGAGCTTTCACTCTTCGCGTTCGCGCTGATCCCCGTGTTCGTGTTGCTCACGCGACGCGTCGGCGAGCAGCGCCGCCAGATCGCGAAGTCGACGCAGGAGACGCTCGCCGACATCTCGAGCCTCGTCCAGGAGTCGCTGTCGGTCTCCGGCATCTTGCTCGGCAAGACGATGGGGCGCACCGACGAGCTCGCCGACAGGTTCGAAGGTGAGTCGCAGACGCTCGCCGACCTTGAGGTGCGCCAGCGCATGGCGGGCCGGTGGGTGATGGCGGCGATCCAGACGAGCTTCGCGATCATGCCGGTCGCGGCGTACTGGTTCGCCGGGATCGCGTTCGCGCACGGGTCGCACGCGATTTCCATCCCGACGCTGGTGTCGTTCACCACGCTGCAGACGCGACTGTTCTTCCCCGTCGGCTCGCTGCTCGGGGTGGGGCTCGACGTGCAGACGTCGCTCGCACTCTTCGACCGGATCTTCGACTACCTCGATCAACCGGTCGAGATCGAAGAGCGTCCCGGCGCGCGCACACTCGACGAGGCCGGCGACGTCACGTTCGACCACGTGTGGTTCCGCTACGGCGACGGCGCCTGGACGCTCGAGGACGTCACCTTCACGGTGCCCGCCGGAACGAAGACGGCACTCGTCGGCGAGACCGGCGCCGGCAAGACGACGCTTGGTTATCTTGCCGCGCGGCTGTATGACGTCAACGAGGGGAGCGTCGAGATCGGCGACACGGACGTGCGCGATCTCTCGTTCGCGTCGCTCGCAGAGCTCGTCGGAGTCGTGTCGCAGGAGACGTACCTGTTTCATGCGAGCGTGCGCGAGAACCTCCGCTTCGCAAAACCGGACGCAACCGACAAGGAGATCGAGCTTGCCGCGGCTGCAGCGCGCATCCACGAGCTGATCGCGTCGCTACCCGAGGGCTACGACACGGTCGTCGGCGAGCGCGGCTACCGCTTCTCCGGTGGCGAGAAGCAGCGGATCGCGATCGCGCGCACCGTCCTGCGCAATCCGCCGATCCTCGTACTGGACGAAGCGACGAGCTCGCTCGACACGGAGACCGAGCGTCAGGTGCAGGAAGCACTCGACCGGCTTGCGGAGGGACGCACGACGATCGCGATCGCCCACCGACTGTCAACCGTGCAGGATGCCGACCAGATCGTCGTCCTGGACGGCGGGCGGATCGTCGAGCGGGGCACACACGAAGAGCTCCTCGACCTGGACGGCCGCTACGCAGAGCTCGTCGGCCGCGCGCCTGCGCTCGGCCGTTAGCCTCTAGCGGATGCCGGTGTCGACGTCCACGTTGACGCGCGCGTAGCGGCCGCGCGGCACGGTCACCGTCCTCGGGGCCCAGCCGAACTGGGAGCTCTGGACGCGCAGCGACCAGAGGCCCGCCGGTAGGGCTACCCGGTACTTGCCCTGGCCATCCGTCGTCACCTTCCGCATCGCGCCTGACCGCGTGAAAACGAGCGTCGCGCGGCTGTAAGGCGCCGAGCACGGCATGTCGACCTGGCACACGGGCTTGGTGGGCCCGCGCGTGACGACCCCGTAGAGCCCGCTCAGGAGGGCGGCGAGGACTGCAACAACTGCCACGACCTGACTGTAGCGCCCCTCTCTAGACTGGTTGCGTGCAGGAATCGCTTCCCGTGGCCGAGCGCCCTCGGCGGCCCGAATGGATGAAGGTGCGCGCGCCGTCCCAGAACGGCAGCTACTTCGACGTGAAGAAGCTGAGTCACGGGGCGCAGCTGCACACGATCTGCGAGGAGGCCCGCTGCCCGAACATCGCCGAGTGCTGGGGTCGCGGCACGGCCACGTTCCAGATCCTCGGCGAGACCTGCACCCGCGCCTGCCGCTACTGCTACGTGAACAGCGGCAAGCCGAGCGATCCCGTGGACCCGCTGGAGCCGCTCCGCCTCGCACAGACCGCGAAGCAGATGGGCCTGAAGCACGTGGTCGTCACGTCCGTCGATCGCGACGACGTGGAGGACAAGGGCGCCGGCCACTACGCGGCGACGATCCGCGCGCTCAAGGCGAAGGTGCCCGACGCGTCGATCGAGGTGCTGACGCCGGACTTCCTCGGCGTCGAAGAGGAGGCGCTGCAGACGGTGATCGGCGCCCGCCCCGACGTCTTCAACCACAACATCGAGACCGTGCGCCGCCTTCATCGCAAGATGCGCGGCGGCAAGGCGAGCTACGACGGCGCGCTCGAGTTGCTGCGCCGCGCGAAGGAGATCGCCGACTACAAGGTGTTGACGAAGAGCGGAATCATCGTCGGCCTCGGCGAGACGAACGACGAGGTCGTCGACACGTTGCACGACCTGCGCGCGCATGGCGTCGACGTCGTGACGATCGGCCAGTACCTCCAGCCGAGCCCGAAGCACGCGACGATCGACCGCTGGGTGCACCCCGACGAGTTCAAGTGGTTCCGCGAGCAGGTCGAGGCGCTCGGGTTCGGCTCCGTCTTCTCCGGCCCGCTCGTGCGCTCGAGCTACCGCGCAGACGAGCAGCGCCACGCGGCCGAGACCGGCCGCGGCGCCGTCTCCTACTAGCAGCGCCCTCCGAGAAAACGAGAGCGGGCCGCCCGAAGGCGGCCCGCTCGGTACCCCGTTTCGCGCCGGAGCTACTTCTTCTTCGGCGCCGTGGGAGTTGTGGTCGTCGTCGTCGGAGCCGCGGTCGGATTCGGGATGCTCCAGATCCCGCGGCCGTGCGTGGCCGCGTAGATGTTCCCGTCCGGGCCGAGCTCGACGTCCATGGCCACCGTCAGCGGCAGGTTCGTGCCGACGCGGTTCCAGGTCGTCGCACCCGGCTGGCGGATGACGACACCCAGGTCAGTGCCGACGACGAGCGTGCCGTCGTCGAGCGCCTGAACGCTGTTCGCCGGAACATCCGGGAACTTCGTCGTGGCCTGGTCCGAGATGTCCTGCCAGGTCGCGCCCTTGTCCGTGGACATGAAGACGTGGCCGTAGCCCGCGCCCTCGCCCTCGGTGAAGTGGCGGGAGAACCCTCCGACTGCCGCGTAGAGCGTCCCGTCCTTCGCGGCGGCCACGCCACCGATATAGCGACGCGGGAATCCGGACTGCGTCAGCGGATCGCTCCCCGCCACAGTGGTCGCATTCGTGCCGGAGAGGGGCTCGGCGAACGTCCACTTGCCGTTGACGCCCTTCGTGCCGATGGCGATGCCGCGTGCGAAACCGCTGTTGTTGCACGGGCCACACCAGGACGCGATCGCGATGTTGCCATTCATCGAGACTGCCGTCGCCACCCGCACGCCGCTTCCACCGAAGGAATAGATGGGCTGGCCCCACTCGGCACCACTACGGATCGCAAAGCCGTTCTCCTGTACCCACAGGTGATTGCCGCCGGCGAGCCACTCGTTGATGTTCTGCTTGTTCGCCACGAACGGTGCGATGAAGCGCGCGTTGATGTCGGGCGGGCCGATCTTGAACGTCGTCGACTGAGACAGGTCGAGGAACGCGTCCGGGTGCACGGACGGATCCGGATGCGCACACGTCTGCGTCACGCTCATCGAGAGGACGACGTACTCCTGCACGATGTTGCAGCCGTCGTTCGGGTCGACGAGGACGTCGCCGCCGTCGCCGCCGAAGTTCGACACCATCGTGCTGGCGCCGGGACGCAGCAGCGAACCGCCGTTGTCCTGGAGACCACCGCTGACGAGCACGCCGCCCGGCGCCGAGGTGCCCACGACCGGCAGTGTGTTCTCGTCGACGGTCTGCCCGGAGGCGGTGTGCGCCGTGTGATTGATCTTGCCGATGCCGACGGCGTAGTACTGCAGCGCGTCGATCGAACCGTCGTTCAGGCTCGTCCAGTCGGTCGCGTTGCCGTTGCTGTTCGTGCTCCCGTTCAGCGGGCGCTTGTAGACACCGCCGTCGTTGCCGACGACGACGAACGCGTTGCCGCCCGAGCCGCCGATCGCGACCGAGTGCTGGTCGGAGTGCGTCGTCTGCGGACAGCCGTTGGCGCCACTCGCACCGTCCGGCGGGTAGAGCACGTTCGGGTTCCAGCACGAGAAGTAGAAGTTCCAGTACGGCCCGGGCGTCGTCCAGGTCGAACCGCCGTTCGTGGTCTCGTAGACCTCCTCGAGCCCCGCGTACACGTGGTTCGGGTCATTCGGGTCGACGGCGAGGAACTGGTTGTACCAAGCCTGGATCCCCGGGCCATAGCCCTTGCCCGAGACCGCCTGCTTGAGCGCGGAACCGGAGTTCGCGAGCTTCGTCGAGTCGGCGATCTTCGACCACGGCCCGGCGATCGAGCCGTTGTTCGACACGTAGATGCCGTCGAGGTAGCTGTTGACCGTGCCCGTGAACTTGTTGAGCAGCGCCGGCGACTGGTTGATCGCGTACAGCTTCTCTCCGTGCGCCGAATAGGCGAAGGTCACGTAGCCGATGTCGCTCGCCGGGATCGAGCCCGTCGGGTTGACCTTGACCCACGTGTTGCCGCCGTTGGTCGTCTCGTAGAACCCGTTGTAGGAGTCGCCGCTGCGCCAACCGATCGCGGCGATGATGTGGTTCGCGTTGGTCGGGTCGATCGCCACGTCGTTCGCGATGTTCTTGTACGGCGCGTTCGTCGTCGACGACGAGGAGCCGGCGCCGATCGCCGCGGCGAGCGACGCGGTCTGCGCGTACGGCTTGAGCGACGCCGGGAGGTTCTCCGGGTGCGGTGCGTACGACAGCGTCCAGTTGGTCGTCGTGTCGGTCAGGTTGTGCGACCAGACGCCGCGCAGCGTGGCGGCCCACACCTTTGAGTCGGAGAAGCGGAGCTTCCCGATCGTCGTCGACTCGAGCTCCGAGCCCCCGACGCGCGTCCAGCTCGTGCTCGTCGCCGGGCTGGAGAGCACGTAGACGCCGGCGCCCACGTAGCTCGTGCCGCCGGTGTTCGCCTCGCCCGTTGCGTACCAGAGCTTGCCGCCCGAGTACTCGAGGTCACCCGAGGAAAGCGAGAGCAGCCCGTCGCTGATCGCAGTCCAGTACGGCGTGTCGTGCCCGGCCTGGTGGCGCCAGACGCCACCGTCGGCGCCGGCTGCCCAGATGTCGCCGCTCGCATCGGCCGCGAGGCCCGTGATGCGACCGGTGACGAGGCCCGAGCCGCCGCTCGAGTTGGAGAAGTAGTCGCGGTAGGCGGGATGGTCCGCGTCGTACTTGACCGCCGTGATGTTCGTCCAGGCGCCGCCGACCGTCTTCAGGCCGGTGAGCTGGCCGAGTGCGGACGAGTACGCGCCGGGATCGACGATCCCCTCCGGCGCGGTGCGCGCCTCGGCGAACTGCGTCTGGGCGGTCAGATAGTCGTTGGACTCACCGCCGGGGCCGCTCTCGGCACCCTGCGACTCGTACTGCAACTGCTTGAGGGTGATGCGCGTCTTCGTCGAACCGCTCGAATCGCCGCTCGTCGCGAGCAGGCCTCCGATGGTTGCCGCCAACGCGACGGCGATCGCCACGAGAACGCCGAGCGTCCTGCGGCTGGTGAAGTTCCCCATGTGTTGCTCCCCTTTTGCCGGATGCGCTCCGGTCGGTGAGTGAGCCTCGAAGCTGCCCGCGAGGCGGTTGACGATCTCTTTGTTCAGACTGCGGCCGGACGCAGACGCGGCGTCATCGAGACGCCTGCGAAGCTCCTCCGGCATGCGAAGGAGAAAGCGGTAGATGCCCTCCGCGGCCAACCTTGGCGCATCCTAGGGGCGAAATATCGAAACCGCAATAGTGCTGATATCAGCCGTGCGGGTTGGCCATCTTGCGGTAGTCGAGCGCCTCGTCGAGCACGTCGTCCGAGACACCCTCCTCCCGCGCAACCTCGCGCAGTGACCGGCCCGAGGCGGCGGCCTTCTTCACAATCTCGCTCGCCTTGTCGTAGCCGATGTATGGGTTGAGAGCGGTCGCGGCCGACAGCGTCAGCTCCGCATAGCTCTCGCACTGCTCGCGGTTTGCCTCGATGCCCGAGACACACTTTTCGTCGAGCAGCCGCGATGCGGACGCGAGCAGCTTGATCGACTGCAGCAGGTTGCGCGCCATCAGCGGCACGAAGACGTTCAGCTCGAAGTGACCCTGCATGCCGCCGATCGCGATCGCGGAATCGTTGCCGATCACCTGCGCGGCGACCTGCGTCACGACTTCCGGGATCACCGGGTTCACCTTGCCGGGCATGATCGACGAGCCCTTCTGCAGCTCGGGCAGGAAGATCTCCGCGAGCCCGGCGCGCGGGCCGGAGCCCATGAAGCGGAGGTCGTTCGCGATCTTCGTCAGGCTGACCGCGAGCGTCTTCAGCGCGCCCGAGACCTCGACGAGGCCATCCCGTGCGGCCTGCGACTCGAACGGATCCGCCGGCGGCGAGATCTCGAGGCCCGTGTCGGCCGTGAGCTTCGCGCGCACGCGTGCGGCGAACTCGGGATGCGTGTTCAGGCCCGTGCCGACCGCGGTGCCGCCGAGCGGGATCTTGCCGAGGCGCCCGAGCGTCGACTCGATCCGCCCCTTGCCTTCGCGCACCTGCGCGGCGTAGCCGCCGAACTCCTGGCCGAGCGTCACGGGCACCGCGTCCATCCAGTGCGTGCGGCCCGACTTGACCACGTCGGCGAACTCGTCGGCCTTGCGCTCGAGCGTCGCGGCGAGGCCGTCGAGCGCCGGCAGCAGATCGCGCGTGAGCTCGTCGAGCGCCGCGAGGTGCACGGCGGACGGGAAGACGTCGTTCGAGCTCTGGCCCATGTTCACGTCGTCGTTCGCGTGAATGCCTTCGCCGGCGACGGTCGCGATCACCTCGTTCGCGTTCATGTTCGACGAGGTGCCCGAACCCGTCTGGAAGACGTCGATCGGGAACTGCGCATCGAGCTCGCCGTTCGCGACGCGGTCGGCGGCAATAGCGATGCGCTGCGCCTTCTCGTTGTCGAGAAGACCGAGCTCGCCGTTGACGCGGGCGGCCGCGGCCTTGATCCGGCCGAGCCAGCGCGCAACCGGGGTCGGGATGGGCTCGCCGGAGACGGGGAAGTTGGCGATCGCCTTCTGCGTCTCGCCGCCCCACAGTTCTTCTGAGGTGGATGCCGTGTTCGTCACGGCACTGAGGTTAGCTCCACCGCCTTAACTGGCGATGCGAATGCGGCGGTCCATGAGGACGCGGTCTCTCAGCTGCTTGCGCAGGGTCTCGTTCAACTCCTCGACCATTGCCCAGCCCACGTAGGAGCAGCGGGGGCACTCGTGCTCGGGGAGCTCACGTCGCTTACCGCAGTTGAGGCACTCGACCATCGGATCCCAAGCCTGTGCCGAGGAAAACCTCGGGGCGTCCCCCTACCGGGTGATCTTCTTCAGCCCCGTTTCCAGGAGTTTTTCCCACATGTGGAGCTTCACGCGAGGCCGCCCGAGCGGTTCGCCCATGCTGCGCTCGGCGGCGTCGATCGCCTGCCACCCCTCGTACTCGACGTAGTACGCGTCCCGCTCGTCCAAGAGCGCTTCCAGACTTTGTGTTGAGTCAACACTTGCTCGGTTGAGCTTTCCGCCGCGCGCATCCTCGAGCAGCAGCTCGACGGTCTCCGCCGCGTCCTTCTTGTTCGTCCCGATCACGCCGCTCGGGCCGCGCTTGATCCAGCCGGCGGCGTAGGTGCGCTCGGCGCCTTCGACGCGGCCGCGGTCGTTCGGGATCGTGCCGCTCCGCTCGTCGAACGGGACGTCTGGAAGGGCGACGCCCTTGTAGCCGACGCTGCGCAGCACCAGACCGGCCGGGATCACCTCGGTCTCGCCGGTCGGCCGCGCGACGATCCTGCCGTCCTCCTCGACGAGCTCGTTGCGCACGATCTCGACGCCTTCCACCTTGTCCTCGCCGAGGATCGCGACCGGCGAGACGAGGAAGCGGAGGACGATGCGGCGCGGCTTCCCTTCGGCCTCGCGGGCGGCGTACTCCTCGAGCAGCTCGTAGTTCCTTCTAGCGCGATCTCGATCAGCTTCCAGATCGCGCCGGCTCGCGGGATCGAGCTCGAGATCGCGCGGGTCGACCACCGGCTCCGCTCCGGCTAATTCCCCGAGCTCCTTCAGCTCCGGCGGCGTGAAGGCAGCCTGCACCGGACCGCGGCGGCCGAGCATCAGGATCTCCCGCACGCCGGCCGCGTTGATCGCGTCGATCGCCTCGTGCGTCGTGTCGGTCGGGGCGAGCTCCTCCGGTGTCAGCGCGAGCATCCGTGCACAGTCGATCGCAACGTTGCCGTTCCCGATCACGACGACGCGCTCGTGCGAGAGGTCGAACTCGAGGTGCTGAAAATCGGGGTGGCCGTTGTACCAGGCGACGAACGCGGTGGCCGCCCACGATCCGGGCAGGTCCTCGCCGGGAATGCCCAGGCGGCGGTCGGTCTGGGCACCGACGGTGTAGACGACGGCGTCGTAGAGCTGCAGCAGCTCTTCGTGCGCGACGGTGGAGCCGACCTCGACGTTGCCGAAGAAGCGGAAGCCCGGCTTCGCCGCGGTCTTCTCGAACGCACGCGAGACGGCCTTGATGTTCTCGTGGTCGGGCGCAACACCCAGGCGGACGAGCCCCCACGGCGTCGGCAGGCGGTCGATCACGTCCACCTCGACCCGCGGGTCCTCGCTCTTCAGCAGCGCGTCCGCGGCATAGAAGCCGGCCGGACCGGAGCCGACGACAGCGACGCGAAGAGGCAGATCGCTCACGGAACGATCGTAGTTAGAGCCGAAGAGCGAACGACTGGATCAGTGCGAGTGGCCGCAGCCGGAGCCGCAAGCCGTCGCGGACGGGTCGGGCGCTTCGCCTTCTTCAACCTGGAAGCTGTGCCCGCAACCGCATGCAGCAGTGACGTTCGGGTTCTCGATCTTGAAGCCGGACTCCTGAAGGCCTTCGAGGAAGTCGATCGTCGAGCCCTGGAGGTACGGCGCGCTGAATGGGTCGACGACAACCTTGACGCCGTGGAACTCGAGCTCGTGGTCGCCCGACTGGGCGCCGCGGTCGAAGCCGAGCGCGTACTCGAAGCCGCTGCAGCCGCCGCCCTGAATGGCGATCCGGAGCACCTCGGCCTCGCCGGCCGGCTCCTCTGCCATCAGCTTGCTGACCTTCGTCGCGGCGCCCTCCGTGAGGGTGACGACGGTGGTCTCAGACTGCTCGACGGTTGCCATGGGAGGAGTGTACCGAACGGGCTGTACGGGCAAACTTTGTGACACCTGCAACGCCGATGGGTAAAGGCGTCGCGCCTTCGTTCGTGCTGCTAGCGTCCGCGAGCGGAAGAGCGGAGGAGGCAGGTTGTTCAAGGACTGGTTGCCGTTCGCGATCTACGGGCTGTTCGCCCTGATGATCCCGGCAACGATGATGGTGGGGAGTTTCGTGTTCGCGACGCGGCCGCACCGCCGTGTGCGCGAACGCACGATCCCGTTCGAATCCGGCGTCTCCCAGGGCCCACCGAAGCGCCAGCGCTTCACCGTCAGCTTTTACCTGACAGCGATGCTCTTCATCCTCTTCGACATCGAGATCGTCTTCCTCTATCCGCTGGCCGTGATCCTCCACGAGCTGGCGTGGTTCGGGTTCTTCGAGTTCCTCGTCTTCCTGCTGATCCTGCTCGTGGCCTACGTCTACATCTGGAAGAAGGGCGCGCTCGAATGGCACTAGACAAGCCCTTGAAGGACCTTGGGCTGAAATCGGAGCGCCTGCTGTGGCCGAACAAGGCATCGAAGTTCGAGGACGAGGTCAACGACCTCGAGCAGAAGGTCGGGCTGACGACGCTCGCCAAGGCCGTTGCCTGGGCGCAGACGAACTCGATGTGGCCGGATACCTTCGGGCTCGCGTGCTGCGCGATCGAGATGATGTCGATCGTCTCGAGCCGCTATGACATTGCGCGCTTCGGCATGGAGCCGTTCCGCGGCTCGCCGCGCCAGGCCGACCTGCTGATCGTTTCCGGCCGCGTGTCGCACAAGATGGCCGCGCCGCTGCGCCAGATCTACGATCAGATGCTCGAGCCGAAGTGGGTGATCGCGATGGGCGCCTGCGCCTCCTCGGGCGGAATGTTCAACAACTACGCGATCGTGCAGTCCGTCGACAAGATCGTCCCCGTCGACATCTACGTGCCGGGCTGCCCGCCGCGGCCGGAGCAGCTGATCGAGGGAATCGTGCGCTTGCACGAAGCGGTCAAGGCGGGCGTTCCCCCGGCGTACGAGATCCGGAGCGTCGCGTCGTGAACGAATTCGACGACGTTCCCGGTCTGGTCGAGATCGTCGAACGCCACCGGGAGACGACGATCGTCGTCGAACCGGCGAGCCTGATCGACGCGGCGACCTGGCTGCGGGACGAGGCCGGCTTCAACTTTCTCTCCGATATCACCGCGGTCGACTACCTCGGCTGGGCCGAGAAGGGCGTGTCGGGCTACATCGGCACGCCGGGCGGCCGCGACCTCAACCAGCCGATGACGCAGGGCTACCAGGTCGTGCCGCTCCCGAAGCCGCAGCGCTTCGCGCTCAACTA
>JAOPYY010000233.1 GCA_025964395.1 Actinomycetes bacterium | reverse complement strand
TTGGCACGCTCAATTCCTGACGTGCGGCAGGACCTGCTCGCCGAACAGCCGGATCTGCTCGTGCCGGTCCTCGCCCCACAGCTCGAGCATCACGTGGGTGCAGCCTGCGTCCTTGTACTCCTGAATCGCCGCGATGCAGTCCTCGGGCGTGCCCGCGATCGGCTTGCACTTGTCGAGGATCGCGTCGGTCACCTTTGCCTTCGCGGCCAATCTGCCACCCTTTTCCATCGCCTCGGCGACGGGCCGGATCTCGTCTTGCTCGAGACCGGCAAGGTCGAGCAGCGTGTCCGCGGAGCCCTGGATGTTCTGCACCTTGTTCGCGAGGTACATGCCCGCAATCTCGCGCGCGCCGTCGCGGCCCTTGTCGCGGTCGGTCGCATGAATCGACGCGACGACGGTGCACCCGATGTCGATGTCCGCCTTCACGTTCTCGCGTGTGTAGCGCACGAACGCGGGCGTCGTGATCGATGGTGTCAGACACCCGTCGCCGATCTCGCCGGCGAGCGCCTGCATCTTTGGCGCGGTCGCAGCGACGTACACGGGCGGCACCTCGCGCGGGGTGTGCGCCTCGGGCAGCAGCGCCGGAACATCAGCGCTCCATGTGTCGCCGTCGTACTCGAAGCGCTCGCCCCCGAGCACGCCGCGCACGATGTTCACCGCGTCGCGCATCGGGCCGAGCGTCTTCTTGGTCTGCATCTTCGTGTTGTTGAGGAAGATCTTCGACGTCCCGAAGCCGAGAACGAAGCGACCCGGGCCGGCCGCCTCCTGCTCGACGCGCGCGTCCATCGCGACCTGCACGGGATGGCGCGTCGAGGCCGCGATGATCCCCCAGCCGTTCGTCAGGCGGTCGGTCTCGCGCGCCATCAGCGCAGCGACACCGGTCGAGGAGCGCGCCTCCATGCCGTGCTTGCGCCACCACGGGTACGCCTCTGCGAGCCAGATCGTGTCCATGCCCGCCTCGTCCATCGCGCGCGCGGACGCGAGCATCTCGTCGAGCGGCTCCATGGTGAGCTGCATCACGCCGATGCGGAAGGGCACTGTCATCTGATGAGGCTTGATGTGGATTGGGGTGCTCGCGGGGATGGCTCAGACCAAGCAGGTCGCACGGGTCGGGCGCAGGGCATAGCGGTGCCTACGTTCAAGCCCGACCACGTCTTTGAAATGCGCGGCGAGATGCGCCGCGTCTGAGCCACCAGCCGGGAGTGGCCTAGATCCACGTCAAGCCTCAACGTCTAGCCCTTGGCTTCCGCGACGGCGTTCTGCACCTGGAGGTCGAGCGCCTTCAGGACGTGCTGCACCTGCTGGTGGACGATCGGCTGCAGCACACGCTGCCCCATCGATCCGACCGGGCCGGCGAGCTTCACATCGGCCGCCCACCTCATCAGCGTGCCGCCGTCGGCATCGGAGAGCTCGAACGACGTCTCCATGTTCAGCATCGCGCCGACTCCCTGGCCCTTGACATGCAGCTTCGCAAACTCGAGCTCACGCTCTTCGGTCTTGTCCATGTCGATCTTCATCTTCAAACCGCCGAGCCCGAGCGGGATCTTCACGTTCGCGGTCCAGCGCTTGTCGTCATGGACGTCGAAGCTCTCGACGCCGGGCATCGTCTTCGCCATCGAGGCCGGATCGTTGACGACGGCCCACACCGCGGCGCGCGGCGCGTCGAACTGGCGTTCACCGGAGACGTTCACGCATCCACCGTAGTCACAGTCGCGCCGGCCTCGGTGGGCTTGTTGAGCATCTCCCACACACGGTGGTACGGATTCGCGCTGTCCGCCACCTTCGCGCCGCCGTGGCTGCGCAGCGCGTCCTGCACCGCTGCGCAGATCGCGTGGATGCCGGCGCCGCCACCTTCGCCCATGCCCTTCGTGCCAAGCGCCGTGAACGGCGACGGGCTCTCGAGGAAGCCGGTCTTGAGCGGCGGCATGTCGAGGGCGTGCGGGACGTGGTAGTCGTAGAAGTTCGGGGTGAGCAGGTTGCCGTCCTCGTCGTAGACGAACTCCTCGTGCACGACGGCGCCGAGCGCCTGTGCAGTCGCGCCCATCACCTGCCCTTCGACAATCTGCGGGTTGATGCGCTTGCCGCAATCGTCGACCGCGACGTAGTCGACGATGTCGTAGTAGCCCGTCTCGGGATCGACCTCGATCACCGCGACGTGGACCTGGGCGGCGTACGTGAGCGTAAGGTTGCCGAACTTCTTCTCGATGTCCGGCACCTGGAAGGGCGGCCGGTAGACGTAGCGGCAGTTCAGCGTGACGCCCAGGTCCTCCGGCAAGCCGGCGTTGTTCGCGTTGATGATCGCGCCGCACGCCATGAACGGGAGCGCTGCGTCCGGGTTGTCCTTGATGCGCACCGTGCCTTCGGCGAGCTCGAGCGCCTCTTCCGGAACGCCGCCGAAAACGGCGCCCGCGAGCTTCTTGATCTCGGCCGCGAGCATGTCGGCTGCGCCCTTCACGGCGCTCAGGCCGGTGACTGCGAACTGCGATGCGTACGTGCCGGAGAAGCCGGCGTGCGAGTTCCAGTACGAGTCGTGACCGGCGCGCACGTGTATGTCGTCGACCGAGCACTGGAGGATGTCCGCGACGACCTGCGCGGCCGTCGTCTCGTGCCCTTGCCCCTGAGGCGTGGTGCCGAGCGTGACGACGATCTCGCCGAAGATGTCCAGCTTGACCGTCGCGACCTCGTTGTTCCCCGAGAACTGGAGCTCCGGATTGATCATCCGCGACTGGCCGAAGTTGTTCGTGCCGGAGTCGAGCGTCGACCCGATCCCGATCCCGAGCAGCTTTCCGCGCGACGCAGCATCGGCGCGCTTCGCCTCACGGTCGTTCCAGCCCGCGAGCTCGAGCCCGATGTCGAGCATGCCCGCGTAGTCGCCCGAGTCGTAGATGCAGCCGTTCGGCGTCTCGTACGGCATGTCCTCCGCGCGGATGTAGTTCTTCTTGCGGATCTCGACCGGGTCGAGATCGAGCTCCTGCGCCACGATGTCGATGATGCGCTCCGTGAACCAGAGGTGCTGCATCCGCGAGTAGCCGCGGTTCGGCGAGACCGGCGCCTTGTTCGTCGCGACCTGCGTGAACTCGAGGCGGATGTGGCGCCAGCGGTACATGCCGGGCGTGACCTGCGCCCAGATCACGCCGCCGAGCGGCTCGTAGCGCAGCCACGCGCCTGCGTCGTCGAGCGCCTTCGTGCGGAAGCCGAGCAGCGTGCCGTCGTTCTTGACGGCGACCTCGGTGTCCTGGAACCAGCGCTCATTGCCGTGCGACATCGACGAGTGGAAGTCGGTGCGCCACTCGGTCCAGTTGACCGCGCGGCCGAGCTTGCGCGCGAGGAGGCAGCACGCGACGAGCTGCGGGTGCGTGGTGATCTTGTTGCCGAAGCCGCCGCCGATGTCCTGCGTGACGAAGCGGAGCTTGTCGAGCCCCGTCCGCATCGCCGGGCCCATCATGATCGCGGCGAAGCCGGGGAACTGGTTGTTCGTGTGGATCGTCCACTGCCCGACGCCGCGGTTGAACTCGACGACCGCACCGTTCGTCTCGAGCGGTGTCGAGTTGAAGCGGTGGAAGTGCAGCTCGTCGATCTTGACGATCTTGTCCGCCTCGGCGAACGCGGCGTCCAGGTCGCCCCACTCGTAGACGCCTTCCCACATCAGGTTGCCGCCGGCGTCCTCGTGGATCGTCGGCACGCCCTCGTCGCGCGCGTGGCGCGCGTCGGTGATCGCCGCGATCGGCTCGTACTCGATCTCGACCAGCTCCGAGGCGTCGCGTGCGAGCTCGCGCGTCTCCGCGACGACGGCAACGATCGCCTCGCCGACGTAACGCACCTTGCCGACTGCGAGCGCGTAGTCCTTGATGTTGCCGCCCGGCACCGAAGAGATCTGGAAGAACGGATCGGTGAGCGACGCGACCTCCTCGCCCGTCAGCGTCCCGTAGACGCCGGGCGCCGCCTCGGCCTTCGAGACGTCGAGGGAGGTGATGTGCGCGTGCGCGTACGGCGAGCGGACGAAGTGGATGTAGCCCATCCCGTGCCGCTTGACGTCGTCGACGAAGACGCCCTGCCCCTGCACGAGACGCCGGTCTTCCTTGCGCGGGACGCTCTGGCCCTTGTACGTCTCGGCCGGGGCCTCGACCTCGGTCGT
>JAOPYY010000232.1 GCA_025964395.1 Actinomycetes bacterium | reverse complement strand
GGTCGCCGTAACCTGCGAGCGGTTGCACGACACAGTCGCGAGGGTCCCGGGGCGTTGCGCCCGGCACCGTTGAGGTGCAGGACGACTTCCCGCTGCCCGCAGGCTGCGCGTAGAGCTGCCAATCCCTAGCGATGGCCTTCTTGGCGGCCGCGCTCGTGCCCGCAATGATGTGGAGGGCGATGTCCGGGTGCATCGCGTCGGAAGGAACGGCGTTCTCTTCGGCCTGGGCGGTTCCCTGATAGCCGCACAAGCTGATGGTGCCCGCCGGGATCGCCTTCGCGTAGATCTTGGTGAACGTCCCGCTGGTCAGCGAAGCGAGGCGAGACGGCGGAAGCAGCTTCCCACAGTCGTAGGGCACCGCAGCCGACGGCTTCGGGCCGGCCGCCAGGGCGCTCGCTTGTGCGAGCACGCAGGCAACGACAACGAGCGCGCACGCGCTGAGAACTTGATGCTTCACCGCAGGCCTTTCCTTGGAGGACTGGCAGCCTAGACGGGGCGCCGGACCGTTTCAGCCCCGAAAGGGTGACCCGCGATACTGACCGCGTGAGCGCAGAGGCTCTCGCGGAGCTCATCCGCCTCGATCAACCGTGCGTGGTTCTCACCGGCGCCGGTGTGAGCACGGAGAGCGGCATCCCGGACTTCCGGAGCGCCGGCGGGATCTGGGCGCAATACGACCCGTACGAGGTCGCGTCGATCGAAGCGTTCCAGCGCGACCCCGAACGCATCTGGGAGTTCTACGCGCGCCGCCTCGACGTGCTTGCGGACGCGGAGCCGAACCCGGCACACGTCGCGCTGGCCGAGTTCGAGTCGCGCGGGTTCGTGCAGGCGTTGATCACGCAGAACGTGGACGGCCTGCACGCGGCTGCGGGCTCGCGCGATGTGATCGAGGTGCACGGTTCGATCGCCGGCGCGGTGTGCGTCGCCTGTGGCCGGCGCGAGGAGCAGGTACGCGAGCTGCTGCCGCTGCCGCTTTGCGCGGACTGCGGTGCCGTGCTGAAGCCGGGCGTCGTGATGTTCGGTGAGCTCCTGCCCGTCGAGGCGATCGACCGCGCGACCGCGCTCGCCCAAGACGCGGAGCTGTTACTCGTGGTCGGCACGTCGCTCGAGGTGTGGCCCGTCGCGGGACTGCCCGAAGAGACGCTCGCCCGCGGCGGCAAGCTCGCGATCGTCAACCGCGACCCGACGCCGTACGACGCACGCGCCGAGCTCGTGATCCACGACTCGGCCGGGGAGGTGCTCGCTCGTTGCTTGATGTCGTTGTCGTAGGCAGCGGGTTCGGCGGCGCGGTGGCCGCGCTCCGGCTGACGGAGAAGGGCTACCGCGTCGCGGTGCTCGAGGAAGGCCGGCGCTTCGAGCCCGCCGACTTCCCGACCACGAACTGGCACGTGCGCGACTACTTGTGGGCGCCACGACTCGGTTGCCGCGGCATCCAGCGGATCACGCCGCTACGCGACGTGCTCGTCCTCTCGGGCGCGGGGGTCGGCGGCGGCTCTCTCGTCTATGCGAACACGCTCTACGAGCCTCCGGCGCATGTCTGGCACGACCCGTCGTGGGCCGAGGAGCTCGCGCCGTGGTACGAGCAAGCGCGGCGGATGCTCGGCGTCACACGCAATCCAGCCAACACCCCTGCAGACGAGGTGCTTCGCGGCATCGCGTCGCGGCTTGGCGTGGCCGACACGTTCGAGCACACGCCGGTCGGCGTGTGGTTCGGCGAGGACGGCGTCGATCCGTACTTCGGCGGTGCGGGCCCGCTGCGCAACGGCTGCGACCTGCGCGGCGCGTGCATGACCGGCTGCCGCCGCGGCGCGAAGAACTCGCTCGACCGCAACTACCTCTGGCTCGCGCAGCAGAACGGCGCCGAGATCCACGCCGACACGAAGGTTCTCAGACTTTGTGTTGACTCAACACAAGGTTGGGTCGTCGAAACGAGCCGCGGTGCATTTCGGGCGCACCAGGTCGTCGTCGCCGCCGGCGTGCTCGGGACGCTCGGGATCCTCTTCCGGTCCGGGCTCGGCGGGCCGCACGTCGGGAACGACGTGCGCACGAACTCCGAGGTGATCGTCGGCGCTTCGGCGAAGCGCGCCGACGTCGACTACTCACACGGCGTCGCGATCACGTCGATGATCCGCGCAGACGAGCACACGCAGATCCAGCCGGTGCGCTACGGGAAGGGCTCGAGCCTGATGGGCCTGCTCGGGACGATCCTCGTCGACGAGGCCGGGCCGGCCCGTTGGCTCACCGCCGCGCTCCGCCACCCGCTAGCGTTCGCCCGCAGCCTCTGGTTGCGGCGCTGGTCGGAGCGGACGGTGATCCTGCTCGTCATGCAGACGCGCGACAACGCGCTGCGCGTCCGCATGAAGCGCGGCCGGCTGACGTCGCTCGAGTCGAATGCGCCGGGAACGATCCCGGTCGCGAACGAGGCCGCGCGCATCGCGGCTGAGCTGATCGGTGGCGATGCGGGAAGCTCGATCAACGAAGTCGTGCTCGGCACGCCGACCACGGCGCACATCCTCGGCGGCGCGTGCGTGGGGAGTGTCGTCGACCGCTACCACCGCGTCCTTGCCGCGCCTGGCCTGCACGTGCTGGACGGCTCAGCCGTGAACGCGAATCTCGGGGTCAACCCGTCGCTGACGATTGCCGCGCAAGCCGAGCGCGCCTGCTCGCTCTGGCCGAACGCCGGCGACGAAGATCCGCGTCCGCCGCTCGGGCGGCCCTACGAGCAGATCAGCTCGGTAACGCCGAGACGGCCGGCAGTGCCGGCCAAGGCGCCTGCAGCACTGCGGCCGATTAAGCGGCGGCGCGCTTGACCGGCTTCTCGTCGAGGATTCGGCTGCAGGACGTGCACACCTGCTGCTCCATCTCGTACGGGACTCCGGCTCGCTGCAGAAGGACATGAACACGCTTGGCAACGTGCT
>JAOPYY010000189.1 GCA_025964395.1 Actinomycetes bacterium | reverse complement strand
GAACACGATTCGCCTCTCGATCTTCTCGCGGCGACGTGAGATCGAGGTGATGAAGCTCGTCGGGGCGACGAACTGGTTCGTCCGCGGTCCGTTCATGCTCGAGGGGCTGATCTGCGGTCTCTTCGGCTCGCTGCTCGCGGTCTTCTTCCTCGTGCTCGGCAAGGCGATCGCGCTCCCGTCGATCCTCCCGCACCTCTCCGGGGACAGCGACGTGAAGGCCCTCAGCTTCCCGCTGGTTGCCCTGATCCTGATCGGGATGGGCCTCGGGCTCGGAGCGATCGGCTCCGGCCTGACGATCCGCCGCTTCCTCCAGGTCTAATTCCTCCAGGTCTAAACGAGCCTCTACCGATCCGGGACCGGATCGCTTAGGCTCCGCTGATCGTGCGGCGGACGGTTGTCCTCGCTGTGGCGCTTGCGGCGCTCGTGGCCTTCGGGATCGGCCTTGCGCTGCGCCCGATGACCCACGCTGCGCGGCCGCACGCCGAAGTTGAGCAGGTGCGGGCCGAGCTGGCGTCGCACTACTACCGCAACCTGCCGAAGCAGGTGCTCGGGAAGCCGACGGTGCCCGGCCTGATCCAGGCGCTGCACGATCGCTACACGACGTACCTCTCGCCCTCGGAGTACCGCGTTGCGCGCCGGGCCTCGTCCGGCGGCTACGGCGGGATCGGCGTCTTCGTCCTGCCGGCGCCCGGTGGGCTGCTCGTGCGCAGCACGATGGTCGGGCCTGCGCGCGTGGCAGGCGTGCGCCGCGGCGACACGATCATGGCGGTCGATGGGTCGTCGACCGCGGCGCTGTCCTTCCATGAGGCGATGGGACGGATCCTCGGGCGGCCGGGGAGCAGAGTGACCTTGCGCGTCTTGCGCAATGGGCGCGCGATGCAATTCGAGCTGGTGCGGCGCGAGTTCGCGTTGCACCCGGTGCACATGCAGCTCGATCACCGCCTCGGCGTGCTTCGTCTCGATGCGTTCTCGCGCGGCACCGCCGCCGCGACCGCCGGGGCCGTACGGCGCCTGACGCGGCAGGGCGCAGATGCGATCGTGCTCGACCTGCGCGGAAATCCCGGCGGCCTGCTCGACGAGGCGGTCGGCGTCGCCTCGCTGTTCCTGCGGCCCGGCTCGAGCGTCGTCTCACTCGCCGGCGCGCACAAGCCGCTGCGAATCCTCTACTCACAGGGTGGCGCCGCATCCACGACCGCGCTGGCGGTGCTCGTCGACGGCGGGAGCGCCAGCGCCTCGGAGGTCGTTGCCGGCGCGCTCAAGGATCACGGCCGCGCGTCGATCATCGGCGAGCCGACCTACGGGAAGTCGCTCGTCCAGGAGATCGTGCAGCTGCCCTCCGGCGCGGCATTGAAACTGACCGTCGCCCGCTACCTGACGCCTGCGGGCGTCGACATCTCGCGCAACGGCGTACAGCCTGACATACGCTCGCGGCACGCCCTTGACGCAGCACTCCGACTCTTCACGGCTCGTCGTCGAAGTTAGCCGCCGCGGGCGGCTGATCGTCGGCGACCCGTATTTCACGCCCGGCGTCCAGGTCGTCCTCGACGCGAAAGGCATCGGCGACGTGGAGAGCGGCGATCTCGCCGTCGTCCGCACCGGCCGCGGCCGTGCGAAGCTCGAGGAGCGGATCGGTCCCGCCGATCGCATCGAGAACGTGCTCGAGGCGCTGCTCATCGAGCGCGGCGCGCGCCAGGCGTTCGAGCCGCATGGCATTCCGCCGATGGACGACCCGAACCGCGTCGATCTGCGCGACCTGCTCACGTACACGATCGACCCTGACACCGCGAGGGACTTCGACGACGCGCTCTCGTTCCGCCGCGAGGCGGACGGCATCCGCGCGTGGGTCCACATCGCAGACGTATCGTGGTTTGTCAGCGCGGGCACGCCGCTCGATCGCGGTGCGGCGCGGCGCGCGCTCTCGACCTACGTGCCTGGCACCGTCGCGCCGATGCTCCCGCACGAGTTGGCCGACGAGCTCTGCTCGCTGCGCCCCCACGAGGACCGGCTGTGCGTCACCGTGGAGCTCCCGCCGAAGGGCGAGCCGCTCTTCTACCGCTCGACGATCCGCTCGGACGCGCGCCTGACCTACGGCGAGGCGGAGCGCCGCGAGGCGCCGCCGGAGATCGTGGAGGCGCTCGCGCTCAACGACGAGATGGCGCAGCGGCTGCGGGCGGCGCGCTTCGCGCGCGGGGCGCTCCAGGTGGAAACGCCGGAGGTGGTGTTCCGGTTTGACGGCAAGGGAGGCGTGGCCGACGCGTGGCTCGAGTCGGAGCCGCAAGGGCATGTCCTCGTCGAGGAGTTGATGATCCTCGCCAATGAGCACGTCGGGGCATTCCTCTCCTCGCGGAACCGCGAGGCGCTCTACCGCGTGCACGAGAAGCCCGATCCGATGTCGGTCGAGCACCTGCTCGCGAAGCTCGCGAACCTCAAGGTGCCGACGCCGCCCGCGCCCAAGCGGCTCTCCCCGCAGCAGGCGGCGACCCTTGCCGGAGAGATCTCGAAGCGCGTCGCGGACTACGTGGCGCATTCGGGGCGCGGGCGGTGGGCGTTCCCGTCGCTCGTCCTGCGTGCGCTCAAGCAGGCGCGGTACGACCCGCAAAACCTCGGCCACTCAGGACTTGCGAGCACCGCGTACTGCCATTTCACGTCACCGATCCGCCGCTATCCCGACCTGGTGGTGCACCGAGCGCTCCTGCACGAACTCGGCCTGTCCGACGAGCGCGTGCCGAAGGACCTCCAGTCGCTCGCCGAGCACACCTCGGAGCGCGAGCGGGAGGCGGGGAAGATCGAGTACCTCGCCGACGACATCTGTCTCGCGTGGCTGCTCGACCGGCGGCTCTTCGAGCGCGGGTGGGAGGAGCCATGGGAGGGGGAGATCGCGGGTGTGATCGGCTCCGGGCTCTTCATCCGCTTCGGTGATGTCTTCGAAGGCTTTCTGCCCGCACGGCGCCTGCCGGGCGAGTACTTCGAGATCAACACGCTCGGGACCGCCCTCGAGGGCCGCCAGACCCGGCGCACCTATCGCCTCGGCGATCCGATCGAGGTGCGCGTCCAGTCGATCGCCCGCAACGAGGGCAAGGTCGAGCTGGCCCTCGCCTAGGCCCCGCAGACCTCTCCAATTCGGCCATGTCTAGGGACTGTCCCTAGCCATGTCCCGAACGAACGTGTCCTTCATGCGAAGCGCACTTCCCGGTGTCTGACACCGGCCATGGCCGCCCGGGCCGTGTCGCGGTCAGATGAGGCGGCGTTCGTGCGCCCAGCGCGTCAGTTCCGCGCGCGACGAGAGCTGCAGCTTGCGCAGCACACTCGAAACGTGCGCCTCGACGGTCTTCACCGAGAGGTGCAGGCGGGCGGCGATCTCCTTGTACTTGTAGCCGCGGGCGATCAGCTGCAGCACCTCGCGCTCGCGCGCGGTGAGGGTCTCGAGCTCCGCGTCGTCACCGACGCGCGCACCGTCGCGGAACGCGTCGAGCACGAACCCGGCGAGGCGCGGTGAGAAGACGGCGTCACCGTCGGACACGCGCGCGATCGCATCGTTGAGCTCGTCGCTCGAGATCGTCTTCGTCACGTAGCCGCGTGCGCCGGCGCGGATCACGCCAATCACGTCCTCCGCCGCGTCGGAGACCGACAGTGCGAGGAACTTCACGCCCGGCCGCTCCTGCGCGACCGCGGCGATCACGGCTTCACCGCCGCCGTCCGGGAGGTGGACGTCGAGCAGCACGACGTCCGGATCGAGCTCGCGGATCAGCGGCACCGCTTCGTCGACGCTGCCCGCCTCGCCGACCACCTCGACGGCCGCGCCGAGCTCGCCGCGCACGCCTGCGCGGAAGAGCACGTGGTCGTCGACGAGCACGACGCGGATCACTGTGCCGCCCTCGGGAGCGTCAGCTCGACCTCGGTGCCGGAGCCGGGCGCCGACACGATCGCGGACGTACCGCCCGCGCGGCGCATGCGCCCTGCGATCGACTCGGCGACCCCGCGCCGATCGGCCGGGATCGCGGCAGGGTCGAACCCGATACCGCGGTCGCGCACGAAGACGGCGACCTGATCGCCGTTCGCCTCGAGATACACCGAGATCTCGTCTGCGGTCGAAAACTTGGCGGCGTTCGTCATCGCCTCCCGTGCCGCGAGCACGAGCTGCTGCAGCGACTCGTCCAGCGTGAGGTCGCCGGCACTCGCGAGCTCGACGCGTACGCCGTGCAACTCCTCGACCTCGGTTGCCGCTTCGGCAAGCGCGTCGGCGAGCGTTACCGCGTCGCCCGCGCCGCTGCCGTACAACCAGCGGCGAAGCTCGCGTTCCTGTCGGCGCGCGATCGCGGAGACGCGCGGGGCGTCTTCGGCGTGGCGCTGCACGAGTGCGAGCGTCTGTAGGACTGAGTCATGAATGCGCGCTGCTACTTCGGCCCGCTCTTGGAGGCGAATGCGCTCGAGGTGCTCGCGCCAGAGCTGCCAGACCCACGGCCCGAGCACGAGGAGCAGCGCTCCCACCACGGCACCGGGGCCGATGAACGAGTTTGACGTGCCGACGTGATCGAGGAGCGTGGCCGCGCCGATCACCATCAGGACGATCACCGGGACTGGGAGCTTCCCTCCACTCCGAATCGAGCCGCCGCGAACGAGGAGGAGGCCGAGGCCGGCGGCGATCAAGCCCGCGCCGAGGACGGCGACGCCCGAGAGCCCCAGCGCCAGCAGCAGCGAGCACGCCGCAGCGGCGATCAGCACGACTGCGGGCCAGGTGCGCTTGCCACCGTCGTAGGCCCAGAGGGCGAAGTAGAGGAGAATGCCGGCGCCGCCTGCGATCGAGAGGATTGCGAACACGAGGCGGACGAGGGTCGCGTCGACGCCGAGCGTCGACGCGAGCCCTCCGCAGACGCCCGCGATCACGCGGTCGTCTCCGCTGCGTTCGAACGGCAGCACCGAGATCTGATTCATCCTGCGCGCACCACGTTGATCTGACCTGCACCGACGTTCGCGTCGATCACGAGCGGGCCCTGCCCGGTGCGGACGGTGGCGTCTCGGCCGTTGTCGTGCCTGTCGAGGCCGAAGATCTCGCCGACCTTCGCGTGCGCGTTCAAGTAGACGCCCACGTTGTTCGGGACGATGATGCGCAGCTCGCCGACGCCGACGGACGCCTTGACATGCGTCTCCTTGGTGACCCGGCCGATGTGCGAGAGGTCGACACGGAGCTCGCCGATCCCCTGGTGGTAGTCGGAGCGGATCTGGTTGATGGAGGTGGCCTGATAGGTGCGGGTGCCGACGCCGTCGCCGAGGCTCACGTCGAACCAGGCGAATGCGACGACCGTTGCCGTGGCGGCTGCCGCGACGACAAGGGCCATGAAGGCAAGCACTGCGATGACGATGCCGCGCCGCTTCTTCTCGCGGCGGCTCATCCAAAGAACGATGAGCCCCGCGATCAGGACGAGGACCCAACCTGCGCCTGCTGCAGCTTGTGCGAGGAGCACGGCGACGGCGACGCCGACGAGGCCGAGGCCGATGAGCGGCCAGGGCCGGTCGCGGCGCTCGGAGAGCACCCTCTCCGCGAACGACTGCTCGCTTCCCTCTTCGGGGATGACCAGCACGGCGGCGAGGTAGACGAGGATCCCCGCGCCTCCGAGCAGCGTGAGGACGATGAGCCCGAGCCGGAAGACGGCGGGGCTGAGGCCGAAGTAGCGAGCGAGACCGCCGCAGACGCCGGCGATGATCCGCGGCTTCTGCGTGCGCTCGAGGCGCTTGACCTGGGGTGTGGATGCGATGTGTGTGTTCATGACCATGAGGCTGCCTGCAGGCGGCTCCGGTGGCTATCCGGCATCACCCTGGTCCGACCCTCAACGCTACTCTCGACTTTCCATGGCCGAGAAGTTGATCGCAGAGAACCGACGCGCGCGGTTCGACTATGACCTGCTCGAGCGGGTGGAGGCGGGCATCGTCCTCACCGGCACCGAGGTGAAGTCGCTGCGCGACGGCCGGACGACGATGGCGCAGGCCTTCGCGGACATCCGCGACGGCGAGGCCTGGCTGAACGGCTTGGAGATCTCGATCTACGACCAGGGTGGCCGCGAGAACCACGAGCCGGTCAGGCCGCGCAAGCTGCTTCTGCACCGGCGCGAGATCGATTCCCTGTACGGGAAGGTCCGCGAGAAAGGCCTGACGATCGTCCCGACCAAGATCTACTTCAAGGACAGCCGCGTGAAGGTCGAGCTCGCGGTCGCCAAGGGAAAGGAGCAGCGCGACAAGCGGCGCGACGTCGCTGACCGCGACGCGAAGCGGCAAATGGAGCGCGCTTTGAAGAGTCGGCGCTAGTGAAGAGTCGCCGCTAAAGTCGAAGGACGCAACCTAGGGGGGTCTGGGTATGGCAGGCAAGTGCTCGAAGGCTCTGATCGTCGTGATCGCCGCGCTCGTGATCGTTGCCGGCGCCCCTGCGGCCTCACCCGACATTGCGGCGATGAACCTGCAGGCGTCCGACGTGCCGGGGGCGAAAGTCGTCTCGCAGCGTGCCGTGAATGAGAAGGGCTACCTCGCGGCTTACGTCCGGAGCTTCATGTTTGCGGCGCCGAACGGCGCTGCGCGTCTCATCAGCATCCAGTCCGAGACGAAGCTCGCAGCGAGCGCGTTGACTGCAAAAGCCGATGTTGCGGCCGTGGACAAGGCTTTTCGCTCCAAGGCCGGCCGCCAGGCGTTCATCACGGGCGTGGCGAAGCAGCTCAACGTGAAGGCGAGTGCCGTGATGGTTGGCAAGCTGCGGAAGGTTGCGGGGTACGACCAGACCGTCGAACTGCCGACGAGCATCACCGTCAAGGGCGTCCGCGTTTACGAGAACCTCGCCTTCCTCTCGCTGGATCGCGTTGCGGCGCTCATCGTCGAGACGGGGCTGCGACCGATCGGCGCAGCGGTCACGGCGAAGTACGCGAACGCAATTGCGGGCCACATCGCAACGCAGCTTGCGCCCGCGATCGTCACGCCGCCCAGTGTCACCGGCACCGCGCAGCAGGGCCAGACGCTGACGGCGACGCCCGGCACCTGGAGCGCGGCCGACGCGACCCTTGGTTACCAGTGGCAGCGCTGCGACGCAGCGGGCGCCAACTGCGTCGACGTCCCCGGCGCGACGACGTCGACCTATGCCGTAACGACCGCAGACGTGGGGGCGACCTTGCGCGTCGTCGTGACGGGGAAGAACCGCTTCGGCTCAGCGCCGGCGACGTCCGCCCAGACGGCGGTCGTCACCTAGCCTCGGCCGCGGCTACTATTCAGGAGCACGAAAACATAGGGGGGCGCCATGGCTTCGACGTGGTCGGTTCTCCGGATGAGTTGCAAGCGGAGGTCTCCGGTCGGCCTCCTTAAACAACCGGAACAAAACGCAAGTGCGGAAAACAACCTCGCACTCGCTGCCTAAGTTCTTTAGGACTTAGACCAGCGTGTCATCCCGGGCAAGCCTGCGTCCCGGGAATGGCATCAACTAGCAGGCTCGGCGCCGAAGAAGAGCCACTCGTCGGAGGCGCGACAATTCAGGAGGGCTAGCTCGTCGGTAGGTCGGTCGCCAACCGGCCGTCGAGCGAAATTTAACGGCGACCTATGCTTGTAGACGCTCATACCGGTGCGTCCGCGGACGCGGGTTCGATTCCCGCCGCCTCCACT
>JAOPYY010000187.1 GCA_025964395.1 Actinomycetes bacterium | reverse complement strand
GTGGTGATCACCGAGCTCGAGCATCATGCGAACTTCGTGCCGTGGCAGTTCGTCGCCAAGCGGACGGGCGCCGAGTTCGCGCACATCCCGATCGACGACTACGGCGAGCTGCAGCTCGATGCGCTCGACGAGATCGCGAAGCGCGGCAACGTGAAGGTCGTCGCGAACAACCTCGTCTCGAACACGCTTGGCACGATCAACCCGGTCGAGAAGCTCGCAGCGTGGGCGCACGAGCAGGGCGGGATCATGGTCGTCGACGGAGCGCAGGCCGCGCCGCACAAGCACATCGACGTGCAGGCGCTCGGCTGCGACTTCTTCGCCTTCTCGTCTCACAAGCTCTGCGGCCCGAGCGGCGTGGGCGCGCTGTGGGGCAAGCGCGAGCTGCTCGAGGAGATGCAGCCGTTCAACCTCGGCGGCGAGATGATCCGCTCCGTCGCGCTCGAGCGCACGAGCTGGAACGAGCTCCCCTACAAGTTCGAGGCCGGCACGCCCGCGATCGCAGAGGCTTATGGCTTCGGCGTCGCGCTCGACTACGTCTCCGAGGTCGGTCTCGAGGCGATCGAAGCGCACGAGCACGAGCTCGTCGTGCACGCGATGGACGCGCTGCTCGAGATTCCCGGCGTGCGTGTCTTCGGCCCTCCGGCTGACCGCCGCACCGGGATCATCAGCTTCGAGCTCGAGAATGTGCACCCACACGACGTCGCGCAGATCCTCAACTGGGAAGGCGTCGCAGTCCGCGCCGGGCACCACTGCACGCAGCCGCTGATGACCCGCCTCGGCGTCGCAGCGACGACGCGCGCGAGCTTCTACCTCTACTCGATCCCCGAGGACATCGACCGCCTGATCGCCGGGCTGCACAAGGTGAAGGACACCTTCGGCGCATGAGCGAGACTCGGCAATGAGCGAAATGGAACAGATGTACCGGGAGGTCATTCTTGACCACTACAAGTCGCCGCGCGGCCACGGCTTGATCGAGAACGCCGACGCGCAGGCCGAGGGACAGAACCCGCTCTGCGGCGACGAGGTCACGATCTCCGTCAAGTTCGGCGCCGACGGCGAGACGATCGAGAGCATCGGCTTCGAAGGGCGCGGTTGCGCGATCTCGCAGGCCGCCACGTCAATGCTCACGGAGCTCGTGACGGGCCGCAGCGCGACCGAGGTCGCGGCGCTGCAGAAGGAGGAGCTGCTCGAAGAGATCGGCATCCCGCTCACGCCGATCCGCCTCAAGTGCGCGATCCTCGGGCTCGGCGTGCTGAAGGTCGCCCTGCACAAGGCGAAGGGCACGCCCCTGCCACAGGAGTGGCAGGGTCTGGGCGGCGACGACCTGTCGTTCGCCTAAATTGACCTTGGGGAAGATCCACGTCGCGCCGCTCGACGAGTTCCCCCCGGGCTCCACGAAGATCGTCACGCTCGGGTGGACGTCGATCGGCGTCTACAACTGCAACGGGAAGCTCTACGCGCTCGAGGACCGCTGCTCGCACGACGACGGCCCCCTGTGCGAAGGCGAGTGGGACCAGGACATGTGCCGCGTGATCTGTCCGCGCCACGGGTCGGCGTTCGACCTCGAGACGGGCATGCCGCTGTCGCTCCCGGCCTACGAGAAGGTCGACACCTATCCCGTCACGGTGGAAGACGGGATGGTCCAGGTCGAGGTTTTGGACGAGCGATAGACCTCGTCCGCTGCTGGCCGACGACCGACCCGCTCTACATCGCCTACCACGATGAGGAGTGGGGACGCCCTGTGCGCGACGAGCGTGGGCTCTACGAGCGGCTCAGCCTCGAGGGCTTCCAGTCCGGCCTCAGCTGGCTGACGATCCTCCGCAAGCGCGAGGGCTTCCGGGCGGCCTTCGAGAGCTTCGACCCCGACCGCGTCGCCGCGTTCGGCGAGCGCGACATCGATCGCCTTGTGGCGGATGCCTCGATCGTCCGGCACCGCGGCAAGATCGAAGCGGCGATCGCGAACGCGCGCGCCACGGTCGCGCTGCGCGAGACCGAGCCGCTGCCCGAGCTGTTCTGGGGCCACGCCCCGGCGGAGCATTCCCCGCCCTCGGGAGCCGGCGACTGGCACTCCTCGACCCCGGAGTCGGCCGCGCTCTCGAAGCGCCTGAAGCAGGCCGGGTTCCGCTTCGTCGGCCCGACGACCGTCTATGCCGCGATGCAGGCTTGTGGCGTCGTCAACGACCACGTCACAGACTGCTGGGTCAGGGACGCGGTCGAAGCTCAGCGAATGGCAGCCGTCGCCACGTAGCCGCCGGGCCGAAGCTTCTTGGCGCTGCGCCAGGTTGCGACGCCACCCTTCGCTGTGACCCGGGTGACGTTCGCGACGGTGCTGCTGCCGCGACGGATCCGGATGTGAACGGGGACGCCCTTCGGCCGGGCGTTGCCGCTGGCGACCCGCACCGCCACCACGAGGTGGCCGGCGACGAAGCGCTTCGTGACGGCCACGACCCGGCGCCGCGGCTTGGGTGCCGGCTTTGGCGTGGCTGTTGCGGCCTGAGGCTCGGGTGCCCCCAGCGAGGCTGGTGGTGCCGCTGGTGCGGTGACCGTTTCGGTCTGAGTCACGCTCGCGCCGCCGTCGAGCACGGCCGTAATGGTTGGCGTCCCCGCGGTCGCGTCGTTGTAGAAGAACGCGGCCGACGAGCTTCCCTGGGGGATCGCCAGCGTTAGCGTCGTCGACCACGGCCCGCTTGCGGCCGTCGAAAACACTCCCGTGGCGGACGACGACGAAACCGTCACGGTCCGGGGCGTCGGCGCCGCATCGGCACGCCCAGACGTCTGCAGCTGCACGGTCAACGGACCGGCGGGGGTGCCCGCCGTCGTCGAGATGGGCGCACTACTGAACGCCGGCACCGTCGGCAACCAGGTCGCGAACGATTGCCAGCCGCTCACGAACGCCGAGCCGTCCAAGGTCGTGGTGCACCACGACGGTGCGCAGGCGGCTGCGCCTGGATCGGACGAAGGCACATCGGAGTCGTGGATCGCGGCTGCGAGCCGAACGAGGATCGCGTCGGTCTGGGTGTTGAAGTCGGCCGTGCTCAACCCTTGAGTGTTGTTCGGTGCCCACGCAAAACCGAGGCGGTCGACTCCCGCGCCTGTCCCCGCCGCGAATGCGCGTGCTGCGTACACCTGGCCCGAGACGAAGTCCTCCATCGATGCGACCGGCGCAGCCGTCCAGCCGTAGGCGGAAGGCCAGGCCCACGCGGCGTTGCCGAACGGCACGTAGGCCTGCTGGAGGAGTGACCGCGCCGCTGCGGCGCCCGCCGGTCCGGCGTTCGCGAGCGCTTCCTGGTGGCCGACGTACTGCACCAGCGCGTCACGCCGCTGCTGCGGCGACGCTCCGGCGACGGCGTAATTGCGAAGGTCGCCGTAGTTCTCCTGCGCCCAGTCCCCGACGTAACCCGCGACCTCGGTCCAGAACGCCGTGTCCTGCAGCCAGTCCTGGAGATTCACCTGGTACGTGGTCAGGTCCGGCGTCGGCTGGCCGACTCCGGCGGTGAAAGCAACACCGCGGACACCATCGTTGGCGAGTCCATGGAGGAAGTCGAGTGCGTTCCGGCGGGCCGTGCCCGTGCCCGTCCGCACGGCGGACGACAGTTCGTTCATTGCCCAGGTATCACCGGCAGAGGTGCTGAATCCGGCTGCGGCCATCCGCTGTCGCGCGAGGACGCCCGCGTCGTACCACGTGCCATTCCCGCCGCCCACCCAGCCATTCCATCCCGTGTAGCTCACTTCAGCGAGCGCATGGAAGTTCGCGCCGAGCGCCCGGATCTGCGCTGCCTGGCCCTGCCGGGGCTGCGTCTTGTCTGACGCGAGCGGCGGGACCGAGACGTAGTACTGCGCGCACGCCGAGGGGGTCTGCGCGAGCCTCGTTGCGAGGCGCAGCCAATCGGTTTGGGCATAGAAGACCGCCCGAGCGGAACGGCAGGTCGCATCGGAAAGCCCACGCGGGCGATGCTTCGCGCGGGCCACTTCCGCCCGCCAGAGCTTCTGCGTCGCGCGAGGCGTCAGAGACGGCACAGGCTTGGACGGCGCGGCGAGCGCGGCCGGAGCGGCGACACATGCGGCAGCAAGAACGATGAGCAGTTTCTTCACTACGACCCCCTGGCTATTCCCCGACTCTGGTCTGAGCGACCCCCGGAATCAGCGGCGGGCATGGTAACCGCGATTTCGCGGGGCTCAAGCCGCCCCTGCCCAGAACCCACCTTGCGCCATTTCAGGCCGCTGGTGTTTGTCCGCGACGTCCGTCCTGACCCATCAGCTAGATTTGAGCTAACCGCGGAAAGGAGGTGGTCCGGCGTTGGAGATTTCAAGTACGGGCAGTGGAGGTACCAGCTCGTAGAGGCGTGTCCCCGTGACCTGACGGGAATCGTCTAGCCAGCGTGGG
>JAOPYY010000178.1 GCA_025964395.1 Actinomycetes bacterium | reverse complement strand
CCGGCTCGTAGGGCGCCCGCGTCCCTGCGACCTCGGCGCCGAGCGCCGAGCCCTCGGGCGCCATGGCGCGCGCGACGAGCTGTCCGTCGGGGTCGAGCACCCGGAGAACGGCCAGATCCGCGCGGGTCGCCTCCGCTGCGGCGCGAGCGATTGCTCCGAGCGCGGAGCGCAGATCGCCGCTGGCGGCGACCTCTGCCGCCGCCCGTGCAAGCGTCTCGACGGGCAGCCGCTGGGCCTCGACGACCATCGTAAGAAGGGATATTGCCTACACTTTCGGGATGACAGAGCCCGCCCCGCTCGAGGAAGACTCGCCCTCCCTCGATCCGCGCGCGATCGAACGGAACTACCGGCGCGAGCGTGCACGCCGCCGCGCGAAGGTGGAGCGCCAGAGCGCTGTCAAGCGCTCCGACGTCCGCTTCTGGGTGACGCTGCTGATCCTTGCGTTCCTGACGGCGTTCGCGATCCTCGCCGCCTGGCACGAAGTTCAGACGCTCTTCGGCGTCTAGGGCGCCCGTATTGCAAGCCGTGACGGCTGCGTGAACGGGCTCCAGTCGTGGAGCTCCCACGTCGTTCCCGCGCACATCGGGCAGTTCGGCAACTCGGCGTGCACGGTGATGCCGTAGCCGCACCCCGAGCAGTGATACGCGCCGACCGCACGGGTTCCTGCCTCGACGAAGTCGACGTACTCACCCGTTTCAGTGTCGGCCTTGCGAGCCTGATCGAGCATCTGACCCCCTTCCACGACCCACTCTCCTTGTGCTGCTGACCGGAGTGATGCCCATAATGGACCTGTGGAAACCCCTGACTTCTTCGAACCTGAGCCGCCGGCCCCCGGCCCGGCCGCCTCGGCGGGCTACGCCCGCCCCGCTCCGGCCGGAGGCCTCTGGGCCGCCGGCGAGCGCATCACCTGGATTGCGGGCCTCGTCCTCATGCTCTCCTCCTTCATGGACTGGTACGCCGGCTCCGGCGTCGGCGTCAAGCTCGCCGTGATCGGCTGGCACAGCGGCGTTCTCGGCAAGCTCGTCTTCTTCATCGGCCTCGCGGTGCTGGCGCTCGTCGCCCTCCACGAGCTCGGCTTCGAACTCCCGCCGTCCGTCCCTGAGAGCCTTGTCGTGCTCGGGCTCGGCGCCCTGGCCGCGATCTTCGTCCTGATCCGCATCATCTCGATCCCCGACGCCGTCCTCCCGGCCGACGGCCGCGGGATCGGCATCTGGATCGCGCTCATCGCGTCATTAGGCGTGATAGCCGGGGGCTTGCTACGAGCAGCAGAAGAGCTGTAGCCGACGCCACTGAACCGACGCGCTGATACGCGCCTCGCGACCCTGAGTCGCCTGAGTGCCGCGTCAGAGGCGTCGGCCAGTTCGCGACGCTGCTTCGATCACCGTGAGCGCAACGAGTACGCCCAGCAGCGCGCCCGCGACGACGTCAGTCGGGTAGTGGACGCCGTTGTAGAGCCGCGACAGCGCGATCAGCGTGGCCAGCAAGAAGAACGGGACGCGCCAGCGGGGCGCGACTGCCGAGAGCACGGTCGCGCACGCAAACGACGTCGCACTGTGCCCCGAGGGGAACGACCAGCTCGACGTCGCAGGCCCGAGCTGGTGCTCGAACGGCCGGTGCCGCTGGACGATCGCCTTCCCGAGCTCGGCAAGGCCGTCGGCCACAGCATCCGCGACAACGACGGTCAGGAAGACGGACGGACGCCGCCAGAGCAGCGCCAACACCAGCGCGATCGCGACCCAGACCAGTCCGAGCGTCCCGATCCGCGACAGCCCGATGAAAAACCAGTCGAGCCAGCCGACCCGCAGGCCGACGATCCAGTGTTCGAGGTGGCTGTCCCAGCTCAAGCAGGAACGAGCTGCTTGGCGCGCTCGATCAGCTGCTGCGGGTCGAACGGCTTGCCGACGAAGCCGCGCGCGCCGCGCTGCTCTGCGTCGCCGGCCGAGTTCGCGTCGACCTGGCCGCTGAACATGATCACAGGGATCGAGCCGTAGCGCTCCTGCATCCGCTGGAGCATCTCCCAGCCGTCGATGCCCGGCATCACCACGTCGAGGAGCACGAGCGCGGGCGGCTGGTCCTCGATCGACCCGAGTGCCTCCTCGGCGCTCGAGGCCTCACGGACGGTGTAGCCCTCCATCTCGAGGTTGACGCGCATGAACTCGCGGAGGCGCTCGTCGTCGTCGACAACCAGCACGAGCGGGCCGCCGGACTTGCCGCCGGGGCCGGACCGGTCGAGGAACGCCTCGAGATCGCGCCGCCGGTAGCGCCGGTGGCCGCCGGGCGTATAGAAGGCCGGGACACGGCCCTGGTCGGACCACTTCCGGATCGTGGACTGAGCCACGCCGAGGAATTTGGCCGCCTGGCCCAGCGTCAGCCAGTCCGGCTCGCCGGTCGGAGCTCGTCTTCCGGGGTACGTCATGTTCCCAAAAGTAGCCAAAGCTCCCGATACCTAAACCGCGATTACTTGTTTTGGACCGTCACCGTCACCGTTTCGCGCGCGGCTGGGGCGAGTGGGAGCGGCTCCAGCGTCCGGATCAGGGTCTGCCGGCCGCCCGGCTGGGGGTTGTCGTTCAGCGCCTGGCCGAGGCCGACGCCCAGGGCGAAGACGACGAGCACGACGGCTGCGAGGGCGATCCGGCGGATCACGGGCGGTAGTCGACCGCGCCGCGCGCATAGACGTGAAAGGCAGCGTCGGCGACCGTGCCCGCCTCCGCGGTCGGGGGCGCGTCGGGGTCGGAGGCGTCCTCGATCAGCTCCCGCGCCCACTCGTCGGCGCCTTCGTACGCCTCCGCGAGCTCGTCCAGCGTGAACACCTGCCCCACGCGCTTCCGCAGCCCGGCCACGACCACGTCGACCTGTTGGCTCAGGTCGAGGTAGCGGTCGCGGTTCGGCAGCGTCGCTTCGACGCGGCGGTTTCCGTCCTGCCACTGCTGGCGCGCAAGGTCGACGTTCATCAATCCGGAGTAGAGCAGGTACAGCAGGAGTCCGGCCAGAGCGACGGGAGCTCCGCCAGGATGCGGTCGCCGAGGTCGTACCCCGGTCGCGCGAGTGCGAACGCTGCGTGCGCGTGCAGACACTTGAGGCTGCCGCTGCGCGTTGAACCGCCGATTCCTGCGTCGAGCTCGGGTCGGATGCGGCGTTGCTCGGCCTGCGCGTCCGCCAGGCTGCGCGCGAGCTCCTCGTCCTCCTGCGCGGCGCGCGACCAGCGCTCGACCCCGCCGTTCGCCTCGAGCCGCGAGATCGCCGCGACCAGGTACTTGCACGTGACGTAGAACTGCGTCGGGAACGGGTGGCCGTCCTCGTCGATCGCCGCCTGCTCCGTCACCGCCGGCTTGCCGAAGGGACAACGAACGGCAACGCGCAGGAACGCGCGCGGCGGGCGGCCGAGCTGACGCTCGACGATCTCTTCGTCGCTCACGGAGTAAGGGTAGAGACGTGATGTGGATTACGCGCACTCGCGGCTGGTGGCTCAGACACGGCGCATCTCGCCCGGGTCGGGCTTGAACGTAGGCACCGCTATGCCCTGCGCCCGACCCGAACGACCTGCTTGGTCTGAGCCATCCCCGCAAGCACCCAATTCCACATCACGCCTCTAGTGGTGCTTGCGCCAGGTGGTGATGCCGCGCACGATGAACAGCTTCTCGTGGGGCTTCACGAGGCCGAGGCGCCGTGCCTCACGCACGAGCTGCCCGCCGGTCGCCGCCTGGGCGATGCGCTTCTGGAGCTGCGCCTTCTCCGCGCGGAGCGTGCGCACTTCGGCTTGCCGTGCCTGCAGCTCGTGATTCGTGTGCAGGTAGGTCTGCGTCGGCTTCCAGTAGAGGAACGCGACGAGAGCGATCCCGCCGATCGCGAGCAGTCGTGTAGGTCTGAGACGGATCATCTGTCCCGACTTCGCCGGGACCGCGGCGATCCCTACGCGACGTCGACCTTGATCACGTTGGTCGAGCCCGGCAGGTTCACAGCGGTGCCTGCGGTGAGGACGACGCGGTCGCCGGCATCGATCGCACCGCTCTTCAGCGCCGAGTCGATCGAGCGCGACCACAGGTCCTCGACGTCGTCGCTCTGCGGCATCAGCACCGGCGTGACGCCCCACTCGAGCGCCATCTGCTGCACGGAGGTCTGGTGGTGCGAGAGCCCGATCACGGGGCGGCGCGGGCGCAGGCGGGCGACGGCGGACGCGGTGCGACCGGTGAACGTCGGGACGAGGATCGCGCGCGCTCCGAGTGCTTCTGCGAGGTCGCACGCGGCGTTCGACATCGCACGGCCGACCGTCGTCTCCTCGCCCGGCGTCGGCATCTGATGCCGGTAGCCCATCGACGGCTCGACGGCGCGCGCAATGCTGTCCATCGTGCGCACGGCCTCGACGGGGTAGTTGCCGGTCGCTGTCTCGGCGGAAAGCATGATTGCGGAGGTACCGTCGAGGATCGCGTTCGCGATATCGCTCGCTTCGGCACGCGTCGGTTCGGCGTGCTCGATCATCGACTCGAGCATCTGCGTTGCGGTGATCACCGGCTTGCCCGCTTCGAGGCAGCGCAGGATGATCCGCTTCTGCAGCAGCGGAACCGTGGCGGCGCCGATCTCGACGCCCAGGTCACCACGGGCGACCATCACGGCATCGGCCTCGAGCAGCACCTCTTCGAGGCACTCGATCGCCTCCGCCTTCTCGATCTTCGCGATCACGCGCGCGGGTGAACCATGCTGGCGGATGATCGCCTGCAGGTCGCGCACGTCTGCGGCCGCGCGCACGAACGAGAGCGCGACGAAGTCCGCGCCGAGCCCGAGAGCGAATTCCAGATCGTCCAGGTCCTTCTTCGTCAGCGACGGGATCGGCACGGGCACGCCGGGCAGGTTGACGCCCTTGTGGGACTTGATCTCGCCGCCGACGATCACGCGACAGCGTGCGCGGCCGTTGCCGACCTCCTGGACCGACAGACGCACGAGGCCGTCGTCGATCAGGATGTCGTGACCGGGTCGCAGTACTTCACTGATCACTGCGGGCGCGATCGGCAGCTCGCCGTTCGATGCGTGCATGTCGCCGACGACGACGACCTCCTCGTCCTTCAGCAGGATGCGCGGCTGGTCGAGATCACCGATCCGAAGCTTGGGGCCCTGCAGGTCTGCGATCAGCGCGAGTGGCTTGCCGGTTTCGGCCTGAACCTCGCGCACGACATTGGCGCGAGCTTCGTGATCGGCATGGACGCCGTGCGAGAGATTGAGGCGAATTGCATCGACTCCGGCGTCCACCAGCGCACGCACCGCGTCGTGTGTCGAGGTGACGGGGCCGACCGTCGCAACGATCTTCGTCCTGCGCCTATCAGTTGCCATCCCTCCCAGACTAGCGACGAGTCGTCCTTGAGAAGGACGACAAGATCATTCGCGGCGACGATGTCGCCCCGGGAGGCCCTGCTTAACCTTTCTCACATGATCACCCCGATCGGAACCGCAGCGCCCGCACTGGCCGCCGACGCCTTCGTCCGCGGCGAGAAGCAGCGCTCGCTGGAGCTGACCGAGTACCGCGGGACGTGGGTCGTGCTCGCCTTCGCCGTGCGCCACGCCGACGTGCTCGAGCTCGCCGAGCTCGAGGAGGCCTTCGCGGCCGACGGCGCGGTCGTCCTCGCCGCCGCCGACGACGACCTAACTGCGGGCGGCGCGCCTACTGCATCGCATACGTAGATGAACCTGATTCGCGGGGTTTGCGAACCAGGTTCTGTTCAAGAGGCGAACTCCGCACGGACGGAGCGGGGTTGCATCCCGTCGACGTCCTTGAAGCCATACTCCTCACCGAGCTCGGCGACCACCAGCGCCTGCCCGGAGCGATCGAGGATCGCCGCGTCCGCGGCGAGCGCGGCTACCGCGCGACCGACGAACTGCGGCGACTCGGAGTTCGAAAGGTCGAAGAAGTCGCCGGCCGCGAGCACCGACTCGGTTCGAACAAGCCCGGGATAGAGCGCGACCGCGGCCACGCCGTGCGGGCGCAGCTCCTCTGCGAGGTGCGCCGCCATTCGCGTGCTGGTGGATTTGGCGAGGCTGTAGATCACATCCCCGCGGAACGACTCACCGGCGAAGTAGGAGACGTTCACGATGAGCCCCCTCCCCCGCTCGATCATCAGCGGCGCGGCAAGCGCGCTCGTGATGTAGTGCGCCCGCGGCCCAGCGTTGAACATCTCGTCCCAGAGGCTTGTGGGGCGCTCCCACGACGGCTTCCCGGCATGGACGTACTCGCCCCGCTGCAGGTACTCGTAACCGCCCCAGACATTGTTGACGAGAATGTCGAGGCGTCCCTGCTCGTCGCGGATCCGCTCAAGAACCGCGCGCGTCTGCTCGTCTTCGTTGTGGTCGCAGGCGAGCCCGATCGCGTCGCCACCGAGGAGAGCCGCTTCCTCTGCGGTCTCCTCGATCGTGCCTGGCGCGCCGCCGGTCGACCCCGCTCCGCGCGTGCTTCGCCCGCTGAAGTACACCGTCGCGCCCGCTTCGCACAGACCGAGAACGACGCCCTTCCCGACCCCGCGACTGGCGCCCGTCACGAGCGCGATCCTCTCCTCGAGCGTGCGGATCACGTCCGCGTGGCGCGCGGGAAAGCGTCCCAGCCGGGATACACGGCGCGCGCGCCCAGTTCCTCTTCGATGCGGAGCAACTGGTTGTACTTGGCGACGCGGTCGGACCGCGCGGGCGCGCCCGTCTTGATCTGGCCGGTGCCGAGCGCGACCGCGAGGTCGGCGATCGTCGCATCCTCCGTCTCGCCCGAGCGGTGCGACATGACCGCCGAGTAGCCGTTCGCCTGTGCCAGCTGCACCGCTTCGATCGTCTCCGTAAGCGTCCCGATCTGATTCACCTTGACGAGGATCGAGTTCGCAGTGCCGCGCTCGATGCCCTGCTGCAGGCGCGCCGGGTTCGTCACGAACAGGTCGTCGCCGACGAGCTGCACACGGTCGCCGAGGAGCTCGGTCTGCGCACGCCACGACTCCCAGTCGTCCTCCGCCGCACCATCCTCGATCGAGACGATCGGGTAGCGGTCGACGAGCTCCGCCCAGAACGCCGGCATCTCCGCGCTCGTCTTCTCGCGGCCCTCGAACCGGTAGACGCCGTCCTTGAAGACCTCGCTCGTCGCGGGGTCGAGCGCGATCGCGATGCGGTCGCGGACACCGGCGCGCTCCGCCGCCTCGAGGATCGCCTCGATCGCGGCTTCGCTCGATTCGAGGTCGGGCGCGAACCCACCCTCGTCGCCGACGCCGGTCGCGAGCCCGCGCTCGCTGAGCACCTTCTTCAGCTCGTGGTAGACCGTCGTGCCGATCCGGAGCCCTTCGGAAAACGAATCCGCTCCGACCGGGACGACCATGAACTCCTGCAGGTCAATCGAGTTCGCCGCGTGCGCGCCGCCATTGATCACGTTCAGCATCGGCACCGGGAGCGTCGCGTTATCCGGGCCGAGGTAGCGGAACAGGGAGACGCCCTCGTCGGCCGCGCTCGCCTTTGCGGCGGCGAGCGACGCGCCGAGGATCGCGTTTGCGCCCAGGCGGCCCTTGTTCGGCGTGCCGTCGAGCTCGATCAGCGCGCGGTCGAGGCCTTCCTGGTCGGAAGCGTCCCGCCCGCGCAGGAGACCGGCGATCTCGCCGTTGACGTGGGCGACGGCCTGCGAGACGCCCTTGCCGCCCCACTCCGCTCCGCCGTCACGCAGCTCGACCGCCTCGTGCACGCCCGTGGACGCACCCGAGGGGACGATGGCCCGGCCCGGCGCCCCGGATTCGAGCACGACGTCCACCTCCACGGTCGGATTCCCGCGCGAGTCGAGCACCTGCCGTCCGTGCACCTCAGCGATCGTCGTCATGCACCTAACTCCTTTGCCTTGTCGTAGTACGCGTCCTGCTCGTCGAGCGGGAGCTCAATCCAATTCTTGCTATCGGCGGCCGCGAGCTCCGCAGCCCGTTCGACGCGCGCCCGGAAGCGCTTCGTCGCAGCGCGCAACTCGAGCTCAGGGTCGACGTTTAACCGGCGCGCGACGTTGACCGCCGCGAAGAGCACGTCGCCCAGCTCGGACGCGACGCGCGCTTCGGGCTCGGTCTCGGCGGGCGGATCGGTGTCGGGCAGCTCGGCGCGCAGCTCGCGCAGTTCGTCCTCGAAGTCCGCCAGCGCACCGGCGAGATCCGGGTACTCGAAGCCGGCCGACTTCGCACGCTGCTGCGTCTTGCGCGCGTAGAGCAACCCGGGCAGCCCTTCGGGGACGTCGTGGAAGATCCCTTCGCGGCCTTCCTGCTCGCGCTTCAACTCCTCCCAGCGGTCCTTGACGCGCGCGGC
>JAOPYY010000170.1 GCA_025964395.1 Actinomycetes bacterium | reverse complement strand
TTGACGAGCCCGAAGCTCACGGATCCATTCCAGGTTGTGCGCATCTGCAGGTGAAATCGTACCGGGGACGGCATGGATTCGCCCTCCCCAAAAGTCTTCCTGCAGGTTAGATTGGCGGAAGTGGCCCGCGCCCGGACGATTGCGAATCTGTGGCGGGACGCGGTCGCGGCCGCGCATCCTTACCCTGCGTACCTGCACGAGGTCGACGGGGAGTGGCTCGAGGTCACCTGGGCGGAGGCCGCGCGGGCCGTCGACGAGCTCGCGAACGGGCTGCTCGCCCTGGGCGTCCGCAAGGGCGAGTCGTTCGCGCTGCTCGCGCGCACGAGCCTCGAGTGGTCGCTGTTCGACTTCGCCCTCGCGCTGGTCGGCGCCGTCGGAGCCCCGATCTACGCGAACAGCTCGCCGCGCGACGTCCAGTACGTCCTCGAGCACTCGGAAGCCGTCGGCGTGCTGGTGGAGGACGACGAGCAGCGCGCGAAGGTGACCGGCGTGGCGCAGGTGATCGGCTTCGACGAGCTCGACGCGTTGCGCGAGCGCGGGCGCGCCTACGCAGCAGAGCATCAGAGCGCGCTCCAGGAGCGCGCCGACTCGATCGACGAGGACGACCTCTTCACCTTCATCTATACGTCGGGGACAACCGGGCCGCCGAAGGCCTGCATGATCCGCCACCGCAACTACTACGCGATGGTGCAGAAGGGCGACGAGATGGACGAGCGCCTCACCGAGCCCGGCGACGTGATGCTGCTCTACCTCCCGCTCGCGCACAACTACGGCCGGCTCCTCCACCTCTCCGCGGCGTACATCGGATTCACGATCGCGTTCCTGCCCGATCCGTTGCGCGCGGCGACCGAGTTGCCGCGCGTGCGTCCACACATCTTCCCCAGCGTGCCGCGTGTCTACGAGAAGATCCACACCGCGGTCGTGGCGAAGTTCGAAGAGGAGACGGGTGCGCGCCGCACGTTGATCGACTGGGCGCTCCGCGTGGGCTACCGCGTGTCGAAGCTGCGCCAGGCGAAGCAACCGGTGCCGCGCGCGCTGCTGGCGCAGCACAAGCTCGCGGACAAGCTCGTCTACAAGAAGGTGAAGGCGCGCCTCGGCGGACGGTTGCGGGTGGCAAACGCGGGCGGCGCGCCGCTGTCGCGCGACATCGCCGAGTTCTTCCACGCGATCGACATCCTCATCCTCGAGGGCTACGGGCTCTCCGAGGTGACGACCGCCGCGACGGTCAACCGCACGAACGACTTCAGGTTCGGGACGGTCGGCAAGCCGTTGCCGGGCGTCGAGGTTCGCATCGCAGAGGACGGTGAGATCCTGTTGCGCTCGAACACGGTCTTCGCCGGCTACTACCGCGACCAGAGCGCGACAGATGAGGTGCTCGACGGCGCAGGCTTCGTGCACACAGGGGACGTCGGCCACTTCGACGACGACGGGTTCCTCGTGATCACCGACCGCAAGAAGGACATCATCGTCACCGCCGGTGGTAAGAACGTCGCACCGCAGAACCTCGAGAACGAGCTGAAGTCACACCGCGTCGTGTCGCAAGCGATCGTCGTCGGCGACCGCAAGCCCTACATCGCCGCGTTGATCACCATCGATCCGGAACTCGCGAACGGCAACGACGTGCACGCCCAGGTGCAGGCCGCGGTCGACGCGGTGAACGCGGACCGCTCGCGCTTCGAGCAGATCAAGCGCTTCACCGTCCTGCCACGCGAGTTCACGCTCGAGCAGGACGAGATCACGCCGACGCTGAAGCTGAAGCGGAAGGTCGTGCTCGACCACTTCGCTGCAGAAGCAGCGGCGCTATACGACTGACGGATTCGATGTCCGTCAGTCGTATGCAACCTGGTTTCGCTCTTTGAACCAGGTTGCTGAGGTACGCCGCGGCAGTCACGTCGCAAACTCTTGAATCTGGTTCGGCTCAGGCCGAATCAGGTTCGAACTAGAGGATTCGGCGAGCGCCGACGTACGTGCTGGCGTACCAGTCTTCGGAGAGGCTGGAGATCTTCACCACGTCGCCCGAATGCGGCGCGTGCACGAACTGATCGCCGCCGATGTAAATGCCGACGTGACCGAGACCGTCGAAGAAGACCAGGTCGCCGGGCTGCAGCTGATCACGCGAGACCGGGACGCCGTAGCCGTACTGCGCGTACGACGAATGCGGGAGCGAGACGCCGACCTGCGCGAAGGCCCACATGACGAGACCGGAGCAGTCGAACCCGCCGGGCTGCGAGCCGGCCCAGACGTACGGAGTCCCGAGCACCGACAGTGCAGCGTTGGCGGCGCCCCCGTAGGACGAAGGTGGAGCAACGACGGTCAGCGACTGCGGCGCGACCGCAGTGGCGCCGACGACGGTCTCCGTGGTCTGCGCCACACGGTGCGAGAGCGAGAGCCGCGCCTGAGCCGCGGCCGCCAACTGGCGCTGACGGGCAGCATCGGCGGCGACGATCTTCGCGATCTCGCCCTTGATCGAGGAGAGCAGCGAGTTCTGCCGGCTGATCTGCGACTCGATCGAGGCCTTGGCGGATGCGCGCTGCGAGACCACGCGCTGTTGCGAGACCCGTGCCTTCGCGAGCAGCTCGTGGTTCCGCTTCACCGCCACGCGGAAGGTCTTCACCTCCGACAGGACCCGCGCGTCAAGCCCGGTGACGCTCTTTGCGCTGTCCATGCGCGTGATCATGTCGTCGAGGCTCCGTGCACCGAGCACCACCTCGAGGGTCGACGCCTGGTCCGATGTGTAGAGCGTCACGAGGCGCTGCGCGATCACTCGCTGGCTGGCCTTGAGATTGTGCTTTGCGAGTTTCAACTCGTGGCCGTTGACCCGCAGGTCGTTCTGGATCTTCGCGAGTTGCTGCGTCGATGCGTCGTACTGCGATCGCGCGCGCTCGAGCGAGCTGGAAAGTTGCGCCAATTGCCCCATCACCTGTTGCGCCTGTGCGCGCTTCGAGGTCACTGAGGGGTCGGCGAACGCCGGGACTGCCGCCAAAAGAGCGATGCAGATCCCCGTAAGTACGTACGGCGCCTGTCCCAGCCTACGTATGACAATCCCCAGTGAGGGAACGGGACATGCGCACCGGGAGGGGCCGGTACGTCACGTTAGGGCGAGGTTACCAACCTTTTCGGACGACCGTCAACGACCACCTGTCACAAACGGGGTTGAAACATGTTCCTTTCTGCACGAAGCAGGAAGTTCCTGCTCAATGAGTGTGGTACGGTCCGCCTTCGTGCTTGGGCAGGCACACATGCTGCGGCAGCGGCTCTTGCCGTTCATCTTGATCGCCCTGGCCGTGCTTGCGGCTCCGGCAGTCAGCGGTGCGATCACCTCGCACGGCGTTTCGTCGCTGCGCGCGCACGATGCAACCCTCGCAGCGAAATCGCGGGCCGCCGTGCTCGATCTGTACTCGCTCGACCAGCACCTCGCCGGCGCACAGTCGAAGCTCACGACGCTGCAAACGCAAACGCAGTCGCTGCGCGCACAACGCGCGAGCCTTGTTCAACAACTGCGCATCGCAAGGCGCGGCACGCAGCTGGCGCAGGGGCGGCTCGCAGAACGCCTGCGTGCGCTGTATGAGCAGGGCAACGTCGAACCACTCGAGATCGTGTTCGGCGCCAAGACGATCGACGAGGCGATGACGAGCCTCGACAACCTCAGCCGTATGACGAGCCAGGGCGAAGATGTGATCCGCGAGCTGAAGTCCGCGCGTGCCAACCTCGGTTCTGCGTCACGGCGGCTGGCGACGCGTGAGGCCGCACTCGCAGCGGCGACGCAGCAGGCACGGGCAACCGCAAACGCGCTCGCATCGACGCGCGCCGCACGCAGCTCGTACATTGGCTCTCTCGCCGCCCAGCGCCGCCTGACGCAGGCGCAGATCTCGTCGCTCGTCGCGCAGGCCGACGCCGCCAAGCTGAAGAGCGAGCAGCTCGCTCGGGCCGCGGCCACCGGGTCGACGGCCTCGATCGTCTCCTCCACGGGCACGCCCGGCGCATCCACGTTCGCGTCTGTGGCGCCGACCGCGGCCGGCAACGCGATCACGGTCTCCGCCACGGGCTATTCGCTTTCCGGGCGGACGGCCAGCGGCCTGCCTGTCGGCTGGGGCGTCGCCGCCGTCGATCCTTCGGTGATCCCGCTCGGCACCCACATGTCCATCCCGGGCTACGGCGAGGCAGTCGCAGCCGACACGGGTGGCGCGGTCGTCGGCTCGACGATCGATCTCTGGTTCCCGACCGTCGCCCAAGCGAAGGCCTGGGGCCGACGCACCGTCACGATCACGCTTCACTAGAGGCTTGATGTGGAATTGGGTGCTTGCGGGGATGGCTCAGACCAAGCAGGTCGTTCGGGTCGGGCGCAGGGCATAGCGGTGTCTACGTTCAAGCCCGGCCCGGGCGAGATGCGCCGTGTCTGAGCCACCATCCGCGAGTGCCCGAATTTCACGTCAAGCCTCTCTAACGGTGCCGGGTAAACTGGTCGGCCCCAGGTAGCCCGATCTGAGCGACGCAGCAGACATCACCGAGTCAATCGCGCCACGAGTGCTGCTCGTGGACGACCACGACCTGTTCAGGACCGGGCTGCGGAACCTGCTCGAGGAGCAGGGCGTGGACGTCGCGGGCGAGTGCGACAACGGCACGGACGCGCTCAGGGCAGTGCGCGAACTCGCGCCGGACGTCGTGGTGATGGACCTCAACATGCCCGGGATCAGCGGCGTCGAGGCGACGCGGCAGATCTCGATGATCGCGCCTCTCACGCGCGTTCTCGTCCTCACGATCTCCGACCAGGACAGCGATGTGATGGACGCGATCCTTGCGGGCGCGTGCGGGTACCTGCTCAAGGACGCGTCGATCAGCGAGCTGATGCAGGGAATCCGGTCCGCATCCGTCGGCGAGTCGCTCGTCTCGCCAACGATCGCAGCGAAGGTGCTCCAGCGCGTGCGCGCCTCGAGCGCATCTCACCGCGAGGCCGAACTGATCCAGTCCGAGTTGTCGGACCGCGAGATCGAGGTGTTGAAGCTGATCGCGAACGGCAAGGACAACGCGATGATCGCCGGCGAGCTGCACATCAGCCCGAAAACGGTCAAGAACCACATCTCGAACATCCTGATGAAGCTGCAGATCGAGAACCGGATCCAGGCCGCGGTCTACGCGGTGCGCTCCGGAATCGTCTAACGCCAGCCGACGCTGCTCAGCGCGCCGAGGTCGTGCGTGACCCGTGCAGGCCGCGACCGTCGGCGCCGATCGTCCACACGTCCCCGATACCCTCGCGGTCGACCGCGGTGAACGCGATCCTCTTCCCGTCCGGCGACCACGCCGGTGGTCCTGAAGGGAACGGGACGTGCAGGCCGGGGAGCGAGATACGCCGCCCGGCGCCGCCGACGTCGGTGATGACGATCACGACCGACGGCACGTCGGAGACGAGAACAGCGAGGGCGTCCGTCGGCCGACCAGGCGGGGGCCCCCTGCACGGCGCGACCGCTGAGCATCGCCGGCCGTCGATCCTTGCCGTCCGGGGCGGCCGTCACGACGCGGCGGCCGTCATCGAATGCGATCCGCTGCGGTCCCCATGACGGAAACGAGCCGGCAATTCCGACGTCGCGCGCCGCACCGCCTGCCACGGGCGCGGAGAACAGTCGTTGCCCGTTCGGCCCTCCGCGGACGAAGAGCAGCTGCGACCCGTCCGGTGAAAAACTCGGATAGTCGTCGTACGGCGTGCCGGCCGCGTCGGGGGCGTTCGGCAACGCGTGCGCCGACGTGCCGTCGGCGTTCATCAGCCACAGCGTGTTCGGACAGCCGCTGCACTTCACGGCGTTGTCTACCTCGGTGTACGCGATTGTTTGGCCATTCGGCGACACGGCGGGCTGCGTGTCGTCATGCACCGAGGTCGTCAGCCGCCGCAGTCCCGACCCATCCGGCGCGATCGAGTAGATGTCCGACGGTGGAACAGGGCACGCCGTCGCGTAGATGACGAACCGTCCGCCGGAGATGAACTGAAGATTCGAGAACGCATTCGCCTCCGGGCAGGGCAGCGCCGTCGCGAGCACGTGCGTTCGGCCGGCGATGTCCGTCACGGCGAGCGAGTTGCGGTTCCGACCAAAGAGCTCGGCGATGGCCCTCGTCCCGTCCACGTACGGGACGCTGCCGAAGGGTGCGTACGCACCCGGCAGGCGCACCGTCCGCGCACGCGCGACATCGAACCCGATCCACCCGGTCTGGCCGTAGAGGCGCAGCTTGCCCGCGCCGAGCCAGCCCAGCCGCTCGACGTCGGGGACTGCGTGCCGAAGCGTCGGTCGGCCGGTGACGCCGGCGCGTATCTCGAGCGTCCTTCTCGACGGTGTCAGTGACGCGAGCCGATCGCCGTTCGGCGACCACGCGCCTGCACCGGCGGAGAAAGAGCCGAGCGCATGGCCCGTCTCGTCGTAGACCGCCAGGGTGTAGCTGTTCGCTTGCACGGCGAGCTTGCCGCGCGCGGACCAGGTAGCCGACTCTCCGGGGACGGTCCACTTCGTCCTGCCGGCAGCGTCGATGACGCGCACCTCACCCGCTTGCGCAACCGTGAAGGCGAGAACGCGCCCGTCCGGCGACCATTCGGCCCCTTGGTTCAGCGCGTCATGCGTTCCCGGCACCGCGCGCCAGCTGCGCCCGGGCGCGGCAACGTAGAGGCCCGAGCCCGTCCCGAAGATCAGCGCGGAGAAGTGCTTGCTGTCGGGCGCCCAAGAGATCGCCGCAGACGGCGTTTGATTGTCGACAACCCTGGCGAGCAGCGGCGACACGCGCTTCGCGTTCCGGCCGTTCAGCCCGACGACGTAGATAGCCACGTGGCCTCCCCGCGTGCTCAGGAACGCGACGCTGCGGCCGTCGGTGGCGAGCGCCGGGCTCGAGTCGAAGGCCGAGCTCCTGCTGAGGTCGACCCGCTTGCCATTGAGACCGATCCGGTAGATCTCGCCCGAGAGGGCCGGCTTGCGGTTGGCGGCGAACACGATCACGCCCCTGGCGCGGGTGCCTGCGGACCCCGCGCTCGGAACGAGCACGAGGCAAGCGGCGACAGCGAGAAACCACCGGAATCGCGTCATCGAGACAACGCTACGAAACGCCTGTAACGGCGGCGTAATGAATCAGTGTGGCGCGGCGATGCGAACGGCGTCCGCATGGCGGCGCAACACAGAGAGCAGCGAACGGAGCGCCGTGAGATCGCCGACGCTGCCTTCGACCCGCTGCGCGAGCGCTGCGAGCTCGCGCGCCTTCGTGGCGGTGTCGCCGCGTTGCAGGCTTTGGGCGACCTCGTTGATCCGCTTCTCGAGGCGCCATTTCTCGGCCTCGAGTGACAGCGCCTGCGCGTAGCCGTCCGTCAGCGTCCGCTCGATCGTGTCGAGGTCGCGTGTCGGTGCGTTGATCAGCGCGTTGATCTGTTCCAGCAGCTCAGTCATCTCACGCCCACAACCGATTCTTTGACCCCCCGGGTCGGGCGGCAAGGGCCGCGAGTCCCATCTTCCCCCTGCCTGAGGCCCACCCCGCGGCGCTCAGAGGGCTAGGTCACAATGGCCGCGTGCGCCGGGGCCTCCTCATCGTCTGCGCCGGCCTGCTGCTGGCGCCCGCCGGCGGTGCGTCCCTGGTACCCCTACCGACGCGTCTCGCAAACGCACTCGCTGTCCCCGGCAACTCGAGCGATGCGTCCGGCGCCGTCGCCGTCGACCTCGCGACCGGGCGCATGCTCTTCGCGCGGCACGCCGACCTGCCGCTCGCGCCCGCGTCGAATGAGAAGCTCACCGTCGCGTTCGCGGCGCTCCGGGAGCTCGGCGACACCTACCGCTTCCGCACGGAGGTCTTCGGGCGCGGCTACCAGGACGGCTCGGTCTGGCACGGCGATCTCTTCCTCAAGGGCTTCGGCGACCCGACGCTGACGTCGTTGCAGCTCGAGCGCCTGGCGACGCAGATTGCCGAGCTCGGGATCACGCGCATCGACGGGCGCGTCTATGGCGACGAATCCTGGTTCGACGCACAGCGCACCGCGCCCGGGTGGAAAGCGTCGTACTCCATCAACGAGTGCCCCCCGCTCTCAGCGTTGATCGTCGACCGCGGCTGGTACGACCGCCACACAGCGCGACAGCCCGCCCTTGCCGCGGCAGGCAAGCTCAAGCTCTTGTTGCGAAAGCACGGCGTTGCGTCCGGTGTTGTCGGGCTCGGCCGTGCTCCTGATGATGCGTATGCGCTCGCGCAGGTCGAGTCCGAGCCCCTGCCGGCGGTGATTGCAGAGATGGACCGCGAGAGCGACAACTTCACCGCCGAGATGCTGCTGAAGGAGATCGGCGTCGAAACCGGCGCCTCCGGAACGACCGCTGCCGGCGCCGCTGTCGTGCAGCGCGATCTCGCGGCCGCGGGCGTGCCGCTGGCAGGTGTGCGCATTGTCGACGGCTCCGGCCTGTCGCGCGACGACCGCCTGACTGCACGCACCCTGGCCGCGCTACTCGTCGTCGCCTGGAATGACATCGACCTGCGGAATCCCTTCTGGGCGTCACTTCCGATCGCCGGCATCAACGGCACGCTCGACAAGCGGCTGCGCAAACCACCCACGCGGGGTGCTGTACGCGCCAAGACGGGCACGACCGACCGCGCCTCGGCGTTGAGTGGCTACGTCGGCGACCGCTACGTGTTCGCGCTGCTCCAGAACGGCTGGCCCGTGTCGGCGTGGTCGGCGCGCAAGGCGCAGGACCGCTTCGCGACGGCGCTCGCCGCGTCGTAGTACCTCAGCGCGCGAGCAACTGCTTCAGGTCGTCCTCGGCGAGGATCGGGACGCCTGCCTTCTGCGCCTTCGCCACCTTCGACCCGGGGCTCTCGCCGACGACGACGCCGGTCGTCTTCTTCGAGACGTTGTCGGAGACCTTCGCGCCTAGTGCTTCCAGCGCCTCGCGGGCCTGCTCGCGGGACATCGACTCGAGCGTGCCGGTGATCACGTACTGCGATCCGGTCAACGGCCCTTCGACCGGCCTGTCGCTCTCGTCGGCCTCGAAGTTCAGACCGATCGCGCGCAACTCATCGACGAGGCGCCGGTTGTCTTCGTCCGCAAACCACTCGACGACTCCCTCGGCGCGGTCCGGCCCGAAGCCCTCCACGTCCGCGAGCTCCTCCGGCGTGGCAGCGATCAGCGCATCAACGCTCCCGACATGGCGGGCGAGGTTCTGAGCAAGGACCCAGCCGATGCCCGCGATGTTCAGCCCGAGGAGCACACGCGAGAACGGGACGCGGGTTCGAGACGCCTCGATCTGCTGGATCGCGTTCGTCGCGGAGATTTCGCCGAAGCCGTCGAGCTCGAGGAGCTGTTCCTTCGTCAGTCGATAGAGATCGGGCAGCGAACGGACGAGTCCCTTGTCCCACAGCGTACGAACCGTCTGCTCACCGACGCCGTCGATATCCGCGGGGCCTTGCACCCAGTTGATCAGCGTCTCGAGCCCACGCGAAGGGCACGCGCGGTTCGGGCAGCGGTGCATCACTTCGCCCTCGGGCTTCACGATCTCCGCGCCGCAAAGCGGGCAGTGCGTCGGCATCTTGAACGGCTTCGTTCCCCTGCGATGCGGGCCGGCGGGCCCGACGATCTGCGGGATCACGTCGCCGGCGCGCTGCACGATCACGTCGTCGCCTTCGCGGATGTCCTTGCGGTTGATGTCCTCTTCGTTGTGGAGCGTCGCCCGCGAGACGGAAACGCCGCCTACCGTCACCGGTTTCATGATCGCCCAGGGATTGAGCGCACCCGTCCGGCCGACGCGGATCATGATCTTCTCCAGTCGCGTCGTCGCCGTCATGGGCGCCCACTTGAACGCACGCGCCCAGCGCGGCCGTGAGTGCAGCGCGCCGAGACGGCGCTGCTGGTCGTAGTCGTCGACCTTGATCACGATGCCGTCGATCTCGTAGTCGAGCTTCGTGCGCTTGCGCTCCCACTCCTGACACGCTTTCGCAACGGCCTCGATCGACTCGAGCCGCTCGGCGAACGGGTTGATCGGGAAGCCGTGCTGCTTCAGCCACTGCAGTGTCTCCCAGTGTGTGCGGAGCTCGACGCCCTCGTGCGCGCCGACGCCGTAGGCCCAGAAGGAGAGCGGGCGCGACGCGGTGATCGCGGGGTTCTTCTGCCGCAGCGAGCCGGCCGCCGCGTTGCGCGGGTTCGGCGTCGGCTTCTTGTCCTCGGCGACCAGCCGCTCGTTCAGCTGGCGGAAGCCGCTCAGCGGCATGTAGACCTCGCCGCGCACCTCGATCAGCGACGGGACGTCGTCGCCCAGCATACGCAACGGGATCGAGGGGATCGTGCGCAGGTTGACGGTCACGTCCTCGCCGATTTCACCGTCGCCGCGCGTCGCACCGCGGGTGAACAGCCCGTTTTCGTACGTCAGGTTGATCGCGAGTCCGTCGATCTTCGGCTCGAGCACGAACGCGACCGGCTCGTCGCTGTCGAGGCGCTTCTGCACGTCCTCTGCCCACTTGACGAGCGACTCGTCCGTCGTGACTTTCTCGAGCGACCCCATCGAGGTCAGATGGCGCACCTTCTGGAACTTCTCGGACGCGGGCGCGCCGACGCGCTGGGTCGGCGAGTCGGGCGTGACGAGCTCGGGGTGCTCCTGCTCGAGCGCGAGCAGCTCGTCGTAGTGGCGGTCGTACGTCGCGTCGTCGACGGACGGCTCGTCGAGCACGTGGTACTCGTGGAGCCACCGGTTGAGCTTCGAGCGCAGCTCTTCCGCCCGAGATCTAGACGAGCTCAAGCAGCTCCTCCGCGCTGTCGACGATCACGTCGGCGTGGGTCAGCTTGTCGGCGCTGTGAATGCGTCCCCAGCTGACGCCGATCGCGTACAGGCCGGCGGCTTTGGCCGCCTCCATGTCGAACGGCGAGTCGCCCACGTAGGCGGCGTTCTTCGGCGAGGCGCCGAGACGTTCGAGCGCGAGCAGCAGCGGCTCCGGATGCGGCTTGTGCTGCTCCGTCTCGTCGCCGCCGACCACGGTCTCGAACAGGTGCTCGATCGGAAGCCGCGCAAACGCGAGGTCGACGGTCAGGCGGCGCTTCGCCGTCACGATCCCGAGCCGGTGGCCGCGGTCCTTCAGCGTCGCGAGCACCTCGTCCATGCCGGCGCAGCACTCGAGCGTGTCGTGCAGGGCCTCGTTGTGCTCGCGGTACACGCGGACGAGCTCGTCGACGCGATCCGGATCGAGCGCGACCATCTGCGCCTCCAACCCCGGCCCACCGACGGCCTTCATCAGGTCGGCGTCCTCATACTCGCCGCCGACAACCGTCTCGGCCGCATGCCGCATCGAGGCGAGGATGATGGCGCCGGAGTCGATCACGGTGCCGTCGAGATCAAAGAGCACGACCGGATAGCGCACGCGGTCGATCGTAGCCACCCGCCTGACCGTCGGAGGATGACCGGCGGTTAGAGGCGGAGCGAGTCGCGGAGCTGATCGAAGAACGGGCGGCGGGTGGTCGGGGCGACGAACTCGGCCAGGCGGGCGGCCTCTTCCTCGGTGAGCGAGACCGCCGCGTCGGCCGTGTCGCCCGACCAGATGCTGAAGCGGAGCTGCGAGGGCCGCTCCTCACTCGCGAAGTAGCGCGAGACGCGAAGGGCCCGCCCGGCATCGGTGGGGACGTCGGGGTGCGGTGCAAAGAACTCGACGAGCTTGCTCCTCTGGGGCACGGCGCACCAGGGGCAGAAGCGGAACCTGTCCTCGACGCCGTTCCCACAATGGCGGCACGTGTGCACCTCCTCATTGTCTGCCCTGACCGCCGCTCGTTCAAGCCTGGATCTAGTAGGTCACCTGGGTCAGGTAGAGGCCGTGGGGCGGGGCCGTGACGCCCGCTTCGCTGCGGGGGCGGCCCGTCAACAGCGGGGCGAGCTCACGGCCCTGCAACATCGAGCCGACCAGGGTGCGGACCATGTGGCGGAGGAACGAGTCGGCGGTGATCTCGAAGGCGACGACGTTCTCGTCGAGCTCGGACCACCGGGCGCTTTCGATCGAGCGGGTGAAGAGCTTGTGCTGGGTCTCCGCGGGGGTGAAGGCGCGGAAGTCGTGCTCCCCAAGGAGCGCGTCAGCGTTCTCGTTCAGCCCTTCCAGGTCGAGTGGGCGCGGATACCAGAGCGAGCGCCTCGCCTCGAGCGCGGAGCGTTCCCGGCGGCGCCACACGCGATAGAGGTACGAGCGCAGGCGTGCGTCGTAGCGCGCATGGAAGTCGTACCGCGCCTGCTCGACGCGGCTGACCGCGACGTCGCGGGGAAGCAGCGCGTTGATCGCCGCAACCGCACGTTCGGGCGGCGGTCCTCCCTCGACGTCGACCGACACGACGTTGGCGAGCGCGTGCACCCCCGTGTCGGTGCGGCCGGCGACAACCAGCTCGCCGGCGCTGTACAGCTCGGTGAGCGCGCGCCGTAGCTCGCCCTCCACCGTGCGCTCGCCCGGCTGGCGCGCCCAGCCACGGAAGCCGGTGCCGTCGTACTCGATCGTTAGTTTCAGCCGCACGTCAGGCGATCCCGCCGCGGCCTGGCGTCAGGCACTCCTTGCACTGCTTGTAAGGTATGCCTGATGCTCTAGTCACTTGGCGTCCGTCGGGTATACTCTAGCCATGTCCGAGCACAATTTCCTGCTCCAGCGCGTCCAGCCCGCCATGGTGGGGCTGATCGACGGCTCCCTCTCGACGCTCGCGCCGATCTTCGGGATCGTGTTCTACACCCACAGGCCCCACACGGCGTTCATCGCAGGCCTCGCGACCTCGATCGGCGCCGCAATCTCGATGGCGTTCTCGGAGGGGCTCTCGGACACGGGCGAGCTGACGGGACGCGGCAGTCCCCAGATCCGCGGTGCGATCACCGGGATCGGAACATTCCTCGGCGGCATCCTGCACACCCTGCCGTTCCTGATCACCAACTACCACGCGGCAGTCGTCGTAGCCGGCATCGTCGTCGCCTTCGAGCTGATCGCCCTCGCGGTGATCCGCTGGAAGTTCTTCCAGACCGGCTTCCTGAAGTCGCTGCTCGCGATCTCGGTCGGCGGCGCGATCATCGCCGTCGTCGGCGCGGTCATCGGCTCCGCGGGCTAGCCCCGCAACCCGCTAGGGCTTCGCGTCGGCCGCGGGCTCGTCGCCCTCGGCTTCCGCGGCAGGCTCTTCGGTCTCCGCGGCAGGCTCGTCGGCCTCGGCGTCGTCTGCCGGAGCCTCCTCCTCGGTGGCGAGCACCTCTGCGGCCGCCTCCGGGTCCTCGACGAGTTCCTCCTCGGTCTCCGGCAGCTCTTCAGCGGCCTCGACCGGGATCTCCGGAACCACGACTGGCTCTTCTGCAACAGGCTCTTCTGCGGCAGGCTCTGGCGTGCGCTCCTCGCGCTGCGTCGCCACGTACTCGTCGTCGACGAGCTCGATGTACGCCATCTCCGCCGAGTCGCCCGGGCGCGTGCCGATCTTGATGATCCGCGTGTAGCCGCCCGGCCGGTCCTTGAAGAGCGGTGCGACGTCGGCGAACAGCTTGTGCACGACATCGCGGGAGCGCAGGAACGCCGTCGCCTGCCGGCGAGCGTGCAGGTCGCCGCGGCGGCCGAGCGTGATCATGTGCTCGACGTGCGGCCTGACTGCCTTCGCCTTCGTGACGGTCGTCTTGATCCGGCCGTGCTCGATCAGCGCACCCGCAAGGTTCGAATAGAGAGCCTTGCGGTGCGCCGAATCGCGGCCGAGCTTCTTTCCCGCGCGAGCGTGACGCACTGGGACTAGCCTTCCGCCCCGTTGGAGCCGCGGAGCCCGAGGCCGTGCTGCGCCAGGGTCTCCTTGACCTCTTCGATCGACTTCTTGCCGAAGTTCGGGATCGCGGCCAGCTCGTTCTCCGACTTGGTGACGAGGTCGCCGATCGTCTCGATGCCGACGCGCTTGAGGCAGTTGTACGAGCGAACGCCGAGCTCGAGCTCCTCGATCGGGAAGTTCTCCATGCCGCCTGCGAGCGAGACGCCCGCCGCTTCGCCGGCCCCGTCCGAGGACTGAGCAGCCGACTCGCCGAAGCCCTCGATCTTCTCGAGGTCGGTGAAGATCGCCAGCTGGCGGATCAGGATCTCGGCACCCTCCGCGATCGCGTCCTTCGGATCGATCGACCCGTTGGTCGTGACGTCGAGGATGAGCTTGTCGTAGTCGGTGCGCTGACCGACACGTGCCGCCTCCACGTCGTAGGCGACGCGGTTGATCGGCGAGAACATCGAGTCGACCGGGATGACGCCGATCGTGTGCGCCTGGCCGCGGTTGCCCTCGGCCGGGACGTACCCGCGACCGCGCCCGATCGTGAGCGTGATCTCGAGGCGGCCTTTCGACGAGAGGTTCGCGACTTCGAGCTCCGGGTTGAGGATCTCGAGATCGGCGGGAGCCTCGATATCGGCTGCCGTGACGATGCCCTCACCGCGCTTCGTCAGCCGCACCTCCACCTCCGGCGACTCGCCGTGGAGGATGCAGACGAGCTGCTTCAGGTTCAGGATGATGTCCGTGACGTCCTCGCGGACGC
>JAOPYY010000169.1 GCA_025964395.1 Actinomycetes bacterium | reverse complement strand
GTCTACCTGCTGAACAACCCGTTCACGTTCCAGGCGATGGAGAAGCACTCCGCGTACTGCGCGCTGATGCGGCTCGGGATTCGCGTGCCGGACACCTGGCTGATCCCGCACAAGGTTCCGCCGGCGAACGTGCGCTTCGAGCCGACGGCCGAGCGCTATAACGCGCCGTTCGACGTGGAGGCGATCGGCGCGAAGATCGGCTACCCGATGTTCATGAAGCCCTTCGACGGCGGGCAGTGGGTTGGCGTCTCGCGCGTCGGGTCGCCGGAGGAGCTGCGCGCACGCTACGACGAGTCCGGCGAGCGGATGATGCACCTGCAGACGGCGCTCGAAGGCTTCGACGTGTTCGTGCGCTCGCTGTCGATCGGCGCCGAGACGATGTCGATGTGGTTCGACCCGGCTCAGCCGATGCACGCACGGTACGAGGTGAAGCACGACTTCCTGACACCCGCGCTCGGCGAGGAGATCATCTCGATCTCGCGGCTCGTCAACGCATTCTTCCGCTGGGAGTTCAACTCGTGCGAGACGATTGTCAAGGACGGCATCGCCTACCCGATCGACTACGCCAATGCGTCGCCCGATGTCGCGTTGACCTCGTTGCACTACTACTTCCCTTGGGCGATCACCGCGCTCGTGCGCTGGAGCGCGTTCTGCGCGGCGACGCGGCGCGAGATGCACCTGAACCAGAACTCGCGCGCGTACTTCGACTGGGGCGACCGCGCCGACCTGACGTACGAGCAGAAGCTCGCGAAGTACCGCGAGCTGGCGGACGCCTACTTCCAGGTGGACGTCTACCAGGAGTTCTGCGACAAGCACCTCTCGCACCTGGACGGGATCGCACACGAGTGGTTCACGTCACCCGAGTTCGACGACGTGCTCGTTCGCACGGTGCGCTCGACGTTCCCGGCGCACGAGCAAGACCATTTCGTCGAGCATTACCGCGGCCTGCTCGGCGCGTGGGCTCGCGACAACGCCTGACGAGCTGAGCGCGACGACGCGTGAACCGCGAAACCGTTTCGCACTAACGCCCGTACCTCCCCTCGATCCTTTCTCTAACAGGGGGAACGACATGACACTTTTCAGATGGCTGGCGATCGCCGGCGCCGCGGTACTCGTCGGTGGTGCCGCGGCCGCAGCCGATGCGCGTGAGCAGGCGAATCCGTACACGGTTCACGCACTCGTCTCAGACGATCCGTCGGTGCCCGCGCCCGTAACGGATGCGAACCTGGTCAACGGTTGGGGGCTTTCGGCCGGGCCGACGACGCCGTGGTGGGCGGCAGGCAACGGGACGAATATGTCCACGCTCTACACAGGAGCCGGAGCGAAGGTGCCGCTGACGGTGGCGGTCGCAGGCGGGCCGACCGGCACCGTGTTCAACGGCAACGCGGCAGATTTCGTGATCAGTCAGAACGGCAAGAGTGGTTTTGCTCGCTTCCTCTTCGCGACCGAGGGCGGCACGGTCGTCGGCTGGTCGCCGACGGTTAACGCGGCCGCTGCTGTGACCGGTGCTGACCGTTCGAGCGCAGGTGCGATCTACAAGGGGCTCGCGACCGCGAACGACCGGTTGTACGCCACGGACTTCCACAACGCACGCGTTGACGTCTTCGACGCGTCGTTCGGTTTGATGGCGTTGCCGGGTGCGTTCAAGGATCCGAAGGTCCCGAAGGGCTTCGCGCCGTTCGGGATCCAGGCGCTGGGAGGCAACATCTTCGTGACCTACGCGAAGCAGGACGCCGCAGCCAAGGACAACGTCGCGGCGCCTGGCCAGGGATACGTGGACGAGTTCACACCCGACGGTCAACTCGTGGGGCAGGTCGTGAACAGCCAGAAGAAGAACGCGCCCCTGAACGCGGCGTGGGGGCTGGCGCTCGCTCCGGCCGGTTTCGGCAACTTTGCCGGCGACCTGCTCGTCGGGAACTTCGGCAACGGTCGCGTCAGCGCGTACGCGCAGAGCGGGAGCAAGTGGGTCTACAAGGGCCAGTTGCGGGTCGGCGACGGAACGCCGATCGCGATCGACGGTCTCTGGGCGATCGCGTTCGGCAACGGGGCCGCCTCGGGGCCGACGAACACCCTGTACTTCCTCTCGGGGCCGCTCGGCGAAAAGCACGCGCTCTTCGGGTCGATCACGGCCGGTTGATCGTTCTCTCTCCGGTGTGCGAGGCGCGAGCTCTCGCACACCGGGGACCTCTACGGATCAACCGCGCAGCTCGATCCAGCCCGCCAGCGGTGCCACGAGCAGCGCGGCGCCGATGAGAGCGAGCGCGAGGCGTGGACGCGCCTCGCGCCGGCCAAAGCCGCCCAGCCCGAGCGCAATGCCGATGACGGCCGAGAACAGATGCCCGACGGAGGTGAAGTCGCGATCGATCGCGACCGCAGACACGAGAATCAGCGCGACCGGTGTCAGGAACAGAAAGCGTGCGCGTCCCGCGAGCAGGAAGCCGGCGTAGCCCACCAAGGCGTACGTCGCGTAGCTGACGCCGACGTCGACGGCGTCCGCCACGTTGGGTGCGAGCGTTCCGGCGTGGATGCCCAAGGCGATCCCGACTGCGGTGAGCAACGTTCCTCCGACGTGGCCGGCAGCGACCACTGCGAGCGCGCGTCGCGAGCCGATTCGCCGTTCGACGAGCGCGAGGATGAGTACGGTCGGGAGCACCAGGGTCGGGAAGCTCGCTGGCGACTCCCAGAGGATGCTCAGAACGAGGACGCGGAGTGGGTCGTGCTCCAGGCGCTCGAGATTCGTGCTGCTCGTGAGCAGGAGCTGCTGACGCTGGGCCGTGCCGAGCGAGGCGAGCACGATCGTCGTCACCGACATCAGCGCGAGGAACGCCGCTGACACGGGGAACCGCCCGATGATCAGACGCAGCTTCGTCACTCCATCAGGGTGCCCGCGGGGCACCTGCTGGCCGGTAAGAGTCTCGTAAGTCTTGGGTCGTTCGCGACCCTCGAGCCCGAAACTGGGTTGAGGACAGCGGGCGGTCGCGCACAGACCCGAACCTGATTCCCGACAGGGAACCAGATTCGAGCGTTTCGATCTCGAATCTGGTTCGGCTGACACCGAATCAGGTTCACCCGGGTTCGCGAGTTTCGAACTGCCGACCGCCTGCCGAGAAACGCTTCCACGGGGACCTCTGTGCGGGTCACGCACGTATTCACCTTCGATGCGCGTTCTCGTCCTTGTTGTCGCCGTGATCGTTGCTCTTGTGGCTACCGCCACCGCGGCCGCAGACGGGCTCCCGGTGCTCGGGATCGACGTTGGCTCACAGGGCGTCACGGCGGCCGGTAGTCCCGACCGGTACGTCACGATCAACGACGGCACATCGACGGTCGTCGAGCGGATCGCGCGCAACGGCGGCCGCATTCTGGGTTGGCAGCGGATCGCGGGGACGTTCACGATCCCGGCTGTCGCGTACGACTCCTCGGCGAGCGGTCTCTCGGCCGACGGGAGCACCCTCGTCTTGATCCAGCCCAGGCAGTCCTTCCCGCGCGCGCAGACCACGTTCGCGCTCTTCGACGCGCGCAACCTTCGGCTCACCCGGACGTTCACGCTGCGCGGCGACTTCAGCTTCGACGCGGTGTCTCCCCGTGGACGGAAGATGTTCCTCATTAACTACACGGCGCCGGCTGACCCGACCCGCTACAGCGTGCGCGCATACGACCTGCAAGCGGGGGCGTTGCTGCCGAAGCCGATCGTCGATCCGGCGGAACGGTCGGACAAGATGCGCGGCGCGCCGATCACGCGCCTGCTCAGTGCCGACGGTCGCTGGGCGTACACGCTCTACGACGGTGCGGGTGGAACGCCGTTCGTGCACGCGCTCGACACGGCGACCAGCCGCGCGCACTGCGTCGATCTACCGATGCTCGTCGGCAACCAGGCCCTCTGGTCGCTGCGCTTCACCCGCGGGCCGGGCGCCCAGATCGGGATCGGGGACTCAGCCGAGCAGCTCGCGATGGTCGACACGACGACCTTCGCAGTGAGCGTCCCCGCGGTGGGCGCGCAGTCCAATCTGAGCCCGTGGCTGATCGCCGCCGTGCTGGCGGCCATGTCACTGCTCGTCGCGCTGGCCGCGACCCGGCGTCGGTTCCGCGGGCGCCCGGCACCGGCGTAAGCCGCTCAGGCGCGCGCGACCAGGCTGAAGTGCTCGACCGTCGGGAACGGGTCGTAGAAGTGGTGCAGCAGCCGCCGCCACTCTTCGTACTCCGGCGACTTGCGGAATCCATCGGTGTGGTCTTCGAGCCGCTCCCACGAGACGAGCAACAGGTACCGGCTCGGGGTCTCGATGCAGCGGTGCAGCTCCAGCGACTGGAATCCCGGCATCGAGGCGATGATCGCCTTCGCCTCTGCGAAGGCTCGCTCGAACTCCGCTTCGCGTCCGGGCTTGACATCGAGGGTGGCTTGTTCGGTGATCACGCCGCGCAGTCCAGCAGATTCAATGCGCTTCATGCGCAAGCTGATCTTTCTTCCCGGTGCTCTGGGCGCGGCCGCGTTCTGGCACCCGGTCGGAGGCCGTTTGCCGGCAGAGTGGCAGAAGGTCTATCTCGCTTGGCCCGGTCTCGGTGCGCAGAACCCCGATCCCGACGTACAGGGATTCGACGACCTCGTGCGGCTCGTCGAGGACGAGCTAACGGAACCGTCGGTGCTCGTCGCGCAATCCATGGGTGGCGTCGTCGCATTGCGCGCTGCTCTGAAGCACCCGGACAAGGTGCAGGGCCTGGTTCTCGTCGCAACCTCCGGTGGCGTCGACGTCGCTCGTCTGGGCGGATCGGACTGGCGTGCGGATTACCGGGCCGAGCACCCTGCGGCCGCGCGCTGGACCACGGACGACTGGCCCGACCACACAGCTGAGCTCTCGACGGTGACCGCACCGACTTTGCTCCTGTGTGGCGACCGCGATTCGATCAGTCCGGTTGCTGTCGGCGAGCACCTTGCCTCGTTGCTCCCGAGCGCGACGCTGCACGTTCTTCCGGGCGGTACTCACAGCCTGGCCGTCGACCTGCCCGACGGGGTCGCGGCCCACATCAGGGCCTACGTCGCCTAGCGCACGCCGCGCTGCTTGCGCAGGCGACGGACGCGGAGCAGGTAGCTCGGCAGTCCGGCGATCAGGAAGAGGAACACGAAGCTCGCCCACGCTGACGGATGAGGGACCTTGTGGCGTTCGGCGTGGAAGAAGACGGCGGTGCCTGCCGCGGCTGCGAGCAGGAAGGCGACGAGGAACTGGGCTGTCGTGACGTTGGCCACGCGGGGCACGGTACCTCGCCTCAGCCGCGCAGCTCGTACTCCCAACCCTCGCGCCATTCGAACGATGCGTCGATCAGCGCTTCGAGCGGGACGCCGCCGACGACGTGGTCGAGCGCCCAGCGCGTCGCCACGTGCCCGATGATCAGGACCCGCTGCCCGTCGTGCGAACGCCGAAGCTCGTCGAGAAAGCCGGCGACGCGCTCGACGGCTTGCCGCCAGCTCTCGCCGCCCGGGAAAGGGTCGTCGAGCCGTCGTGCACGCTCGGTCTCGAGTTGCGCGCGCGGCATGCCGTTTAGCGCGCCGTAGTTGCACTCGCGGAGTCGGGGGTCGCGCTCGATCGGGATCGGGGACGCGGCGAAGGCGATCTCCGCCGTCTCGACCGCTCGGCGTAGGTCGGAGGTGAACACGACCGTCAGCCCGTCGTCGCGCCGGCGCCCGCCGAGGCGCTGTGCCTGCTGCTTGCCGGTGTCGGAGAGCGCACCCTCGAGCCAGCCGGTCGCGATTCCCAGCTCGTTGTCGACGCTGGTCGAGTGTGTCTCGTAGACGACGTCGACGCTCATGCGCGGGTTGTATCGGTTGACTCGGCATCCACGCGGGCGTACGGTGCGTCCTGTCACTGCGGCGCCCGTTCGACGAGGAGGCCCCGCAATGGCAACCACTCAGATCGCGGCGCAGATGCTCGGGAAGCTCCCGGTTCGCACCGACGTGCGGACGCTTTCGCTTGCACGCTACGTCGACAGCAGCCGGCTCCCAACGCCGCCCGACGTGTTCGACGAGACGAGCGGCGTCGATTCCTGGCCGATGTACGCGAACGACCGGATCGGCGATTGCACAACCGCTGCCGCAGCACACATGATCGAAGCCTGGACCGCGGCAGGACGGGGCCAGACGATCGAGCTCTCGGAGCGCGCGGTGCTCGATGCGTTCGACCACGTGAAGCTGACCGACCCGATCACGGGGGAAGAGGGCGCGATCGAGCTCGACGTCCTCCGCTACTGGCGCGCGAACGGGATCGGCGGACACAGCATCGGCGCCTATGCGCGTGTCGCCGTGCACGACCAGCGGGTCGTGCAGACGGCCGCGTGGCTGTTCGGCGGGCTGTACATCGGTCTGCAGATGCCGCTGACCGCGCACGCGCAGCCGGTCTGGGACTGGACGGGATCGCTCTCCGGCCCGGCGCGACCGGGATCCTGGGGCGGCCACGCGGTCGATGTCGTTTGCTACGACAAGGACGGCCTCACCGTCGTCACGTGGGGACGGCTGCAGGGACTGACCTGGAGCTTCTGGGATCGCTACTGCGACGAGGCGTACTGCATCCTCTCCGACGATTTTCTCCAGAAAGGAAACGCACCGAACGGCTTCGACCTCGCTGCGCTCGAGGCGGACCTTGCGCTTGTGACGGCATGATGGGCGCATGCCCGAGGCTGCGATCCTCGTCGTGGACGACGACGCGCCGATCAGGCGCATGCTCGACCGGACGCTCTCGGCGGAGGGCTACGCGGTCGAGACGGCGGCCGACGGCGGCGCGGCACTCGCGGCGGTCGAGCGCTCAACACCCGACCTCGTCGTGCTCGACGTCGGGTTGCCGGGCGTCGACGGCCTCGCAGTCTCGCGCCGCTTGCGCGCGAAGGGGCTGTCCGTTCCGGTGCTCCTGCTCACGGCGCGCGACTCCGTGCCCGACCGCGTCGCCGGCCTCGATGCAGGCGCCGATGACTACCTCGTCAAGCCGTTCGCGACCGAGGAGCTGCTCGCGCGCGTGCGCGCACTATTGCGCCGTGGCAAGTCGCCGGAGGAGCTGCTCGCGTTCGCCGATCTGACGCTCGACCCGGCGACCCGCGCGGCCCAGCGCGCCGGGAGCGCGCTGACGTTGAGCGAGCGCGAGGCCGACCTGCTCGCGCTGCTGCTGCGCAACGCGCGGCGCGTCGTCCCGCGCGAGCAGGCGATTGCGGAGATCTGGCAAGGCGACGCAAGTGCGAATGTCGTCGACCGTTACGTGTCCAACCTGCGCCGCAAGCTCGGCGAGCCGCCGTTGATCGAGACGGTGCGCGGCGTCGGGTTCATCATCGGCCGATGAATCTGCGCCTCCGGACGATCCTCGCGGCCGCTGCGGCGACGATGCTCGCAGTGGTCGTGCTCGGCTCCGCGGTCGACGTCCTCGTCACGCGTCACTTGAGGCACGAGCTCGACCGCTCGTTACGCACGCGCGCGATCGGCGTGGCGCAGCTCGCCGTCTCCGCGCCGGCGCTCGTCACCACTCCGGGCGCACTCGACGCACCTGCCGGTGGGACACAGGGGCTGGTCGAGGTCGTCGACCGCAAGCAGCGGATCGTCGCGCGCTCCCTGTCGCTCGGCGGCCGTGTTCTGCCGGTATCGCTCGCGCGAGAGGCAATCAGCGACGGTACGTCGCGCTACCGCACCGTGCGCTTCGGTGGTGACGAGCTGCGCGTCTACGTGGCGCCGCTTGCGAATGTGTCGGGCGGCGGTGCGGTGCTCGTCGCGGCTTCCACGGCCGACCTCTCGAACACGATCTCGACACTGCAGGGGCTGACGATCATCGCGGCGCTCCTTGCCGCGGGAGTCGGCGCGGCGGCGGCGGCATTGCTGATGCGGGGTGCACTGCAACCGCTCGCGCGCCTCGACCGCGCGGCGGGCGAGATCGGACGCACGGGCGACGCGAGCCGACGCTTGCCAGATCCGCACAGGGCCGACGAGGTCGGCCGCCTCGCGACGACGCTCAATGCGATGCTCGACAGCCTCGAGCGTGCGCGGGAATCGGAGCGCCGCTTCCTCGCCGACGCATCGCACGAGCTGCGAACGCCGTTGACGGCGCTGCGCGGCAACGTCGCGCACCTTGCGCGGCACGGCGCAACGCCCGCGCTCGTCGCCGACCTCGAAGCCGATGCCGAGCGGCTCGCGCGACTCGCCGACGACTTGCTCACGCTCTCGCGCGAAGAGGCTGCCGAGCCGCCGCGCGATGACGTGCGCCTGGACAAGCTCGCGCGCGCTGCCGGCGCGGACCGCGTCGACGCGGAGAGCGTGACGGTCGCGGGCGATCGCGCGGCGCTCGAGCGTGCGTTGGCCAACCTCGTCGAGAACGCGCGGCGGCACGGTCGCGGCGAGGTGAGCATCGCCGTGCGCGCCGACGGCGACCGCGCGCTCGTCAGCGTCGAGGACGAGGGGGAGGGCGTTCACCTGCTCGACCGTGAGCGTGTCTTCGAGCGGTTCTACGGCGACGGTTCCGGGCTCGGGCTCGCAATCGTCCGCGCGACTGCGGAGCGCCACGGGGGTCGCGCCTACGTGGACGGGCCCCGCTTCACGATCGAGCTCGTCAGGAAAGCTTCAGAGTCCGGCAGGCACGCTGAGGGCGAGGAACTCGAGAAAGGACTCCCTTGAAGATTTTCCGCACGCTCTCAACCGCTCGTCTGATCGTTCTTGCCGCTGTAGTGGTGGTCATCGCCGCAGGCGGCGCGTTCGCCGTTGCCGCGACCGGCGGCAGCGGGCCGACGCCCGCGCCGAAGCCGCTCGCGCAGGCGATCCACGACGCGCTTGCCGGGCAGAAGCCCGCCGGCCTCACGGCCAACATCGGCTTCACCAACACGCTCTTCCCGTCGGGCGCGATCACCGGGCAGGTCGGCTCGGCGCTGATGTCGAACGCGACCGGTCGGCTGTGGGTCAACCAGAACGGTGGCCGCCTCGAGCTGCAGTCCACCGCAGGTGACGCGCAGATCGTGTGGGACCAGGCGAAGGTGACGGTGTACGACGCGACGTCGAACACCGCGTACACCGCGGACATCCCGAAGGACGCCGCCGCCGCCACCACTGCGACCGACACGGGCTCGGCTGTTCCGACCGTCGACGAGATCACGACGTTCCTCACGAACCTCAGCAAGGACTGGACCGTCTCCAATGCCGACCCGTCGAACACCGGCGGCCAGCAGTCGTACACGGTGAAGGTCTCCCCGAGTCACGATGGTGGTCTGCTCGGCTCCGCCCAGATGGCATTCGACGCGCTGCGCGGTGTGCCGCTCAAGGTTGCGGTGTACGCGCAGGGATCGAGCTCGCCGGTGCTCGCGCTCGAGGCGACGAATGTCTCCTACGGCGATGTTCCGAACTCGGACGTTCAGGTCTCGCCGCCGGCCGGCGCGAAGATCGTCGACCTCTCGTCGCAGGCGCAGGGTGGCAACGGCAGCTCGACCCCGACGGTCACCGGGCTCGACGCGGTTACCAAGGCGGCGCCGTTCACCGTCGTCGCGCCTGACACGCTCGTCGGCCTGCCGCGCCAGGACGTGCGCCTCGTCGGCGGGAAGAACGTGATCGCGGTCTACGGGCAGGGGCTCGGCGCGATCGCCCTCGTCGAGCGCGCTCCGGACACCGGGGCGAAGCAGGCAGGCCCGCTCGATGCACTCCCGCAGGTGACCATCGACGGTGCGACCGGGCATGAGCTCGCGACGCAGCTCGGCACCGTCCTGACCTGGGATCGCACCGGCGTCTCGTACGTGCTCGCCGGCTCGCTGCCCTCTGCCGCAGCCGAGGCGGCGGCGCGCTCGCTCAAGTGAGCGGCGCGCCGCCCGTCGCGGCACGCGGGCTCGTCAAACGGTACGGAGACATCACCGCGGTTGCGGGCGTCGATTTGACGGTCGAGCGCGGTGATGTCTTCGGCTATCTGGGCCCGAACGGGGCGGGAAAGACGACGTCGCTGCGCATGCTGCTCGGCTTGATCCGCCCCACCGAAGGAAGCGCGCAACTGTTCGGGCGCAACCCGCTCGAGGTGGGCGCGCGGGCGCTCGACGGGGTTGCCGGTTTCGTCGAAGGCCCGCGCTTCTATCCGTACCTCTCCGGCCGCAAGAACCTGCGGCTGCTCGCCGACCTCGACGG
>JAOPYY010000164.1 GCA_025964395.1 Actinomycetes bacterium | reverse complement strand
GCAGGCCCTGCACGAAGTACCGCTGGAATGCGAAGAACACGCCGAGCGGAATGATCATCGACATGAACGACGCGGGCGCGATGATGTCGATGTTCGAGCCGAACTGGCGGAGCTGCGAGAAGATCTCAACGGTGATCGGGGTCGTGTTGCGCGCCATCACCAGCGCGACCAGCAGGTCGTTCCAGGTCCAGAGGAACTGGAAGATCGCGAGGGACGCGATCGCCGGCAGGCCGAGCGGCAGGATCAGCTTGAGGAAGATGCGGATCTCTGACGCGCCGTCGATGCGCGCCGACTCGAGGATGTCCCTGGGGATCCCGATGAAGAAGTTGCGCAAGAGGAAGATCGCGAACGGCAACCCGAACGCGGTGTGGAACAACACGAGGCCGAGGATCGTGTCGTAGAGGTGGAACGTGTTGTAGAGGTGGAACACCGGGATCAGCGCCATCTGCAAGGGCACGACGAGTAGCGCGATCACGCCCACGAACAGCCAGTCGCGTCCCGGGAAGTCGAGCCACGCGAACGCGTAACCCGCGAGCGCGGCGACGATGATCGGGAGGAACGTTCCGCCGATCGCGATCATCGCGGTCGTCTTCAGCGCCGTCGGGACGCTGGTGTTGTGCCAGACGCCGGAGTAGTTCGCCCACGTCGCGAGATGCGGTGACGAGATGACCTTCCACCAGCCGTTCGTCGCGAAGTCGCCGGGTGAGAGCAGCGAGGTGAAGAAGAGGCCGAGCGTCGGCACGAGCCAGAGGAGCGCGATGAACCCCAGGAAGAGGTGCACCGGAAGGCTGGTGACGCCGCGGCCGATCCGTGCGGCGACGCGCTCGCTCGGATCCTTGACGACGACGACGGGGGCGGCTTGTGCCTCGTAGGTGGCCATCAGACCTCTCTCCGGAAGCGGCGCACATTGAGGAGCAGCACCGGGATGACGAGCAGGAACAGGAACACGGCGATCGCGGAGCCGAGGCCGAAGTCATTGACTCCGCCGAAGCTCTGTCGCCACATCTGCTCCGCGATCACGGCGGCGTCGGACTGCGTCGAGCCGGGCGCGATCGAGATGATGATGTCGAAGACCTTGAGGACGTTGATCAGCATCGTGATGAACACGACCGAGAGCACGGGCGCGAGCATCGGCACGGTGATGCGCCGGAAGACTTGCCATTCCGTCGCGCCGTCCGTACGCGCCGCCTCGAGCACCTCGCGCGAGATCGCGGCGAGGCCTGCGCCGATCACGACCATTGCGAAGCCGGCCCACACCCAGATGTACGCGAGGATCACCGAGGGCGTGATCAGCTTCGAACCGAGCCACGAGATGCCGCCGAACGGCGCCGCGAACGTGGACGCCGCGATCCCGACCTTGTAATTCGAACCGGACACTTTGTTGAACGTGAACGCGCCCGTGTCGTCGGTCGTCGCGCTCTGCACGCTCTTCCCGCTCGAGTCGATCAGGTTGACCTTTACGCCCGGCAGTCCGAGCTCCTGCGGCTCGACCTTCCCCGGCGTGCCGCCGCCCGGCTTGAAGTCGCGCCAGACGACACCGGTCACCTCGTTGGGCTTCGGCGTCGGCGCGGCGGCCTGCTTGGCCGACTTCGAGACGTCGGCCGGCGGGATCGCCGTTAGCCCGAGCAGGGCTGTCGTGCCCGGGTTGATCGCCTTGTGGAGGACGTAGCCCGTCTGTGGCGAGCCGGTCAGCGCCGAGGTCGACGGCGAGGCAGTCGACAGGGCGCCCGGCGGCGACCACCAACTCTTCAACGCGCCGATACCTGCGTTCACGGCGCCCTGGCCCGGATCCTTGATGTACATCAGGTGCCAGATCACGCCGGTCGCGAAGAGCGAGATCGCCATCGGCATGAAGACGATTGTCTTGAACGCGACGGCCCAGCGGATGCGCTCGGTCAGCACGGCGAAGACGAGCCCGATTGACGTGACGAGCGCGGGGGCGACCAGAATCCAGATCGCGCTGTTCTTGATCGCCGTGACGAGGATATTCGTCGTGAACAGCGACTTGTAGTTGTCGATGCCCGCGAACTGGCCGCTCGGCAGGAAGCCCTCGTGCGCGTCCTTGCCGTAGAAGCTCCGCACGATCGTGTAGATCGTCGGGTAGACGACCATCACGCCGAGGATGACGGCAGCGGGAATCAGGAAGCCGAGCGTGACGGCATTACGCCGCAGCACCCCCGGCTCCCCTCCGGGCGGAGCCACCGGCATGACCGGTGGCTCCACCGCGATTCCTCCGCTGCTTCCGCTCACTTGCCGGCTTTGTATGCCTTCGCGGCTGCCGATTCGAGCTGCTTCGCAATGCCGGTGGCATTGCTCGGGTTCTTCAGGAAGTCCTGGAAGAGCTTGAACTCTCCCTGGCCCACCGTGCCGCCGAACGACGCGGGCTGGAGGTCGGAGAGGTCGAAGCGGAACACCTTCGCCTTCCCGACTGCAGCGGCCGTCGTGCGGGTGATGGCGTCCGGATAGGCACTCGGCGAAACGGTCTTCGCCGGAGCGGTGTACCCGCCGAGCTTCGCCCAGATCGTCTGAGCCTCACCGGTGGCGAGGTACTGCACGAGCGAACGAATTGCCGGCGTGTCCTTGAACGCCATCAGCATGTCGCCGCCGCCCTCGACGTAGTTCTGCGAGCTCCCGATCACCGGGAACGGGAAGACGTTGTAGCCGGAGACGGGCTTGAGTGGGTTCTTCGTCGCCACGACGCCCGGGACGAAGTCGCCTTCGACGACCATCGCTGCCTTCGGCGTCGTTGCGAACACGTTCGACACCGACGTCGGGAAGTCGGTCTGCAGTGCGCCGGAGGTACCACCGGCGATGTTGCTGCTCTGCAGCACGGTGCCCATCGTCTTCAGCGCAGTGACCACGGACGGGTCGGTCCACTTGATCTTGTGCTTCGACAGGAGGTCGTACTTCGCGGGGCCGGCCTGGCGGAGATAGATGTTCTCGAACAGGTCGGTGAGCGTCCAACCATCGGCACCGCCGACTGAGAAGGCCGGAGTGCCGGAGGCCTTGAGCGTCTTCGCAGCCTTGAGGAACTGCGCCCACGTGCCGACGTGCGAAACGCCCGCGTTCTTGAACGCGGCGACGTTGTACCAAACGGTCGACTTGTTGGCGCCCTTGATCAGGAAGCCGTAGACGTGACCGCCGATGACGCCGATCTTCGCGATGTCGGCCGGGTAGTTCTGCGTCAGCGCGGCCT
>JAOPYY010000204.1 GCA_025964395.1 Actinomycetes bacterium | reverse complement strand
TGGTCTGGAGCGCCATGGCGCGCTCCTCGAACGCGCACGGCGCCAAGCAGGTTGTGACGGTTCGCGCGTACGAGACGCTCTGGTCGATCGCACAGCAGCACTACGCGGGCGACGTCCGCGATGCGGTGTGGCAGATCGAGAAGGCGAACCACTTGCGAAGCGCCGACGTGCGCGTCGGTCAGACGCTCGTCCTTCCCTAACTGTCGCCCCACGCACTGCGACACTACGCAGCGGCATGGACCTGGACATCGTCTTCCTCGGCACGTCGGCGAGCGCGCCCACCGCGCAGCGGGCGCCGGCTGCACTGCTCGTTCGCCGCGGCGGGGACCGGCTGCTGTTCGACTGCGCTGAGGGCACCCAGCGCCAGCTAATGCGTTCGACGATCGGGCTGCCCGACCTCGAGGAGATCTTCCTCACGCACTTCCACGCCGACCACTACCTCGGCCTGCCGGGGATGCTGAAGACCTTCTCTCTCCGCCAGCGGGAGCTGCCGCTCACGATCTACGGCCCCTCGGGCCTGCGCGACCTCTACAAGAGCCTCGGCCGGATCATCGGGAAGCTCAGCTATCCGGTCGAGCTCGAGGAGGTGCGCCCCGGCGAGGCGCTCGAACGCGACGGCTACCGGATCCTCGTCTTCCCGGTGCACCACGGCGTCTCGGCGGTGGGCTACGCCGTTGCCGAGCACGAGCGTCCGGGGGAGTTCGATGCGGCGACTGCGGACGCGCTCGGTATCCCATTTGGCCCCGAGCGCGGTGCGCTGCAGCGCGGCGAGTCGATCACGCTCGACGACGGCCAGGTGCTGACGCCGGACGCCGTGCTCGGTGCGGGACGCCCCGGGCGTCGCATCGTGATCCCCGGCGACACCGCACCGGTCGAAACGGTGCGCGTGCTCTCAGAGGGAGCAGACGTGCTGATCCACGAAGCGACCTTTCTCGAGGACGAGCGCGACCGTGCTGCCGACACGCTCCACTCGACGGCGCTCCAGGCGGGCGAGCTCGCGCGCGACGCCGGCGTTCGCCTCCTGGCGCTCACGCACGTCTCGCCGCGTTACTTCGGGCCCGAACTCGCACGTGAGGCGCGTGAAGTATTCCCCGACACGGTTGTCCCGAAGGACTTCGACGTGATCGAAGTGCCGTTTGCTGAGCGCGGTACGCCGGAGCTCGTTCGCCGCGGAGCCAGACCCGAACGGGTGTCTGACACCCCGGCGCAGACCCGAACCTGATTCGGTCTCAGCCGAACCAGATTCGAGCGTTTCGAGCTTGGTCTCCGAGTTCGGAAACTCGTGAACCTGGTTCGCAAACCCCGCGAATCAGGTTCTTCTATGTATGGGATGCGGCTTGGGTGCGGCTCGCGGCTAAGCGTGTTGGCCGTGTGCAGCCGTCGGCTACAGCTGCCAGCTGCCGCCGACGAGCACCGGCACCTCGGTGCCGTCCTTGGTGATCCCCGTGACGGTGACGTCGTCGCTGCCGATCATGAAGTCGACGTGGACGGCACTCTTGTTGATCCGGTCGCGGTCGGCGTCGCCGACGTGCGTTGCGTACGCGTTGCCGAGGGCGAGATGGCTCGCTGCATTCTCGTCGAGGAGTGTGTTGAAGAAGATCGTCCCGGTCTTCTCGATGCGTCCTTCGCGGTCGACGAGTGCGAGCTCGCCCAACCTGCTCCCGCCCTCGTCCTTCGCGATGCGCGAGCGGAGTGCGTCTGCGTTCTCGCCCTGGACGTCGACCGCGCGCCCGTCCTCGAACGTGACCTGCAGGTCGCGCACCACGCTCCCTGCGACATCGAGCGGTTTCGTCGCCGTAACGACACCGTCGGCGCGCATCGGGTCGGGCGTCGTCGTCACCTCTTCGGTCGGGAGGTTCGGGGCATGGATGACGCCGTCAACGGTCTGCATGCCCGGCGTGTCCGAGCCGAAGCGGGAGGTGGGGAGGAGCCCGACGGTCAGATCCGTGCCCGGGCCCTGGAACCGCACCGCGTCGAAGTTCCGCTCGCTGAGACGCGTGCCTGCCTCGTGGAGCTGGCCGAGCCGCTCGCGCCACGCCGCGGCCGGATTGGGCTCGTCGAGCCGAAGCGTGTAGACCAGCTGCTCCCAGAGCTTCGCCATTGCCGTCTCGTCGTCGAGCCCGGGGTGCACGAGGCGCGCCCATTCGGGGACTGCCCACGGCACGACGGTCCAGTTCGTCGTCCGCGCGTTGATCACGTCGAAGTTCTCCTTCATCGCCGGCAGCTGGTCGCGACCGGCGATCGCGGGATCGATGCCGCCGAGGAGCCCCGGCGGGACCTGCGGCGTGATCGAGATGCGAACGCCATGGCCCTCCCCGAGTGCCAGGAGCCGCCGGCCGAACCAGGAAGGGACGAAGTCGATCGTGTCTTCGGGCGCCCGCTCGAGCCGGATCCGCTTGACGAACGGGTCGAAGTACCACGGGTCGACGAACTTTGCTCCGCGTTCGTAGGCCTCGGCGGCCACGAGCCGCACGAGCGGCGCGGCCCGAGGCTCGGCCACGATCCAGACGATCTGGCTGGGCTGGACGTTCGCGCCGACCTCGACGATCAATTTGGCGTACCGGCTGAGGGTCTGCGGGTCCATCGACGGCGCAGCCTAGAGAGGATTGAGGCGACATGCCGCCTCAAACCTCTTGCTGTCCGACCCGATGCTCTACAGTTGCCGGCGGCACTGCTCGTCAGTACTGCTGAACCGCAAGCCCCTTTAACCCGGTCCAGAGAGGCCGAAAAGGAGTCGGATGTCTCACTCTGCCGTCACACCGGCGCCGCGCGTCCTGCTGGACGAGGAATCGATCCGGCGCACTCTTTCCCGCGTCGCGCACGAGATCATCGAGCGCAACGAGGACCTCGACACCGTTGCGCTCGTCGGGATCCACACGCGCGGCGTGCCGATCGCCCACCGCCTGCGCTACCTGATCGAGGAGCGCACCGGCGAGGAGCTCGCGCTCGGCCAGCTCGACATCACCTTCCACCGCGACGACGTCCACGTGCGCGCCGGCCAGCCGCCGCGCCGGCCGCAGCCGCTGGCGCGCGAGACGAAGCTCGACTTCGAGCTCGAGGGGCGCACCGTGATCCTCGTCGACGACGTCCTCTACACCGGCCGCACGATTCGCGCCGCGATCGACGCGCTGCTCGAGTATGGGCGCCCGGACCGCGTGCAGCTCGCAGTGCTCGCGGACCGCGGCCACCGCGAGCTTCCGATCAGGCCGGACTACGTCGGCAAGAACCTGCCGACCGGCCGCAACGAGCGCGTCCAGGTCGAGCTGGTCGAGATCGACGAGATCGACCAGGTCATGCTGGTGACCGAGCGCGAGAGTGCCGACAATGACTGATCTGCGCGTCGTTGGCGGCGACCTGTTGCCGCCCGCAAACGAGAAGCGCAACCTGCTCTCGATCGCCGATCTCACGCAGGGAGATGTCGAGCGCCTGCTCGCGACGGCGCGCTCCTTCGCGCACTCGCAGGAGCGCGACAACAAAAAGCTGCCGACCCTGCGGGGCCGGTTGATCCTGAACGTCTTCTACGAGTCCTCGACGCGCACGTCGTCGAGCTTCGAGCTCGCAGCGAAGCGCCTCTCGGCCGACACGATGACGCTGAAGGCCGTTGGGTCGTCCGTCGACAAGGGCGAGTCGCTGAAGGACACCGCGCTCACGCTCTCGGCATATGACCCCGACGTGATCGTGATCCGCCATCCCGAGGTCGGCGCCGCGGATTACGTCGCACGACTGACCGACGCGCGCGTCGTCAATGCCGGCGACGGCAAGCATCAGCACCCGACGCAGGCGCTGCTCGACCTCTACACGATCCGCGAGGCCTTTGGCCGGCTCGACGGCCTCCAGGTTGCGATCGTCGGAGACGCCATGCACTCACGCGTCGCGCGCTCGCTCGTGCAGGCGCTTCGGCTCGTCGGTGCGGACGCGATCCTCGTCGGCCCGCCGGCGCTCCTGCCCGAAGGGCTCGCGCCGACGTCGCACGACATCTCGACGATCGCTGACGCCGATGTCGTCTACGTCCTGCGCATGCAGCGCGAGCGGATGCTCGAAGGCGCAAACTTCGTGCCGTCGCTGCGCGAGTACACCGCGCAGTGGGGGATCACGCCCGAGCGGATGCGCGAGGGCCAGCGCGTGATGCACCCGGGCCCGATGAACCGCGGCGTCGAGATCGACGCACGCGTCGCCGACAGCGATGCGGCACTGATCGTCGATCAGGTGCGGTCGGGGCTGATCGTGCGCATGGCGGTGCTCTACGACCTCCTGACGACCGGCCCGGTCGCGGTCGAGACCACGGTGGAGGTCGCGTGATGCTCGCGGGACGGACGGGAACGGACAACATCGTGGTGCGCGGCGCGAGGGTGCTCGACCCCGTGGAGGGGATCGACGCGACGCTCGACGTGCGCATCGACAACGGCGTGATCGCCCAAATTGGCGAGAACCTCGACACCAACGAGCACCGCGTGATCGACGCAGCGGGCCTCACGCTCGCACCGGCGTTCATCGATCCACACGTGCACCTGCGCACGCCGGGCCGCGAGGACGAGGAGACGATCGCCAGCGGGACCGCAGCCGCCGCGGCGGGCGGCTACTGCGCGATCCTCGCCATCCCGAACACCGACCCGGTGATCGACGACGCAGACGTCCTGCGCGGGCTGCGGGCGCGCGCGGACGAGGAGGCACGCATTCCGGTCGGCTTCCTGGCCGCGATCACCAAGGGGCAGGACGGTTCGGAGCTGACCGAGATGGCCGCGCTCGCCGATGCGGGCGCCGCAGGCTTCACCGACGACGGCAGGCCCGTCGCCTCCGCAGGTGTGATGCGGCGTGCGTTGCAGTACAACGCGGTCACCGGCCGGATGATCGCCGTGCACTGTGAGGAAGCGTCTCTGACGTGCGGCGGTCATGCACACGCCGGAACCGTGGCGGCTGAGCTCGGGCTCGGCGGCTGGCCCTCACTCGGCGAGAGCCTGATGGTCGCGCGCGACCTCGACCTGGCCGGCGAGACGGCGCAGGCCGTGCACCTGATGCACCTCTCGGCCCGCGAATCGGTCGACCATCTGCGCCGCGCGCACGAGGCCGGCACGCGCGCGACCGCCGAGGCGACGCCGCACCACCTCTGCCTGACCGACGAGGCAATCCGCACACTGGACGCGAACATGAAGATGAATCCGCCTCTGCGCTGCGAGGACGACCGTGCCGCGCTCATCGATGCCCTGCGCGACGGGACGATCGCCGCGATCGCGACCGACCACGCGCCGCACTCGCCGGAGGAGAAGGACGTCCCGTTCGAGGCGGCGCCCTTCGGCGTCACCGGCCTCGAGACGTCGTTCGCCTCGCTCTACACCTACCTGATCGAACCGGGTGTGCTCCGCCTCGAGACGGTGCTCGAGCGGATGTCCGCCGGACCGGCCGCGATCTTCGGGCTCGACCGGCCGCGCATCGTCGTCGGCGCGCAAGCCAACCTGACGCTGATCGACACCGCAGCGAGCTGGCGGGTCAAGGTGGAGCGGTTCCACTCGCGGTCGCAGAACTCGTGGCTGCTCGGCAAGCGATTGCACAGCCGGGTTCGGCTGACGATCGCCGCCGGCAGGGTGGTGCACGAGCTGTGAGGGGATCTTTGGTGCTCGAGGACGGAACCGTCTTCGAGGGACAATCGGTCGGCGCGGAGGGCTTTGCGTTCGGCGAGGCGGTCTTTACGACGTCGATGAGCGGCTACCAGGAGACCGCAACCGACCCGAGCTTCGAGGGTCAGATCGTCACGTTCACGGCGCCGATGGTCGGGAATTACGGCGTCGAGGGAGCGCGGTCCGAGTCGACGCGCGCACATGCGAAAGCGGTCGTGATGCGTGAAGCACGCGGGCCGCACTGGACCGACTGGCTGCACGAGAACGGCGTCGTCGCCCTCACCGGCATCGACACGCGGTCGGTCGTGCTGCACCTGCGCGACGCGGGTGCGATGCGCGCCGCTGCGGTCAGCGGCGACACGTCGGTCGATGAAGTGCTGACGGCCGTGCGCGCTCAGCCGGAAATGGCGGGCGCAGCGCTCGTTGCCGGTGTCTCGACGAAGGAGCGCTACACGTTCACCCCCGAAGGGTCGGTGCGCGTCGCGGTCGTCGACTACGGGTGCAAGCGCTCGATCCTGAAGCGCGTCGCCGCGAACGGCGCCGCGGTCGACGTCTTCCCCCACGACGCGGACGCAGACACGCTCGCGGCGTACGACGGCGTCCTTTTCTCGCCAGGCCCGGGCGATCCCGCGCCTCTGACCGGTGAGGTGCAACGGCTCCAGGAGTTGCTGGGTCGCGTGCCGGTGCTCGGCGTCTGCCTCGGTCACCAGCTACTCGCGCTCGCGACGGGCAAGGAGACGTTCAAGCTCCGCTTCGGCCATCGCGGTGCGAATCACCCGGTGATCGACCACCGAACACGCGGCGTGATCGTCACCTCGCAGAACCACGGCTTCGCCGTCGCCGCCGGGGACGAGACGGGCGTCACGCACAGCTCGCTCTACGACGGCACCGTCGAAGGGCTCTCGTATCCGGAGCTCCGCGCGCGGTCGGCGCAATTCCACCCCGAGGCTGCGCCCGGACCGCACGACGCGGCCTCGATCATCAGCAACTGGGTCGACGAATTGAAGGCTGCGTAATGCCGAGGCGTTACGACATCAAGTCGATCTGCCTGATCGGCTCGGGCCCGATCGTGATCGGGCAGGCGGCCGAATTCGACTACGCGGGCTGCCAAGCGCTGAAGGTGCTGCGCGAGGACGGGTTCCGGACGATCGTCATCAACTCGAACCCGGCGACGATCATGACCGACCCCGGCTTCGCCGACCGCACGTACCTCGAGCCGCTCGACGTCGAGGGCGTGAG
>JAOPYY010000022.1 GCA_025964395.1 Actinomycetes bacterium | reverse complement strand
CTCGCGCGGTTCTTGCCCGGCTGGCACGGCGTCGATCGCCGCGCGTCGCTGCGCGAAGCACTCGTCCCGCTGCAGGCGTTGAGCCTGCCGGTTGCGCTCTGGGAGTCGGAGGTGCTGCCGCGCCGCGCCACCGGCTATCGCCCCGAGCATCTCGATGCTCTGACCGCGAGCGGCGAGGTCGTATGGATCGGCGCCGGTCCCGACCGCGTCGCGCTGTACTTCCGCGAGGACGCTTCCGTGCTCGGTCAGGTTCCCGCAGCGCCGAGACCCGAGGGGGAGGAGCACGACAAGATTCGCGCCGCCCTCGCCGCCGCGCTCTTCTTCGACGAGTTGCTGGCGGAGACCGGGCTCGAGGAAGCGGAGGCGCTACCTGCCCTCTGGGATCTCGTCTGGGCGGGCGAGGTGACGAACGACGCCTGGACACCGCTGCGTGCGTCGCGGCGCTTCGGCCAGCCGAAGCAGGAGCGGCGTCCGCGCCGGTTCTCACGTCGGCGCGCGCTCGGCGCAACCGCAACCGCGGGCCGCTGGTCGCGCACCGAGCGGCTCTTCGCCGGCGCGCCCGATCGCCGCGCGCTCGCCGAGCTCTTGCTCGAACGGCAGGGCATCGTCACGCGCGACGGCGTCCGCGGGGAAGGAATTCCCGGCGGGTACGGCGCGGTCTATGCGGAGCTGCGCGCGCTCGAGACGCTCGGCCTCTGCCGCCGCGGCTACTTCGTCGAAGGCCTGGGCGGCGCGCAGTTCGCGCTCGGTGGCGCGGTCGAGCGCATCCGCGAGCTGCGCGAGCGCGGGGAGGACCCCGACGCGCTCGTGCTCGCGGCGGCCGATCCGGCGCAGCCGTACGGTGCGGCGTTGCCGTGGCCGAAGCGCGCAGGCGCACGTGCGGCGCGCGTCGCGGGCGCATACGTCGTGTCGCTCGGCGGCGAGCCGGTGCTCTACGTGGAGCGAGGTGGTCGCTCGCTCGTGCCGCTGCGTGACCCCGAGGAGGAATGGCTGCGCCCCGCGCTCGCGGCGCTCGTCGCGGAGGTTCGGTCGGGCCGCATCAAGCGCCTCGGTGTGGAGCGTTTTGACGGCGAGCCGGTCGTCGAGTCGGACGCGATGCCGCTGCTCGTCGAGGCCGGCTTCCTTGCCGGCCCGCGCCGCGCCGTTCTACGTGCCTAGCCTCGCGACGACCTCGGCTGCGGGCAGTTCTTCGGCGCGCGCGAAGTTGACGCCGGCCCAGAGGTTGATGCCCTCGGCGTCGCCTGCCGCACGCGCGGCGGCACGCAGCGGAGCGGTCAGGTGATGGATGTGTGGGTACGCAGCCGGCGCATCGGCGTGCTCGACCATGAAGCGGTTGACGATTCCCCGCGCGGAGCGGCCGGTGAAGGAGCGCGTGAACGACGTGTCGCCGCCGGTGCGCAAGGCGCGGCGATGCGGCTCGCTCGTGCCGGCTTCCGGGCAGAGCAGGAACGCGGTCCCGAGCTGCGCCGCCTGCGCGCCCGCAGTGAGCGCAGCCGCGACCCCGTCACGGTCGGCGATCCCGCCCGTCGCGACGAGTGGTAGGCCCACGTCGATCGATGCGAGCAGTTCGAGCAGCGGCGTCGCCTCCCCGTCGTCGCGCCAGGCGCCGCGGTGGCCGCCGGCTTCCGCGCCCTGGACGACGAGCGAGTCGACTCCAGCGTCACGGGCCGCTCGCGCCTCATGCGCGGCGGTGACCGTCGCCCAGACACGCGTGCCGCTCTCCTGGAGGCGCGCAACGGTCTCCGCCGGGAGACAACCGAACGTCGTCGAGACAACAGCGACGTCCGCGCGCACGATCACGTCGAGCTTCTCGGCGAGCCAGTCGTCGTCAAAGCGCGGCTTGCCGAGCTGCACGTTGCGGGCTTGCGCCTCGGGCTCGAGCTCCCGTGCGTAGGCCGCGACGGCGGCGTCGTCGATATCAACCTCGTCGAGCACGAAGACGTTGACGCCGATCTGCTCGGTTGTCAGCTCGCGTGTTCGCCGCAACTGCTCGGCGAGCCCTTGGGGCGTGAGGTAGCCCGCCGCGAGGAATCCGAGTCCGCCCGCGTTCGAGACGGCCGCAGTCAGCTCCGGTGTCGAGGGACCGCCCGCAAGCGGCGCAAGCACGATCTGCGGGTGATCGAACACGGAGACGACGGTACTTGCCTAGGCGGCGAGGCGGCCGAGCACGGCACCGAAGAGCGCGTGGCGTGCCGTGGCCTGCGCGAACCCGCGGCGGTTGAACAGCGCGCCGACGCCGGGCTCGCCGCGCGCCGGGTGCGTGTGGTCGATCAGATACGAGAGCGGAAAGAGCGCGAGGTGCTCGCCGAGTGCGAGCAAAACGGCGAGCCGACGCGGCGGCACCGTCGTGCGTCTGCGCGCCTCGTTGAAGGCGATCCCGAACACCGCACCGTTCGCTGCATGGAATGCGATGCCCGCGATCGGCCAGGCACGCGTACGCGTCACTAGCTTGCCGAGCACCGCGATGTCCGAATAGTCGTTGCGGAAGATGTGCTTGTCGATCGGCTCGAGCGCGCCCCAGACGAGCGCAGCGGCTGCTCCTGCGAGCGCCGCCCGCGGGCGGCTCACGCGGCGAGCTTCCCCAGCTGCGCGACCGTGTCGCGCACGTCGGTCGTAGTCGTACCGCGGCCGCCGACGACCACCATCAGCGACTCGCGCGGGGGCGTCGTCGCGAGCTCGCGGTCAAGAGCTTGCGCGCCCTCCTGCGACGCGGCGCTGAAGCAGAGCGCGGTCGCGTCGAGCCCGTCCGCCAGCGCGACCGCATCGGCGACAGGCGTGTCCGCACCGAGGTAGGCGACCTGCCAACCCTCGGAACGCAGCATCACTGCGAGCATCAGCAGCCCGATCTCGTGCCGCTCGCCGGGGGCGCACGCGAGCACCGCGGTCCCGTGCACGTCCGCCCGCTGGTCGGACAGCAGCTTCAGGAGCGCCGCGCGAACCGTCGCGCTCGCGAGGTGCTCCTGCGCCACGCTCACGGAACCGGAGGCCCAGCATTCGCCGACCTCGGCCAGCGCCGGCGTGAGCACGTCGACGAACGACTCGTCCAGGGTCGAAAGCGCAAGCGCCTGATCGACGAGGTGTCCGAGCGCGTCGACGTCGCTCGCGATCGTCGCGGCGACGATGCCGTTTCGTAGTTCGTCGACCGTGCGCGCCACCTGGTCGCCCGCACCGAGCAGCGCCGCGGCCTCACCGATCCGATAGCCCTCGTGCAGGCGCTCCTTCAGCCACTCGACGCGCGCGACGTCGAGCTCGCTGTAGCGCCGCTGTCCGCCGGAGGTCCGCTCAGGGTGCAGTACGCCGTAGCGCTGCTCCCATTTGCGGATCGTGTCCGACGGGACGCCGGTGCGCTGCGTGAGCGCTGCGATGTTGAGACTGGGGTTCAACGACAACGTATGGACAAAGCCTCCCCTCAGGCTAACTTGGGAAACGTGCCCGAGGGGGATTCGCTCCACCGGGCGGCCCGCCGCCTGCAAGTACTCGTCGGCCAGCGAATCGCAGCCGACGCGCCGCACCCGCGGGCGCAGGCAGAGCGCGTCGCCGAGCGGATCGACGGCCGCACGCTCGAGTCGGTCCAGGCACACGGCAAGAACCTCATCCTGCGCTTCGAGGGCGGCGTCGTCGTGCGCTCACACCTCCGCATGTCGGGGCGCTGGTCGATTCGCCCGCGCGGAGAGGCACGCGCCGGGAAGCCGTGGCTCGTGCTCGGCGGCGAGCGCGTCGAAGGCGTGCTGTGGAACGGGCCGGTGCTCGAGCTGCACACGCGCGCGCTCGCACGGCTCGGGCCGGACATCCTCGAGCGGCCGCCGAACATCGACGCGATGCTCGAGCGGATGCGGCACGCCGACCAGACGCGCTGGTTCGGCGAGACGCTGCTCGACCAGTCGCTCGTCGCCGGGATCGGGAACATGTGGCTGGCCGAGGCGCTCTGGGAGGTCGAGCGCTCACCGTGGCGCCGCCTGCGCGACGTTCCCGACCCGGACCGCAGACGCTCCCTCGAGGCGGCGGCCGAGCTGATGCGTGACTCCGTCGACACGGACCGCGCCCGCCGGCACCGCGTCTACCGTCGTGTCGGGCAGCCGTGCCCGCGTTGCCGTACGAAGATCAGGTCCTGGGGGCAGGGCGACGACAACCGGATGGCGTACTGGTGCCCCGGGTGCCAGGCAGGAGACGATCCGCGGCGCTCGTAGTTGACGGTGTGCTTCGCGCGCCCCATCTCTATGAGTCCATGCGCGGCTTCTGCCTCGCTGCTTTCGCCGCAGAGCGTGGCGCGCAGATCCCCTTCGCGTTCGAGGAGCACACGACCCGTCAGGGGCCGTCGCTCTACGAGTACCGCCCGCTGGTGCGCGGCTTCGTCGAGGAGCAGGCCCCGACGCTCCGCCGCCTTCCGGATACGCGCAACGCGATCGACGATCTGAAGCGCGAGCCGGCCGCCGCGATCTTCGCGCGCGCCCACGCCGGCATCGGCGACACCGGCGACGAGGCGCTCTTCCGCTCGATCCTCCTCCCGATGCTCACGTGGACGGCCGAGCGCTGCGGCG
>JAOPYY010000116.1 GCA_025964395.1 Actinomycetes bacterium | reverse complement strand
TGCGCGACGGTGACGAGCTGCGTCCGATCACCTTCGTCGGCGATCACGACACCGGGCTGGACGACGCCGCGGATGCCTACACGACGAAGGTCGGTGTCGGCATCACCGGCCGCGTCGCGCAGACCGGCGAGTCGCTGCTCGTGCCGAACGCGCTCGAGTGCGAGTTCGCGATCAGGATTCCCGGCACCGAAGAGCTCGAGGAGTCGCTCGCACTCGTGCCGCTGCGGTACGGCTCGCGCGTCACCGGCGTGATCGTGATCTCCAAGCTCGGCATCAACCAGTTCGACGACGACGACGTTCGCCTGCTCGAGGTGCTGGCCGGCCAGGCATCGGTTGCGCTCGAGAACGCGCGCCTCTACGAGCAGCAGCGCCTCGAGGCGGAGTCCGCGAAGGAGGCAGCCGAGATCGCGAACGCACTGCTCGAGGCGAGCCGCGAGCTCGCGACCGCTGAGACGCCCGAAGATGTCCTCGGCCGGAGCGTCGAGGTAACGACACGCGTGCTCGGGAGCGAGCGTGCCGCGCTGTGGATCGAGGAGGAGGCGGAGCCTCACGACCTGGTCGCGCGCGCCTCGTTCGGCTACCCAAGCGACACGGATCCTGCGGGCCGCGGCCGCCTGCCGAGAGCAGTCGCCCACGACTGGTTGGGCGGCACCGAGCCGTTCGTGCTCGAGCCGAGCGATCTCGCGAAGATCGATCCGGCGCACAACCACGGGGAGGCGCGCTTCGTCGTCGCGCCGCTGAAGCTCGAGAACAACCGGGTGGGGGCGCTGACGGCGAAGGTCGGCGGTCGCCTCCTCGACGACCGCCAGATGCGGCTGCTCGCAGGGCTCGCCCACCAGGCGAAGCTCGCGATCGAGAGCGCGGAGCACTACCTGAGCCTCGAGCGGACGTTCGTCTCGACCGTCGCGGCGCTCGCCAACGCGCTCGAGGCGAAGGACGACTACACGGCTTCACATGCGCGGTGGATCACCGACATGTCGATGCTCGTCGGCCGCGAGCTGGGGTTCGACCGTGACTGCATGAAGCGCCTGGAGCTCGGCGCGCTCTTCCACGACATCGGGAAGATCGGGATTCCGTCCGAGATCCTGCAGAAGCCGGGCCCGCTCACCGACGAGGAGTTCGAGATCGTCAAAGAGCATCCCGAGCTCGGGGAAAAGATCCTCGCGCCGATCGAGCGGCTGGAAGACGTGCGCCCGATCGTCCGCTCCTGCCACGAGCGCTGGGACGGGCTCGGCTATCCGGACGGCAAGTCGGGCACCGACATCCCGGTCGAGGCCCGCGTCGTGCTCGTCTGCGATGCGTTCCACGCGATGGTCACCGACAGGCCCTACCGCGGCGCGCTGCCGCACGAGGAAGCGGTGCGCCGGTTGCAGGAGTCGTCGGGCACGCAGTTCGATCCGACCGCGGTCGCCGCGTTCGTCCGGCTCTTCGAAGCCGGCGAGATTCTCCCGCTTGAGAACTAAGCGCGCGTCTCTTCGAGACGGCGGATCGTGCAAACCTCGACGAAGCCGAGACGCCGCAGGATCGGATACGAGGTGTCGATCAGCGCCTCCGTGACGAGCGCCGGAGTCCCGCGCTCGACCGCAAAATCCCAGCGGGCGCGAACGAGCGCGCGGTAGAGGCCGCGCCCGCGCGCCCACGTCGCGGTGGCGCCCGCGATCAGGAACACGCCACGCGCGGACGGGAGCGCCATGCCCGTGGCGGCGGGCTTGTCATCGAGCGTCGCCAGGAAGGTGATCGGTGTCCCATGCGCGATCGACTCCTCGAACTCGGTGCGCATGTGCGTGCGCTGAAGCTCACGCCGGCCCTCCGGAACCTCGAAGGCATCCCATTGCACCTGGCGCGCTGCCGCGAAGTCCTCGTAGGTCTCGACGCGATGCACCGCGATTCCCGGTGCCGACTCGGGCGGCTGCGCAGTGAGCACGAGCGCGCGGCATTCGGGCCCATCCTCGGCCGGGCGGAACCCGCGCGCCTCCAGCAGCTCGATGATGTTCTCAGGCCGGGCCGACGGGCCGATCCACCAGACCTGCCGCTTGTCCGCCGGGACGAGCTCGTGGACGAGTGCGATCAGCTCGTCGAGCTCGTCCGCACGAACCCGCGGCCCGCTGATCCCAGCCCAGGTTGGCCCCTGGATGACGCAGATGCGCTCGTCCGCGAAGCGCGTCACGGACGAGCCCGCAGGAACCGGCGCGAAGCGGTCGGGTGTCTCCGCGTACTCGCCCAGCTCGTCGGAGATCATCGGAGCTGCTCCTCCCACTCGCCTGCCAGCAGCCGCGGCACGACGTCGTCGAGCAGGCGCAATGTCATTCCCCACAGCACGCGGTCGCCGATCGGGATCCCGTCCACGAGCAGACCCTCGGGCCAGCGCGTCGACGTGAAGAGCAGCTCGCGCCGGATCTCCGGGTCCCACAGCTCTTCGACCGCGGGCGTCAGCACCTCGGCGACCTCCTCCGGGTTCAGCCGCCATTGCGCGCCCGCGGGAATGCGCGCGAGGAAGGGATGGACTTCGTAGTCGGTCGGGCCGCTGCGTACCGAGTCGAGCTCCGCAAGCACCTGCACCTCGGACGGCGCGAGCCCGATCTCCTCCTCGGCTTCGCGAAGCGCGGTCGCCATCAGCGTGTCGTCGTCGGCGTCGACCTTGCCGCCGGGCAGCGCAAGCTGCCCGCCGTGCAGGCCGCGATCGGTGCGGACAATCAGCACCAGTCGCAGACGCCCGTCCTCGTCCCGGAAGAGCGGGACGAGCACGGCGGCGATCCGCGGTTTAGATGACGAATTCGTCGGCAACCGACAGCGCTTCGTCGAGCGCGTCGAGTGCCTCGTCCAGCTCTTCGCGCGTGATCGTCAGCGGCGGGCAGCACATGACGACATTCCAGTGCGTCATGAGATAGAGGCCGCGGTCGA
>JAOPYY010000088.1 GCA_025964395.1 Actinomycetes bacterium | reverse complement strand
TCGTCTCGCACGAGTTGAACTCCCAACGGAAAAACGCGTTCACGAGCCGCGAGATCGAGATGATCTCCTCGCCGAGCGCCGGCGTCAGGAAGTCGTGCTTCACCTCGTAGCGTGCGTGCATCGGCTGTGCCGGGTCGAACCACATCGACATCGTCTCGGCGCCGATCGACAGCGAGCGCACGAACACGTCGAACTCTTCGAGCGCAGTCTGCAGGTGCATCATCCGCTCGCCCGACTCGTCGTACCGCGCGCGCAGCTCCTCCGGCGACCCGACGCGCGAGACGCCAACCCACTGCCCGCCGTCGAAGGGTTTCATGAACATCGGGTAGCCGATCTTCGCGCCGATCGCCTCCACGTCGAACGGCGCGTTGTAGCGCTCGGCCGTCGGCTCGAAGCGCACGTTCGCCGGCGGCACCTTGTGCGGGATCAGCCAGGTGTCCGGCACGCGAATCCCGAGCCGCATCAGCGCGCAGTACGCGGAGTGCTTCTCCATCGCCTGGAACGTGAACGGGTTGTTCAGCAGGTAGACGTCGTCCATCAGGGAGACCTTCTTCAACCACGCGCGCGGCAGGTCGTACCACCACGCCAATCTGTCGATGACCAGCGCGTACCGGGGCTTCGAGCGGAGGTCGAACGGCTCGTTGAGAATCCGCTCCGTGCGCAGCGTGTGCCCGTCGACGGGGCCGACGCGCGAGACCAGCGCCTCGAACGCTGCAGGCCAGTCCTCCTCGGTCCCGAGGAGCAGCCCAATGACGTGCTCAGTCAAACGCCCTCACACAATCTGGGCAGATGATGAGCGATTTGCCGCCGCCACGAGGGCCAGTCGTGAGGCACGTCGTGTCCCCAGAGATCCACCTCGTGGCGGATGCCCTTCTCGGCGAGGAGCGAGCCGAAGCGCTTCGTCGACTCGAGCGCCCCGGTCGTGTCCTCCCACTGGCCCTGCCCACAGATGAGCAGCAGCGACGCCTGCGACGACAGCCAGCCGAGGTGGTCGCCCGCGAGGTTCGCGACGTAGTCCATCGGGTTGCTGAAGTAGACGGCGTCGCCGCGCTCGCCCCTTCCCTGGACCGAGACGTCGTACACGCCGCTCATCCCGATCGCGACCGGGAAGAGGTCGGCGCGCTTGAGGCAGAAATTCGCGGCATGGTAGGCGCCGAAGGACGCGCCCGTCGCGATCAGCTCACCGCTGTGCGCGTCCGCCTGGATGAACGGCACGAGCCGAGTCAGCACCCACCACTCGTAGTGGCCGTGCCTGCGCGCGCGCTCCTCGAGCGGCAGGTCGTTCCGCGTCCAGCTCTCCCGGTCGAACGACGGGACGCAGTAGAGCTTCACCTTGCCGCCGGCGAGCAGCTCGCCGATCGCGTCGACCATCCCTTGCGACTCCCAGTCGTGCGCCTCGCCGTTCTCGGACGGAAACGCGACGACCGGGCGGCCGTAATGGCCGTACGCGAGGACGGTGCCGCCGTCAATCTCGATCGTGCGCCGGGTCACGGTGATCCGTCCGGGGCCATTGCCGCGCTGCTGGGTCGCGAGCACCAAGCGATGCAAGGACGCAGGTCGTGTCGATAGCCGTAGCTATCGACACGACCGAGGACGCGGCGGCGCGCCGCGTGATCGCGGGCCAGCGGCCCGGAGGATGACCCCGGGCGGGTCACGAGACGGCCTCGATCAGCGCGGGCAGATGCGGGTCGAACGAGTCGCGCCAGCCGGTCCATGTGTGCCCGTCGCGCACCTCGGCCAGCCACGCGGGATAGCCCTGCTCGGTCAGCGCCGCCGCCATGTCCTCGTTGTTCGCGCGGTTCTCCTCGCCGGTGCCGCAGGTGATCGCGACCGGGATCGTCCGCTCGACATCGACCGCTCGCAGCACCGAGCCGACGAAGCGCGTGACCCGCCGGTAGCGCGCGAAGTCCGACTCCTGCTTGTCGTAGCGCTGGCGGAAAAAGCTGCCCGACTGCAAGAGCAGCCCGTCGAACGACTTCGGATGGCGCACGTGCGCGTGCAGCATCGCGAGCGCGCCGAGGCTCGCGCCCATCCCGATCCGCTTGCCGTGCGGCGCGCGCTTGGTGATCTGCGGCAGCAACTCGCGCACGAGCGCGCCGGAGTACAGCGCGGACGCCGAGTACGTCTCGTTCCGATCGACGGGCTGGATCAAAGCTGCGCGCAACGGTGGGATTCGCTCTTCCCAGCTCATCGCATCGAGGAACCGCGTCAGGCCGGCGTACTCGGCGTACTCAGGCCCGTCGTGCGCGACGAGCAGCGGCGCGTCCGCCCCCGGCGGCTCGGGCGTCGAGTAGAGGAGCACGCGGACGCGCGCGACCAGCCTGCGGCAGCGCAGCTCGAGCTCCTCGACCGGCCCTGGATCGGCGATCGAGCCGAGCCAGGCCGGCGGCCGGTACTCCGGCCACTCGACGACCGACTTGTCGCCGAACGGGCCGGGCACGCGCAGCGGGTTGCCGGCGTCGGGCGCGAAAGAGCCGTCGACGCCGATCAGGTACTCCAGCCGGTCGACCTCCGGGCGCGCGAAGGTCAGCCGCCACGC
>JAOPYY010000077.1 GCA_025964395.1 Actinomycetes bacterium | reverse complement strand
GTCGACTACGACTACAAGACGATGACCGAGTGGGGGCGGGCGCGCATGATCACGCCGGGCGTCGTGATCGGCGGCGAGCTCGTCTCGACCGACCTCGTCGAGATCAACGGGATGATTCGCATCCTGCTCGGCTCCTCGTATTTCGAGGACTGGGAGGGCGAGACCACCTACGTGACCGAGGATCCCCTCGGCAACCCGATCGACAAGCATCACCCCTGGAACAAGACGACGATCCCGAAGCCGCAGAAGCGCGACTTCACCGACAAGTACAGCTGGGTCGTCTCGCCGCGCATCTACGACAAGCGCACCGACCGCTACATCGCCTGCGACACCGGCGGCGGTCCCTTCGCGCGTCAGTGGGTGACGGCGAAGGCCGGGCTCGTCAAGCTCGGCGACTACCTCGAGGCGACCGGCGAGTCGATCAAGATGGTGCTGCCGCGCTCGAAGAGCTTGCCGCAGATGGAGTTCGAGTGGAAGATCCCGCCGTGGTCGAACGCGATCGAGCGTGACCGCGCGCGGGCCTACCACGAGGCGTACGCCGCGCTCGTCGGTCTGCACTGCCTGAATCTCGCCCGCGCGGAGCTCGCCGCCGGGCGAACGAAGAGCTGGCGGGACTTCAAGGTGCCCGAGGACGCGGTCAGCGTCGGCTTCCACGAGGCGGCGCGCGGCGTGCTCTCGCATCACATGGTGATCCGCGAGGGCAAGGTCGCGAACTACCAGCCGTACCCGCCGACGCCGTGGAACGCGAGCTCGCGCGATGTCTACGGGACTCCCGGGCCGTACGAGGACGCGGTGCAGAACACGCCGATCTTCGAGGAGAACGGGCCCGAGAGCTTCAAGGGCATCGACATCATGCGAGCCGTCCGCTCGTTCGACCCTTGTCTGCCGTGCGGAGTGCACATGTACCTCGGCGGCGGCAGGGTGAAGAAGGTGGTGCACACACCAACCGGGCTCTGTTGACCGTGCTCGAGACACCCACGGAGGAGCGCGTCGACGTCGAGCGGCTGCTCGAGGAGATGCTCGAGCTCCACGGTGAGGGACTCGCGCGCGTCCTGGGGGCGCTCGAGCCCGAGGCGCGCGAGCGGCTCGCGGACGACCCGGTCGTGTCGAGCATGCTGCTCGTGCACGGGCTGCATCCGCGACCGCTCGAGGAGCGGGTGGCGAAGGCGCTCGCGAGCGTCCGGCCGTACCTCGCCTCCCATGGCGGCGACGTCGTGCTGCTCGGCATCGAGGATGGGGTCGCGCAGTTGCTGCTCAAGGGCAGTTGCAACGGCTGCGCGTCGTCCGCCGCGACGCTCGAGCTCGCGGTCGAGAAGGCGCTCGACGAGGAGGCCCCCGACCTGCTCGGCGTCGAGGTCGAGGGCGCCGTCGACAAGGTTCGGTCGCCGGCCAAGCTGTTGCCGCTCGTCGGTTGGTCCGAGCTTGCGTCGACCCCGGAGCCCGGCCGGCTCGCACTCGGCGTCCCCGGCCTCGTCGTCGCGAACGTCGCCGGCACGCTCCTCGCCTACCGCGACGCGTGCGCCGGCTGCGGCGGCTCGCTGCTCGGTGGCACCCTCGACGACGGCAACCTCGAGTGCCCCTCGTGCGGCCGTAGCTACTCGCTGCCGCTCGCCGGGCGGATCGTCGGCCAGGAGGACCTGCAGTTGCAGCCCGTGCCATTGCTCGAGAGCGACGGCCGGGTGAAGGTCGCGACGTGAGCGGCGGGCTCGTCAGGGATCTGCGGCGCGTCGCCGTCAAGCAGGCTGCGGCCCGGCCGCCAGGGCAGGTCGAGCACTGCGACCTGTGCGGGACGGAGATGCCCGCCGACCACCGCCACCTGCTTCAGCTCGAGGAGCGACAGATCCTCTGCTCCTGCGAAAGCTGCTTCGCGCTGCGCTCCGGCGACCCCGAGCTGCGACCGACGGGCCGCCGCATCCTCTCCCTCGAGGACTTCCGGCTGCCCGACGAGTTGTGGGCCGAGTTCCGGATCCCGATCGGGCTGGCGTTCCTCTTCGTCAGCTCGGTCGCCGGCAGAGTGACCGCGTTCTATCCGAGCCCGGCCGGGGCGACCGAGAGCGAGCTCGAGCTCGGCGCCTGGCAGGAGCTCGTCGCAGCGAACCCGGTCCTGGCGACGCTCGAGCCTGACGTCGAGGCAGTGATCGTGAACCGCCTGGCCGAGCCACCGCAGTTTGTGATCGCGCCCATCGACCGCTGCTACGCGCTCGTCGGGCTGGTCAAGCTGCGCTGGGAGGGGATCAACGGCGGCTCGAACCTGCGCGACGCGATCGCCGGCTTCCTCGACGCGTTGCGCGAGGAGGCGCCGTGACGGACGTCACCGTCGAGCTGCCCGCGCCGGAGTTCGCGATCTCGGGAGTCGACGCCGATCCCCATGCCGCAACGCCGGCTTTGCGTTTCGCGGTCGACGTGACCGACGCGAGCGGGCGCGAGATCTACACAATTGCCCTCGCGGCCCAGGTGCAGATCGACGCCGACCGCCGTGCCTACGACCCCGAGACGCGCGAGCGGCTCCACGACCTCTTCGGCGAGCCCGAGCGGATCCCGCAGACCGCGGGCTCCGTGCAGCTCGGCCGCGTCGAGACACTCGTGCCGAGTTTCCGCGCCGCCGGCAGCTTCACTCTCGTCGTCCCCTTCAGCGGCGACGTCGAGCTGGCGGCGACGCGCTACCTCGCCTCTCTATCCAGCGGGACGGTGCCGCTCACCTTCAACTTCAACGGCTCGATCTTCTACTGCGGCGACGACGATCGCCTCCAGGTCACGCTCGTCCCGTGGAGCTGTGATGCCCGCTACCGCCTGCGCCTCGCCGACTGGCGCACGTTGGTCGAGCAGCGCTATGCCGGGGGCGGCTTCGTCCGCGTGCAGGCGGAGACGCTCGCGGTGCTGCGTCTCAGGCGCATGGAGCTCGGTCTCGCCACGTTCGACGCGACGATCCGCGAGGCCCTGCAATGAGCATGCTCGAGGAGCTCGTCAGCTCGCTGCTCTACGAGGGCTACGCGCTCTACCCGTACACGCCTGGCTCGGCGAAGAACGCGACGCCTACACCATTCGGGATCGTCTATCCACCCGCCTTCGCGGCCGGCAGCGGGGCGACCCTCGACCACCTTCGCCTCGAGTGCAGGCTGATCGGGCCGGCCGCGGTCAGCGCCGAGGTGCGCTTCCTGCAGCCGACGGGAACAGAGCATCGCGCCGAAGAGCGCAGCGTCCAACTAGTCGAACCCGGCGAGCAGCCGTTTGCATTCGGTGACCTGAAGGGCCGGGTTCGGCTCAAGTGCGAGCGGGACGTTGTAACCGTGTGCGTGTACAACGAGACCGAGGTCGGCGACGGGCTCGGCCGCGCCGAGGCACTCGCTTTCTCGTTGATCTCGACGCACGTCGTCGTGCGTGCCGCCGAAGGACGCTTTATCTCCCCCCTCGAGTCCGGCTGTTCGAGTGTGAACACGTATCCAGTGCTCGCCACGCCCGAGGACGACGTCATCCTGGGCGCCGCGATCGTTCTGCCGGACCATCCGCGGCTCGCCGCGGCGAGCCGGGGCAGTCTCTTCGACGCGACCGAAATCGAAGAAGCGCTCCTGCTGCACGTGCGGACGCTCTCCGACGGGGAGCGCCGGGAGATCGCGGACGGCGACCCCAAGGTGGCGGAAATGATCGAGCGCGCGGCGGCGGCGACGCAGGAGGACATCGTGCGGCTGCATGGGTTGATGCAGCCTCTCGAGGAGGAAACGCCCGGCGAGCAGGAGACCGTCGTCGGCGGCGTCACCGTCCGTCGCGGCGCAAAGCTCGTGCTGCGGCCGCGTGCCGGCGCAGATGCGCAGGACTTCCTGCTCGAAGGCCGCACCGCGACGCTCGAGCGGATCTATGTCGACTACGACGACGCGGTTCACCTCGCGGTCACGGTCGACAGCGACCCCATGCAGCAGGTGCTGCGCGAAAGCGGCCGCTTTCTCTTCTTCAAGCCCGACGAGGTGGAGGTGACGGCATGATCCTGGTCGCAGCAGTCGGCAATCTGTGGCTCGGCGATGACGGCTTCGCCGGCGAGGTGGTCAAGCGCCTGCGCGAACTCGAGCTGTCCGATGACGTCGCGGTCGCCGACTTCGGCACCGGCGGGCTCGACCTCGCCTACGAGGTGATGCGCGGGTACGACGCGCTTGTCCTCGTCGACGTGAGCCGCCAGGGCGGCGAGCCCGGGACGCTGTACGTGATGGAGGTCGACCCGGCCACGATCGAGACGGGGATCGAGGACGGCGCGCAGATCGATCCGCACGGCATGGATCCGGAGACCGTTTTGCGTTTCGTGAAAACAACCGGCGGCTGGCCCGGGCAGGTCGTGGTGATCGCGTGCGAGCCGGAACAGGTCGAGGAGGTCGGCATCGGTCTGACACCGAGCGTCGCGGCGGCGATTGACGACGCGGTCGCCCTCGTCGTGCAGACGGTCGAGGAGTTGCGATGCACGAGCTCTCGCTAGCGAGCGCGATCGTCGACACCGTCGAGCGTCACGCCGGGGGCAGGCCGGTGACCGTGATCACGATGCGCGTCGGCGCGCTCCGACAGGTCGTGCCGGAGTCGCTCGAGCTGTACGTCGAGCTGGTGGGGCGGGGCACCGTCTGCGCCGGTGCGCGCCTCGAGCTCGAGGTTGTCCCGGCGCGGCTCGCGTGCTGCGGGGCGGAGTGGGAGCCACCGAGCTTCCGCTGCCCGAGCTGCGGCGGCGGCGGCACGGTCGTGAGCGGCGACGAGTTTCTCGTTGAGTCGATCCAAGTCGAGGAGGTTGAAGCATGCATCGCACGTACGTGAAAGTCCTGGAAGACGTTCTCGATGCGAACGGGACGATCGCGGCTGCGAACCGCGACGACTTCGACCGCGCCGGCGTCACGGTCGTGAACCTGATGAGCGCACCGGGCGCAGGCAAGACGACGCTGCTCGAGCGCTCGCTCCGCGGGCTCGACGTCCGCGTGGGCGTCGTCGAAGGAGACGTCGCCTCGACGCTCGACGCCGACCGGATCGCGCAGCTGCATGTGTCCGTCGTGCAGATCGACACCGACCCGAGCTTCGGCGGCGAGTGCCACCTCGACGCGAACATGGTGCGCTCCGCGCTTCCGTCGCTTCCGCTCGACGAGCTCGACCTCGTCCTGATCGAGAACGTCGGCAACCTCGTCTGCCCCGCCGAGTTCCTGGTCGGCGAGCATCACCGGGTGATGGTCTCGTCGGTTGCCGAAGGAGAGGACAAGCCGCTCAAGTACCCGCTGATGTTCCGCGCGTGCGAGCTCGTGATCGTGAACAAGATCGATTTGCTGCCGCATCTCGACTTCGACCTCGACCGCTACCTGCACAACCTCGACGCCGTGCACCCTGGCGTGGATCGATTGCTCGTGAGTGCGAAGACCGGCGAGGGCGTCGACGCGTGGCGCGAGTGGCTCGTCCGCGTGGGGAGGCGGGAGGCCGTACCGGCGTGATCGAGCCGCGCACCGAGGCGAACGCGCGCTTCTTCGCCGCCGAAGCGGAGCGCATCGCAGAGCTCTCGCTGCGCCTCGCGGAGCGCTTCCTCGCAGGTGGGCGCCTGCTCGCGGTCGGGGCCTCGGCGCAGGACCGCTCGGACGCGCACCACGTCGCGGTTGAGTTCGTCCACCCGGTGATCGTGGGCAAGCGCGCGCTGCCCGCGCTCGCCCTGCGTCCCGACCAGGTCGATCTGCTCGCCGAGCCCCGCGACGCACTGATCGCGTTCGGTGAGACGGTCTCCGCCCCACGCAGCTGCCTGACGATCGGGTTCGCACCGGGCACCGCGCAGTGGGTGTTCCAGCCGCCCTCCGGCGATCCGTTCGTGCGGCAGGAGCTCGTCGAGACGCTCTACCACGTGCTCTGGGAGACGGTGCACGTGTTCCTCGACCACCTTGGCTCGAGCCGCAGCGGCGCAGGGAGCTCGGCATTTCTCTATCCGTTCCTGGAACGGACCGAGCGCGACCTCGACGCGGTGCTCGAGGATGTCGCAGCCTCCGTCCTGATCAAGGCGCGCGAGGTCGGAGAGCTGCGCGAACGGACGGTCGGCGACGGTGACGAGCTTGCGGGGGCCGGCGCAGCGTTGCGCGAACGGCTGCACGCAGGCGGGAAGCTGCTTGCGTTCGGCAACGGCGGCTCGGCGACCGACGCGATGGACCTCGTCGCCGACTTGCAGACCGCAGGGCTGCGTGCGCTCGACCTGACTGCGGACGCGGCGATCCTGACCGCGCTCGCAAACGACGTCGGGACCGAGGTGCTCTTCCAGCGTCAGCTGATCGCCCACGGCCGCGACGAGGATGTCGCAGTCGCCTTCTCCACGAGCGGCGGCTCGGCGAACATCCTCCTTGCGCTCGCAGAGGCGCGGCGGCGCGGGCTCGAGACGATCGCAATCGTGGGCTACGACGGCGGCCAGATCGCCGCGGAACGCCTCGCCGACCACGTGATCGTCGCGCCGTCGCAATACATCCCGCGGATCCAGGAGGCGCACGCGACCGCCTACCACCTGCTGTGCGCGTTCGTCTCGACCGGGAGCTCACGCCGCGCGGAGCTCGCGCAGACATGAGCCGCTGGGTCCGCACGCTCAGCAGGCGTGAGTGGCTGCGGCTCTCGGGCTTCGCCGGCGCAGTCGGCGCCCTGCACGTCGCGGGGTGGGGGCTGTTCCTCTACTACTCGCGCAGTCAGCCCGCACTCGCAGGGCTCGGCACGCTCGCGTATTCGTTCGGGCTACGCCACGCCTTCGATGCAGATCACATCGCGGCGATCGACAACACGACGCGCAGGTTCCTCCAGCAGGGCAGGCGGCCCCTGGGCGTCGGCTTCTTCTTCTCGCTCGGGCACTCGACGATCGTCTTCGTTCTCGCCGCAGGGCTGGCGCTCGCAACGACGTCGGTCAGCTCGGCGATCCCGGGGCTGCAGCGTTACGGGACGAACATCGGCGCAGGGGTCTCGGGGACGTTCCTCTGGATCATCGGCGTCCTCAACCTGCTCGTCCTCGTCGACATCGTGCGCATCTTTCGTGAGCTGAAGCACGGGCGCCACGACCGTGAACGGCTCGAGGAGCGATTGCTCGACCGTGGATTCATGAACCGCCTCTTTGTCGGGCGCTTCTTCCGGCTGATCGAGCGCTCGTGGCACATGTACCCGCTCGGCGTTCTGTTCGGGCTCGGCTTCGACACGGCGACCGAGGTCGGGCTGCTTGCGATCGCCGCCGGCGTCGCGACGAACCAGATGCCGTTCCTCGCGATCATGGCGCTACCGTTGCTCTTCGCGGCGGGGATGTCGCTGTTGGACACTGCGGATGGTGCCTTCATGAGCCAGGCCTACGGCTGGGCGTTCTCGAGCCCGGTCCGGAAGGTCTACTACAACATCACCGTCACGAGCTTGTCGGTCGCGGTCGCGCTGATCGTCGGTTCGATCGAGCTGTTGCAGGTGCTGGGTTGGCTGAATGCTCCCGACTTCCAGCGACTCGGATACGCGATCGTCGCGCTCTTCGTGCTCACGTGGGTCGCATCGGTGGCGATCTGGAAGGGCCGCCGGATCGAAGAGCGCTGGTGCAGCTACATGGACACCCGTTGACGCAGCCGAGTCGCAGACGGCTCGAGCGCTCGCACAGACCGCTCGTGGTCGTCGACCGGCTCGAAGCTGTCGCCCACTACCTCGTCGCGCTGATGCTGCTCGTGGTCACGGCGATCGTGCTTTACCAGAGCGCCGTGCACCTGATCGACAATCGCCATCACTTCGCGATCCAGGTCACGCAGGGGATCAACGACGTGCTCTTCGTCGTGATCGTGCTCGAGCTCCTGCGCACGGTGGTCGCGCACCTGGAGACGAACGACTTCCAGCTGAAGTCGTTCCTGATCGTGGGCATCATCTCGGCCGTCCGTCACATCCTGGGGGTCGGCGCGCGGATCACGCTGACCGGGACGCCCACGCACGACGCCTTCATTCGCGCGCAGGTCGAACTGGGCGTCGGAGCTGCCGTCGTGCTCGGGCTCGCGATCAGCTTCCTGTTGATCAGCCGGACCGGGGTGGAGTAGCCGTCGCAGGGAATGCGGCAGCGACGAACCCGAGCAGGCAGGTGACGCCGATCGCGTGCGCCCAGGTTGCGTCGACGATCGTCGTCAGTACGAAGCCCGCAACGAGCAACACGGCTGCGAGCCGCCAGGCGAGTCCCGTGCCCGACGCCGCCACGACCGTGCGCGGCAATGGTGGCGGGCCTGGCACGTTCGTCCACTCCGGGTCGAAGCGTCCCTGCAGAAAGAGCCGAAAGAGGAGCCACAGCGACGGCAGGAGGATCACGGCGCCCGCGAGTGCGGCGACGGTCAGCGCGATCAGCGTGTCCCGTGGCGCAGCGGCCTGATCGACCGTCAAGCCGGGCAGGAGCAGCGGCGCCTGCGCGAGGGCCCAGCCGGCAACGATCGCCGCGACGGCGATTGCGGCCGTGAAGCGCGCGGGCTCGTAACGCCGCACGGCAACGAGTGCAAGCGTCGCCGTGCCTGCGGCGACTGAAGCGATCAGCGCGACGAGGCCGCGGCCGTGAACGAGACCGTGGAACAGCGGCTTGGCATCGCTGTGCACGACGAAGATCGCCGCGAGCGCAAGCGCGCCCGCGACAAGCCCCGCAGCGAGCGCGCGCAGGCGGTATGCGCTCTCGAGCGCCGGCTGCCCTCGCCGGACCGCATCGGCAGCGAGGAAGACGGCCGCCAGGTACGCGCCGGCGATGACCGCGAGCGCGCCGATCGTCAGCGAGGTCGCGTTCAGCCACGTGCTGACGAGGTCGCCGGCTGCGTTGCCGACCGGTACACGTCTCGATGCGACTGCGCCGGCGGCGGCGCCGAGCGCGAACGGCGTCAGAATCGAGGAGATCGAGAACACCGTGTCGATCGCCGCGAGTTCGCGGTTCGAGTACGCCCCTCCGCGAAGCGCATACGCGGTGCCGCGCAGGATGATCCCGATCGCCGCGACGAAGAGCGGAATCGCGAGCGTCGACGCGATCGACGCGAAGGCAATGGGATAGGCCGTCCACAGCACGACGAGGACGAAGATCAGCCACACGTGGTTTGCCTCCCAGACCGGGCCCATGGCATGGACGGCGTACCCGCGCACCTCTTCGTCGTTCCGTGCGGTCAGCTCCCAGATCCCCGCGCCGAAGTCGGCGCCGCCGAGGACGGTGTAGAACACGAGGCCTGTGAGCAGCAGGTAAAGCGGAATGTAGGTGAGGTGCATTTCAAGCCTCCTGCAGTGGTGCGCGCGCCAGCCGCCGCAGGATCCAAGCGACCGCGGCGGCGAGCCCGACATAGACGACCATGAGTGTCACGTAGCCGACCGGGACGATCGGCGCGCGAGTGACCGCGTCCTTCGTGAGCAGCACGCGATAGACGACCCACGGCTGTCGCCCGACTTCCGTCGTGATCCATCCTGCCACCACCGCGATCAGCGCGAGGGGCCCGGCGACGATCACACTGCGGTAGAACCACCGCGACTCCGGGAGCCGCCGGCGCCTGATGCGCACGGCGACGAACCAGACACCGAGCACGGCGAGCAGCGTGCCGATCCCGACCATCGTCTGGAACGCGATGCGCACGATGTTCACGGGTGGACGCCGGTCGGGCGGCACCGTGTCGAGTCCCTGTACGACCGCGTTCGGGCTGTGGGCCGCGAGCAGCGAGAGCATCTTCGGGATCTCGATCCCGCCGACCACGCGCCCGTTGTCGTACCAGCCGAGGAGGTGCACCGGCGCGCCGCGCGTCGTGTGCGGCAAGCCTTCCATCGCGGCCAGCTTGACCGGCTGCTCCTTCGCAACGTCGCGGCCTGCCCAGTCGCCGATCAGGATCTGCACGGGCGATGCAAGTGCGGCGACCGCGAGCGGAATCGCAAGTGCGGTTCGCTCGTATGCGGTCCAGCGGCCGCGCGCCCGCGCGATCGCGTACACGCCGGCGACGGTGAAGCCCATCACCATGTACCCGGCCACGTACATGTGCACGACCTCGTGCCAGAAGTAGCCGTTGACGAACAGCGCGTTCACCGGGTGCACGTCCACCGCCTTGCCGCTGCTGTCAAGCCGAAAGCCGGCGGGATGGTTCATCCAGCCGTTGACTGCAATCACCATCGCGGAGCCGAGGATGCCCGAGAGCACGATTGGGATCCCGCTCGCGAAGTGCCACCACGGCGAGAAGCGGTTCCAGCCGTACACGTAGAGACCGACGAAGATCGCCTCCGTGAAGAACGCGAAGCCCTCGATGCCGAAGGCGAGGCCGAACACGGATCCGAACCGCGCCATGAAGTCCGGCCAGAGCAGCCCGAGCTCGAAGCTCAGGATCGTGCCGGTGACAACCCCGACGGCGAACAGCGCGATGAGCACGCGCGTCCAGCGTCGCGCGATCGTGCGGTACACCTCGTCGCCGGTGCGGAGGTAGCGCCACTCCGTGAACAGCACCATCGCCGGAAACGAGATCGCAAAGCAGACGAGCGGAATGTGCGCGACGAACGACAGCATCTGCATCTGACGCGCCTGAAGCAGATGGTTTTGGACGTCCGCCGTCATCGCACGAGCACGCGCCGAGCGTATCGGGCGAGAGTGGCTTCGTCGATGGTGTACACGATCGGCTCGGCGAGCAGCGCCTCGGGAGCGATTTGCGACGTGAGCCGGCGAACGAGCAGCCCCTCGGCAAGCCACTCCATCGTCGGCGCAACGTCGGCGCGGCCACGCACCAGCCAGACGCCGTCGCCGAGTTCGCGCTCCTCGATCACCCGCGGCGGTCGCAGGAACCGTGCCTCGCCCTGTGGGGCGCGTCCTCCGACCGCCTCCAGTGCGTGCTTCGCGGCCTCTGGGTCGCTCGTGAGGATCTCGATGCTGTAGCGCCGGTAGCCCCGCGGGCTGCGAAAGGCCGTGATGATCTGCGAGTTCGGCACGTAGGCGAGGTCGCCGTTGAACAAGCGGATCACGGTTGTGCGAAAGCCGAACTGCTCGACGAGCCCGCTCGCCTTCGACGGCTCGACCATCAAGAAATCACCGACGCCGTACCAGCGTTCGAAGGCGATCAGCGCGCCGGCGATCACGTCCATCAGGAAGCGCTGCGCGGTGAAGCCGACGATCACCCCGAGGAACGCCGAGCCGCCGAGCGTCGCTGCCGTCGGCAGGAAGAACGAGGCGAGGATGATCACGACGACGATTGCGGTGGCATACGGGATCGCGGTCGCGACCAGCACGATGATCGTCTCCCGCCGACGGAGTCGCGCAAGCTCCCGCTCCTCCTCCGGTGGGTGCGCGTCCAGGCGCGCGGCAAGCCACTTGAGCAGACGGCCGAGCGCCGCCGCGGTCAGGATCGCGGCGGCGCCCCAGAGTAGACGGTGATAGGTCTGCGGCAATCACACGCCCCGTGCGCGCGGCCGCATCGCGCCACGGGCAGTCGCCGGCGCCCGATCCCGCACCGCGGTGAACGGTTTGGCGACGTCCTCGAGCGAACGCCGCTCCGCAGGCACAGCAAGGAAGTAGGCGACGACCCCGGCGGCGATCATCAGAGCCGCCCCGAGCATGTAGCCATAGTTGACATTCGTCTTGCTCTTCGTTGCGATCAGCGCGCCGAACAGCGTGGGCGACAGCGCGGCGATGCCCGTGGCGACCGCATAAAACAGTGCGATCGCCATCGCCCGCGCCTCGAGCGGGAAGAGCTCGCTCACCGTGAGGTACGCCGAGCTCGCGCCTGCGGAGGCGAAGAAGAAGATCACGCACCACGCGATCGTCATCGTCGTCGCCGTGAAGACGCCGTGGACGAAGAGCTCACCTGCGACGATCAGCAAGACCCCGGACGCGATGTACGTGAACGTGATCATCGCCTTGCGTCCGATCGAGTCGAACAGCGGCCCGAGCAGCAGCGGCCCAAGGACGTTCCCGACTGCGAACGGGATCAGGAACAACGGCGCCCGCTCCGCCGAGATGCCGTAGAACTGAGTCAGGACGAGTGTGTATGTGAAGAAGATCGAGTTGTAGAGGAACGCCTGTCCGGCCATCAATGCGAGTCCGAGCACCCCCCGGGCCGGGTAGTTCTTGACGACGTACCGCGCAATCTTGGTGAAGTTCAGGTGTTCGATTTGCTGCACCGCCAGCGGCTCGCCTTCCGGCTCGGGCAATTGCGGGTGCTGCTTCTTCACCTCCGCCTCGATCTGTTCGACGATCCGGTCCGCCTCCGCGGCGCGGCCGTGTGTGAGCAGCCAACGCGGGCTCTCGGGGATCGACTTCCGAACGGCGAGGATGCCGAGTGCCAGGATCGCGCCGACACCGAAGCCGAGGCGCCAGCTGATCGTCTCGCGGATGTGGTTCAGTAACTCGTACGACAGGAACGCGGCACCTGCAGTCCCGATCCACCAGCTTCCGTTGATCGCGAGGTCGACGCGCCCCCGGACGCGCGCGGGGATGAGCTCGTCGATCGCGCTGTTGATCGCCGAGTATTCGCCGCCGATGCCGGAGCCGGCGAGGATGCGGAAGACCGCGAAGCTCCAGAAGTTCCAGGCGAGAGCGCTTGCGACAGTGAAGACGAGGTACACCGCGAGTGTGACCGTGAAGAGCTTCTTCCGCCCGAGCCGGTCGGTCAGGTAACCGAACAAAAGCGCCCCTGCGACAGCGCCCAGCAAGTACCACGTTCCCGCCGACGATGCCTGCTGCGTCGTCAGGTGCAGCGTGTCCTTCTTGGTGAGGACGCTGGCAAGTGCGCCGACGAGCGTCACCTCGAAGCCGTCGAGGATCCAGGTGATCCCGAGGCCGATCACGACTCGCCAGTGCCAGCGGCTCCAGGGCAACCGGTCCAGCCTGCGCGGGATCATCGTCTCGACGATCCGGCCGGTTACACCGAGGTCCGCCGTTGCGTCCGACGCACTCATATCTCCCCCTGTGTCTTGCTCTCCAGGCTCAATTGCCTGTCCTTCCGGCCCGAAACGGAGCCCTTAGTGGACCACCGCCGTCGGGCAAGGCGCGTGCACGACGCACTGCACCGCCGGAGAACTGAGTGCGCCTGAGACCCCGTGGCGGCTCGGCGCGCCGACGACAAGCAGGTCGGCGCCCATCGCCGTGTCGATGAGCACATCCGCGGGCTGCCCCTGGACGACGCGGGTGTCGACCGTCACCTCGGCCGTCGTCTTACGCACCTTGGCCGCGGCGGCGTCAGCGATGCCTTCCGCCGCGATTCGTACGGTGTCCTCGAGCGTCGTTCCGGCTGCCGGGCTTGCACCGTGGCCCGCGTACGCAGCGAGGGGGACGTGCCAGGCGGTGACGACGCGGATGCCGGCGCCGCGTAGCAGTGCCTCCTCAATCGACCAGTAGAGAGCGCGATCCGCTTGATCCGAGCCGTCGACGCCGACCACAACCGTATGTGGATTCTCTTGCATCCTCCGCTCCTCCGTGCGTCGCGTTTTCCGGTGATTGCCCCGCCCGCTGTGGTTTAACCTCGTTTCCGTCGCTGGGCGCGGGGTAGGCCTCTGTCCTATGCCCTTGACGGTCCTCGAGGGGTCGACGTTCTGTATCTGCGACGAGCTCGGGGACCTCGGGGCCGAAACCACGGGCTTCTTCGCCGAAGACACCCGCTACCTCTCGGTCTTCCGCGTTGCGATCAACGGCGAGGCTCCGCTCCTCCTTTCCTCTGGACGGACCGAACCGTTCAGCGCGGTGTTCTATCTCCGCAATCCGCTTGTGCGCGACCTGCCGCAGGACGCCCTGTTGCTTGTCCGCACACGGTTCGTGACCGACGTGCTTCGCGACCGCCTCTTGCTCGAGAACGGCGCCGCGCAGCCACTCGACCTCGACCTGGAGCTGGAGCTCGGCTGCGACTTCGCGGACATCTTCACCGTCAAGGAGCACGACTTCTGGCTCGGGCACCCGCTCGATCCACCGCCTCTGCCACCGCTCGTCCCCTGTCGCTGGGACGGCAGCGGCCGCGAAGCCTGGCTGGACGATGAGGACGGCAGCTCGACACACATTGTGTTGTCGCGTCCCGGCACGCCGGCCGAAGGCCGCGTCACGTATCGGATCGTGCTCCAGCCGCATGAGCGCTGGGAGCTCTTCGTCGATGTTCTCCCGTCGACCGAGGAGGGGCGCGTTGCGCCTCGGCAGGACGAGCAGCGCTTTGGCGACGAGCTCGCGCGCGCCGTTGACGCGTACGCGGCCTGGCAGCTGCGCATTCCCCATGTCCGCACGTCGAACGAGGCGCTCGGCAAGTCGTTTCACCAGTCGGTCTCGGACGTCGCCGCGCTTCAGATGCGGAGCCGCGAGAGCGGTGGCAGGCTGCCGGCCGCCGGAGCACCGTGGTTCATGGCGATCTTCGGCCGCGACACGATCATTACCTGCCTCCAGACGCTGCTCCTCGGCCCGCAGCTTGCGCGGACCGCGCTCGACACGCTCGCTGCGCTGCAGGCAACCGAGGACGATCCGTCGATCGATGCCGAGCCCGGGAAGATCGTTCACGAGGTGCGGCGCGGCAAGGCAGCGCGACGTTGGTTCCCGCGCTACTACGGCACAGTCGACGCGACACCGCTATTCCTCGTGCTCCTCTCCGAGGTCTGGCGCTGGACGGACGACTGGGAGCTCGTCAACCGTCTCAAGGAGCCCGCGCTTGCAGCGCTCCGCTGGATCGACGAGTTCGGCGATCGCGACGGCGACGGTTTCGTCGAGTACGCGCGGCGCACGCCGCGCGGGCTGGAGAACCAATCCTGGAAGGACTCGTGGGACTCGCAGCGCTTCCATGACGGCCGGATCGCCGAGCCGCCGATCGCGCCCTGTGAAGTGCAGGGCTACGTCTACGACGCAAAGCGGCGCATGGCGGAGCTCGCGCGCGAAGTTTGGCGCGAACCGTGGCGTGCCGAGCGGCTCGAGCACGAGGCGGACGAGCTCCAACGCCGGTTTGACGAGACGTACTGGTTGCCGGGGCGCGGCTGCTTCGCGCTCGCCCTCGACGGCGCGAAGGAGCGCGTCGACAGCGCAACGTCGAACATCGGCCACCTGCTCTGGAGCGGGATCGTGTTGCCGGAACGCGTCGACCGCGTGCTCGACTGCCTGTTCGACGATGACCTGTGGTCCGGCTGGGGGATCCGCACGATGTCGGCGGCCGACGTCGCGTACAACCCGCTCAGCTACCACAATGGCACCGTCTGGCCCCACGACAATTCCCTGATCGCGTGGGGTCTCGCGCGCTACCGGCGTTGGCCGGAGCTGCACCGCTTGAGCCGCGCGATGTTCGACGCCGCGCCGTACTTTGCGTGGGAACTGCCCGAGGTGTTCTCCGGCATCCGGCGCGGTGAGTCGCCGTTCCCGATCACCTATCCGACGGCGTCGCGGCCGCAGGCGTGGGCGGCGGGCACGCCTGTGCTGTTGCTCCAGTTGCTCCTCGGGCTCGAGCCTGACCGCTTGCGCGCGCGGCTCGTTACAACCGCGCCGGCCGAATTGCCCCAATGGGTAGGTAACGTGCGGGTGACCGGGGTGAGGGCGTTCGACCGCGTGTGGGATGTCATCCTCGAGGACGGGAACGTCGAGGTCGTGCCCGGCTGAGGTCAGCTCACGCCGAACACGCGGCGGATCAATGCGAAGTAGTCGAGCAGGCTGCGCACGCTGATGAAGTTGTTGCGCGCTCGCTCGCGCGCAGCGCGCCCAATCGTCTCGGCCTGGTCAGGGTGCTGGAGCAGTTCGGTGATCGCCGCGCCGAACGACGTGAGGTCCCGCGGGTCGTCGATCAGCACGCCACTTTCACGGTGGACGATCTGGTCCTGAATGCCGCCGACCCGCGAGGCGACCACAGGCCGCGCCTTCCACATTCCTTCGGACACCGTCAGCCCGAATCCCTCGGCGAGGCTCTTCTGCGTAATGACGCTCGCGTGGCGCTGTAGTGCGTTGACTATGAGCGCGTTCTCGTCGAGGTCGTCCATCGGTAGCGACACGAGGTGGATACGGCGCCGAACATCGGGTGGCAGCGATGCGCGGAGCGCGACGGACTCGCGAAGCATGCGCGCTCCCTCCGGGTCGTCCGCGACCGACTCGACGTCAGGCCCCGCGTAGACGAGATGGGCTCCCGTCTCGGCGGGCACATGCTCGGCGAAGCCGCGGATCACGCCGATCGGATCCTTGAGCGCGTCCCAGCGCGAAACCTGAACGACGAGCGGCGTCTCCGTTCGCACGCGCTCGTCCTCCACGCTGTGCACCTGCCGCTCAACGCGGCCCGGCGTGCCGTCCGGACGTACGAAGATCACCGGCGCACCAACTTCGCCGTCGGCGACCAGCGCGCTCGTGCGGAGAACCGCGTGGACGGTGCTTCCGTCGATGTCTTCGTTCTTCGGTGTGAACACGTCGATCGTCGGTGGGATCACGACCACCCGCGTGCGGTCGAGCCCGTCCCACGCGAATGCGGACCGGTGGAAGACACACGCGTCGGCTCTGCCGACGTACGGGAGCAGGAACGCCCAGGCGGAGCGAACCAGGTCGTTCGCCTCGTCGACGCCGACATGGCAGCGCCAGATGACCGCCGCCCCCGAGGCGCGCAGGTGGGGCACGAGGCCGGCGGGCTGGGGGTCGTGAACGATCACGACATCGTCCGCATGTACGCGCTCGCGGAATGCGCTCAGGTTCTCGGCGAGGACGTCTTCGTAGAGCCGGCGTGCGTGCTCGTCGAGCGGGCCACCGTCCCCCTCGCTCCCGTGCAGGCGGTTGTGGATTCGTTTCGTCAGCTCAAAGAACTCGGGCGTGCCGTCGATCACGAGCCACCGCGCGTCGATGCCGAGGCCGCGCGCGTACCCGACGAGTGGGCGCAGCAGTTCGACCACGCCACCGCCGCGGGCCGTCGAGTTCACGTTCCAGACGACGCGTCCGTCCAGCAAGGTGCGAGCTTGCTGGGCCGCGTGCGCAAACTCCGCGTACCGCCCGGGCTCCAGCACGGAGCGGAAACGTTCGGCGTCGCGACTCGGAACCTCCACCTCGTGAGGCACTGGCCACCTCCTCTGTGGCTCGGTGTTTGACCCCGTGTGGACCGGCTACCGCTCAAGCAGTTCCGTACCGCGACCAGGACCGAGGAAAACAATGTCCGAGCAGAACCTATACCGGCAGTTGCACAATGAAGTGCAGCGCACCGCCCCGCCAGATCCAGGGCGGCAGAAGCCGGAGCGGCACTTTCGCATCGCGATGCTCGCGCCCCCGTGGATCCCGATTCCGCCGCCCGGATACGGAGGCATCGAGTACGTCGTGGCGCTCGTGACCGACGCGCTCGTCGAGCGCGGTCACGAGGTCGAGTTGTTTTGCGCGCCAGGCTCGCGCTCGAAGGCGTTCGTCCGCCCGCTGCTTCCCGAGGCGCACCCACACGAGATCGAGCGCGCCCTCATCGAAGCCGATCACGTATCGCGTGCGTTCGAAGCGTTCGACCAGGCTGCCGCCGCGGGCCATCCTTTCGACGTCGTGCACGACCACTGCGGCTACACGCCGCTTGCGATGGCCGACCGCATCGACCTGCCGCTCGTGCACACGGTGCACGGGCCATTCGACCGGGAGACCTCGCCCTATTACGACCACCACGGTCATAAAGGAAACGTCGTCTGCATCAGCCGTTCGCAGGCAGGCATGGCCCCGCCCGGGGCCGATGTGAAAGCGGTCGTCTACAACCCGATCGACGTCGAGGCGTGGCCGGTCGGTTACCAGAAGCAGGACTATCTGCTGTGGGTCGGGAGGTTCACGGAGGAGAAGGGACCGCAACGCGCGATCAAGGTCGCGAAGGCAACGGGGCGCCGGCTCATCCTCGCCGGGGTGGTCCAGCCGCGGCAGGAACGCTTCTTCGCGACGGAGATCGAGCCGCACCTCGACGGGCGCCAGATCGAGTACGTCGGAGAGGTCGGCGGGGCGCGCAAACAGCAGCTCTTCGCGGACGCCTTCGCGTTCCTGATGCCGATCGCGTGGCCCGAACCGTTCGGGATGGTGATGGTCGAGGCGCTCGCGGCCGGCACGCCGGTGCTCGCGTTCGATCACGGCGCGGCTGTCGAGATCGTCGAGCACGGTGTCAACGGCTTCCTCGTGCACGACGAGGACGAGATGGCCGAGCTTGTCGAGCGCGCGGCCGAGATCAAGCCGGAGGATTGCCGTCGCAGTGCCGAGCGGTTCTCGCCGCACCGCGTTGCCGCGGGCTACGAGGCCGCATATGCGGGCGCGATGGAACGCGCGACCAGTGGCGCGCCCGCCTGACGGACGCGCCAGGCTGAAGCGCTGGGGGCTTGCTGCCTCGCTCGGTGGGTTCGTGTTCGGGTACCAGCTGGGCGTGATCGGCGGGGCGCTGCTCTCGGTCCGCCGTGACTTCGGAATGGGCGCGCTTCAGCAGGGGCTGCTCGTGAGCCTGCTGCCGCTCGGCGCAATGGCGGCCAGCGTGATCAACGGGCGGCTCGCGGATGCGCTCGGGCGGCGTCGCACGTTGCTGCTCGATGCCGTGGTGTTCCTGATCGCTGCTGTGCTCGCTGCGCTTGCACCCGGCCCTGCGGTGCTTCTCCTCAGCCGCGGGCTGGCCGGCCTCGCTGTCGGGTCCGTGTCGGCGACGGTGCCGCTCTACCTCTCGGAGATTGCGCCGCCGGCACTTCGCGGCCGGCTCGTCGCGACGAACCAAGTGATGATCACGCTGGGGATCCTCGCCGCGTACCTCGTTGCGCTCGCCTTCCCGAGCTCGTGGCGCACGCTATTCGCAGTCGGGCTTATCCCGGCGGGCGCATTTCTCCTCGCCGTACTGCGCTGTCCCGAGACGCCGGCGTGGCTGCTGTCACACGGGAATGAGGAGGCTGCCCGGCGCGTCCTCCTCGAGGTGGTCGACGATGCCGAGGCCCGCCGGTTGCTGGACGCGCAGCGGGCAGCGCCGCCGGCGGCCGTTGGCGCTCGCGCGCGGCTCCGGTCGATCGCAGGCCCGCCGCTCATGATCGGGTTGACGCTCGCGGTCCTGCAGCAGCTCTCCGGCATCAACGCGGTCTTCTCGTATGCGCCGAGCATCCTGGAGAAGACCGGGCTGAGCGCCTCCAGCTCGATCCTCGCGGCGGTTCTGGTCGCTGCGGTGAACGTTGCGGCGACGCTCGTCGCACTCCCGCTTGTCGACCGCTGGGGCCGGCGCCCACTGCTGCTCGTCTCGCTCGCGGGCATGGCAGGAGCACTTGCAATGTTCGGCGGCACGCTCGCGGCAGATGGGGGCAGTGGGCTGTCGCTCGTGTGCCTCGTTGCCTTCATCCTGTCGTTCGAGCTCGGCATAGGCCCGATCTTCTGGCTCCTGATCGCCGAGATCTTCCGGCCGGATGCCAAGGCCGTCGGAGTCGGAGCCTGCACGGCCGTGAACTGGCTGGCGAATTTCGCGGTCGGGCTCTCCTTCCCGTCGCTGGCGGCTTGGCTCGGCCAGGGCGAGACGTTCTGGATCTTCGCCACCGCGTGCGCGCTCGGCTTCGCGTTCGTTCACCGCTTCGTGCCGGAGACCAAGGAGCGCATGTTCTCGGAGATCGAGGCGGAGCTTCGCGCACGCTTCGTGCGATCGCGGTTTTCGCCGTCGTCGGTCGGGTAGCCGCAAGGTGATGCAAGCGACGGGCTTCAGGGACCGAGCGGAGGCCGGGCGCGTCCTCGCCGAGCATCTCCGCGACTGAGCGCTAGGAGGTATCACGAATGGCAGTCAAGTTGCACCGAGCAGGTTTCGAGCACGCAGAGGGCCTGATCAAGCGGGGTCGGGTCGTGATCGACGACCGCGACGACTGGAGCGAGCACCAGCCCTCCGCCGAGGATGAGAACCACTTCATCGAGAAGCACGGATGGGCCGAGTACGGGAAGTGGCACCTCGGGGTGGACGACGAGGCGAAGCAGGAGACGAAGGCGCATTACAAGTTCCCGTACGGTGACTTCGAGAAGGTGCACCGCTGCGCAATCTTGGCGGCGGAGTCGCGCGCGGGCCAGTACGAGCACGAGGACATCGAGAAGGCGGTCGCGCATCTGCACGGCATGCTCGAAGCGTTCGCCACGCACTAGCTGACGTGCGCACACAGGTTGTGAGCGGCTGAGGGGATTTCGTCCGGCCCTCCTTTGAGGCTGTGGGTCAGCGGTCCCGATCGCCGCGCCGCTACGCCGTTCCCGCGTGCCGGTTGCGGTCGAGCAGCCAGCGAGCGGCCTGCGTCCGGTTCGTGACCCCAAGCTTGCGATAGACGTTCGTGAGGTGGAACTTCACGGTGGGCTCGGAGACCCAGAGCTTCATGGCGATCTCCCGGTTCGAAAGTCCGGTTGCGACTGCTTCGAGCACTTCCAGCTCGCGCGGCGAGAGCTCGAGCGTCTGCGCGGATTCATGCTCCAACGGGGGCGGCGCGACCGTGTGAAACGCAGTGTGCTGGACGGCGTTCCGGATTGCCGTACCGAGGTCCCGTGGGTCGATCGTGGTGAGCACCACGCCGCTTGCGCCGTGCCGGGCAGCTGCGCGGATCTCGACCGGGTCTGTCGCATCCGACAGGACGACAACCGCCAGAGAGGGATAGGCCGCTCGGATGCGATCGACACTGGCGAGGCCCTCCAGGCCGGGCGTGCCGAGGTCGAGCAGGATCACGTCGGGATGGCGCGCCGCGATCAGCGTCATCAACTCCGCACCGTGGGTCGCGACGCCGACGATCTCGAAATCTCCGTCGCGCGCAAGCACCTCACGTGCACCGGCAATGAGCAGGGGTCGATCGTTGGTAATGAGGATCTTCATGCAGCAGCAGCTTTGGAACGAACTCGCCCGCCAATAGGTATCCCCACACCGTACGGTCGGCGAGGTGCGAGCCTGCTGGTCGCACGTCGAGAGGGAAGTCGTCATGCCGCTAGTTCTCCGGCGCGTCGAATGCCTGATCGCCGCACTTGCTGGGGGGGTGACCCAGCCGTTCGGCTTGCGCTCACGCCCGACCTTTGTCGACGTGCAGACCGGTGGCTAGCGGGAGATCCGTCTGCCGCAGTTCGGGCAGATGAGCTGCTCGGGGAGCGTGCCGTTCGTCGGGAGCCCGATCGCCCGTCGACATGCCGGGCACGGAATGAAAACGCCTACGTCCGGTCGCAGCTTCGGCCTGGTCGCCATGCCGGACACCATGACAGGTCGCTCGACTTCCGTTTAGCGCAAGTTTTGCCGATGTTTTTCTGCGCATTTTGGGAACGTTCAGGGCTCGAGAGGCGTGTCGTCCGTGAGTTGTCCAACGTCGCTTGCGGCCCTTTACGACGCGAGGTCGGCGGTGCGCTCCGCGACGAACCCCTGCGAGAAGGCCCAGCGCGCGGCTTCGGTTCGATTGGAAACGTTCAGCTTCCGATAGATGTTGGTCAGGTGGAACTTCACCGTTTGCTCGGTCACCCATAGCTCTTTGCCGATCGCCTGGCTCGAGAGCCCGCGGGCGACTGCCTTGACGATTTCGATCTCGCGCTCGGTGAGGCCGGCCAGGCGTGCCGAGGTGTCTTCGTTGAGTGCGGGAAGACCGAAAGCGTGGTACGCGGTACCGTCGACGGCCTGCCGGATCGCAGAAGTGAGATCGTTGGCGTCGATGCTCTTGAGCACGTAGCCACAGGCGCCTCGTTTGAACGCAGCCTGGATCTGTTCGGGCTCTGCGCACATCGACAGCACAACGACCTTCACCTTCGGATGGCGCGCGCGTACACGCTCGAGGCATGCGAGCCCGTCGAGGCCAGGCATCCGGAGGTCGAGGAGCAGCAGGTCGGGGTGGAGCCGGGAGACCAGCGGTAGAACCTCCGGTCCGTAGCGGGCCTCGCCGATCACGTCGAAGCCTTCTTCCCGACCAAGCAGGTCTCTCACGCCTGCAAGGAACAGTGGATGGTCGTCTGCAATCAAGACATTCATGCTTCGCCCCTCTGTCTGTCAATGAGTCGTGGGAGAGCGAACCTATGAGGTTGTACTGACAGGCGTGACGGACAAAGGTCTAGGTCCTGCTCGACCAACGACTCGATCCGCACGAGCGGCATGGTTCGGCGAACGCGAAACCGGTATAGCGTCAGCTATGAGTGAAGTTCGAGGCAACGTATGAGTGAGGATCGAGGCAGCTTGATGCTCGCCCGCGCGCTCGCGGCATCGACGAATGACCCGCGCACGGCGACGGTCATCACCGAGATCTGCGATGAGCTGGAGGCCTTGCTCGAGACGCAGGCGACCTTCGGTTTCGACTTGCACGATGGACCGTTGCAGTCGCTCGCCGCGGTTCGCCTCGACCTCGAGCTCTTCCGCTCGCAGATCGCGGGTCTGGGCGATGGGGCCGCGGATGACGTTCCGCTCCTCGGTCGGATCGCGGATATTGGGGCGCGCCTCTCTGCCTTGGAGGCGGAGCTGCGAGATGTCGCCGTTGCGACCATGGACGATCCCGCTGCCGTTTCGCTCACGGTGCTGATCGCGGAGCTCGCCTTCGAAGCCGCAGCCGAGCTCCGGGTCGAGCTCCGACTCGACCCTGAGCTCGATCGAATCACGCTTGCCGAGCCGCAGCGGCTTGCGCTCGCGCGGGTGGTCGGTGCTGCCGTGGCGAACTCGGCCCGGCACAGTGGTGCGCCGCTCGTCGTCGTCACGGTGCAACTGCTGTCCGACGGCATCGAAGTCGACGTCGTGGATGCGGGCGGGGGCTTCGACGTTTCTGGCGCGGATGCCCGGGCCAACCGCGAGGGCCGGCTCGGCCTGGTCGGAATGAGGGAGCGAATGCGCCGGCTCGGCGGCGAACTGCGGGTCGAGAGCGCTGTAGACGAAGGAACGTCGGTTCACGCGCGCCTGCCGCTTCGGTAGCTCCAGCAGCATCGGCCGACAACCGGGACCAGACTTTCGTCGCTGCGACGACTGGCCGGGCGTGCGCCGAAGTCTTCGGTTTCGATCTCTAGCGTCGGGGAGCGATGACGGAAGGATACGAAACCGCGGTGCTGATCGCGTGCAAGAACGGTGAGGCGACGATCGGGAACACCGTTCGCTCTGCCGTTGGTCAAGCCGACGTCTACGTCGTGTCCGACGGCTCCACCGACCGGACCTGCGCGGTCGCCGTCGCAATGGGAGCGCAGGTGCTCGAGTGCGGGACGAGCAGCGGCAAGCCGGTCGCCCTACGGACCGGCAACGAGCGATTCGCTCTCGCGGCGCGCTATCGCCGCATCGCCGTGCTCGACGACGACACGACGATCGAACCGCAATACATCGCCCGGCTCGAGAAGAGGATGGACGCGGACCCGCGAATCGCAGCGGCGTCCGGGCGCGTCGACTCGCTCTGGGACCACACGCGCCGCTGGAACCCGTTCATCGCAATGCGCGCGTTCACCTACTGGTCGTACCAGGTCACAATCAAGCGCGGACAGAACGTGCTCCGTGTCGTGAACGTCATCTGCGGCGCGAACACGCTCTTCCGGTCGGATGTGTTCGATCGGCTGATCCGCGACGACGTCCCATACGCCGTCGACGACATGTACTGGGTCGCCGAAATCATCCGCCGCAAGCTCGGGCGCGTCGAATACGTCCCTGCCGCGCGCTCCTGGACGATCGACCCGCATCACTTTCGCGATTGGTACCGGCAGACGGTGCGCTGGTCCTGGGCGCAGTTCCAGTCCATTCGTGGCCATCGATTCGGACTGCCGCTCGAGCGTACGCGCGGCCGGGGCGTCGGCGTGCGTGTCTCCGGTTTCGATCTTGCGTACCTCGCGCTGATGTTGGACTGGATCCCCTACATGCTCGAACCGTTCGTGATCCCTCCAGCTGCGTTTTTCCTCCGGGACTGGATCGACCCCATGTGGTTCGGCATCTTCTACCTCTCCTCAAGCGTGGGCTGGATCGCCATCGCGGCGGTAGCCCTGCGCAAGCCGCGGCTGCTTGTGCTCGCTCCGGTCCTCATCGTGCTCGACCTCGTCTATCGCGCTTGCATGCTGCACGCCTTCGTCAAGACCGTGGTGACCCCGAAGATCGAAAGCTGTACGTGGGTCTCGCCCCCGCGCTTCGCGCTGGAGACCGCGCCACCGGTCGCCGCCGCTGCGGCCGCGCAACCAGTCAAACCACCTCGACAAGGAGACTGACCGTGAAGGCATTGTTGACCGGAGGCGCCGGCTTCATCGGCTCCCACCTCGCTGAGTTGCTGCTCGCGAACGACGACGAGGTGTACGTGCTGGACGATCTGTCGACTGGGTCGATTGAGAACGTCAGCCATCTGCTCGACCGTCCGGGGTTCCACCTTGTCGTCGACAGTGTGTTGCATCCGGCTGTTGTCTGCGAGCTCGTCCACAAGGCCGATGTCGTCTATCACCTTGCTGCAGCTGTCGGCGTGAAGACGATCGTCGAGCAGCCGGTTCGAACGTTGCATGTGAATCTCAAAGGCACGGAGACCGTCGTCGACGCCTGCTCGAAATTCGAGAAGCCGGTCCTGATTGCGTCCACGTCTGAGGTGTACGGCGACCACCGCACGGAGACGCCGCTGCGCGAGGATGCGCGGAGGATCTATGGATCCACGACGCAGAAGCGCTGGGCGTACGCGGACTCGAAGGCGATGGACGAGTTCCTCGGGCTCGCCTACTACGAGGAGCACGCGCTCCAGACGGTGATCGTCCGCCTGTTCAACACGGTCGGGCCGAGGCAGACAGGCATGTACGGGATGGTCGTCCCGCGGTTCGTCGACCGCGCCCTGCGCGACGAAGTGATCGAGATCTACGGCGACGGACTGCAGACCCGCTGCTTCTGCCATGTGAGCGACACCATCCGGGCCCTTCGCGATCTGATGGCCGACATCGACCGTACGACCGGACAGATCTACAACGTCGGGGCGCCGAACCAGATCAGCGTCATCGGACTTGCCGAGCGGATCAAGCTGATGACCGGCTCGAGCTCGCCCACCGTTCACGTCCCATTCGCGGAGGTCTACGGCTCCGGCATCGACGACATGCTTCATCGCGTTCCGTGCGTCGACAAGGTTCGCGACGCGATCGGGTGGCTCCCGATGCACACGCTCGAGGAAATCCTTCACGACGTGATCGAGCACGCGACCGCGCCGGTAACGGCCGGCGTCACTGCGGAGATCGCTGCATGAACCGGCGTCGGTTCCCACCCGAATGATCGACGCGTCTGCCGACCAGGGGATCTTGGGCGTGCAGTTGCTCGTCGACGGAAACCCACATGGTCCATTCGACACGATGCTTACGTCGAGCCCGGTGACGGTGGATGTCGGCCCGCCGTATCCGACGATTGCGCTGACCGCTCCCGTCCCGGGCTCATCCGTTCACCTGACTTTCCAATGGAGCACCACAGCACTGGCGGCGGGGTCGCACACCCTCACAGTTGGCGTCAGCGATCCACGAGCGCTGACGGCGACCTCGCCACCAGTCCACCTCGCAGTCGACAACGCGCCGCCGGTCGCGGTCATGTACGGCCCCAGCGGCGCGGTCAAGTCGTGGCTTCATGGGTTCCTCGCGTCGACGTTTCCGGTCGTCTTCAGGCAGACGAACCCCGCCGCGCACGCGCTCGTCTCCGGCACGGTCGCTGCGCTGAATGGCGGGCACCGGCGCTACCGCTTCGAGGTCCACACCGACACGACGATTGTCCAGTTTGCGCCCGCCCTTAGTGACACGGCGTTCGCGAGGCCCTAAGGTGGGCACTACGGGGTCCAGATCTTCGGCACCTCACCGCAAAGGCGTATTCCGGTACTGCGGCACTTGGTCGGTTTCGTCTCGTCGTCACATATCCCTCGATCAGGGGGGCAGCTACGTGGTTTCCCGGCGTCTCTTTCATTGTGAGGGTTCGCTCGATGCCAAAACGACCGTCTCCCGTCGAAACGGTCGGCCGCGTGGGTATCGCGGAGGCCGCCGTGTGTCGATGAGCGCTCCGTGGGTGCGGCCCTTTCAACGGGACGAGTGTTCGTGGCGTCCGGCATAGCACGCCGAATCCGAATCCTGATCGCGGACGACCATCCGTTGTTCCTCGTCGGCGTTCGCGCGACGCTCGAGGCGGATGGCGGCTTCGATGTCGTCGGTGAGGCCCATTCCGGCCCGGAGGTGCTTCCGCTTGCCGGGCGCACGCAACCCGACGTGGTCTTGCTCGACATCGTCATGCCCGGCATCGACGGCCTCGGCTGTCTCGATCGCCTTAGGGATCGCTATCCGGAGATCATCGTCGTCATGTTCGCCGACGTTGCCGATCCTCCGCAGATCAATGCTGCCTTCGTGCGAGGGGCCAAGGGCTTCATCGTGAAGAGCGTGCGGGTGGACGATTTCTCGGTTGCGATCCGTCAGATCATCGAAGGAACCGCGTATCAGGCGCTCGGTATGCCCGTGTTGAGCCCCGAGACCGTGGCGGCGGACGCAGGCCTGACGACGCGCGAGCTGGAGATCCTCCGGCGGTTGATCCATGGGCTCTCGAACAAGGACATCGCCGCCGAGCTGTCGATCGCGGAACAGACGGTGAAGTTCCACCTGACGAGCCTCTACCGCAAGCTCGGAATCAGGAGCCGCACGCAGGCCGCGCGGTGGGCGCACGAGAACGGGATTCACCCAGGGGACCCCCCGGCCAGCCCGGTGGCGCCCCTGTCGACCTAGAGACAGCTGGCGTAAGCGCCAGGTCCAGACTCATGGACGGTGGCGCCTGGACCTTACTGTGACTTGGCTGTCCCTCGTCACCCTCGGTCAAGTCACTCGATCGAGTGATCCTCGCGCGGCCCGCGATCTCGCCGTCGCCGCAGCGCGGCGACGCCTCGATGCGGATCTGCGATGAACTGCGCCGGACGTGTTTTCGCTGACGCGAATGCGAAATAGCTGTCCCATAAAACAAGCTCCGCCCGGGCGTTCGACGCCGCAGGTACAGGGCGAGGCGTGGCTGTGGAGGTGATGAAAAGGCAGGCGCTCGACCTTCGAAGTTGACCGGGGGGGTCGAAGGATGGTTTCCGATCTCGAGCGCAGGGCCGGCAGTGTTGTCCATTGCTGAGAGGGAGGTCAAGCCGGTGAGTAGTTCTCGGTCACGGCGTGGCGAGGTTGAGCATGAGTCTGTACGTGTGTCGCGCGACAGGCCGCTGAGGATCGTGGTGGTCGATCATCGATGGATCCGACGGGTCGCTGTTGCGGCTGCCCTGAAGGCAGATGCAAGCCTCGAGATTGTCGGAGAGGTTCCGTGCGGCAGGGACGTTCTGTCGATCACTCGGTCGGCGGCGCCGGATGTCGTCCTCCTCGGGACGCGCATACCGAACGACGACGGCCTCAGTTGTCTCTCACTACTGCGTGAGTGCCACCCGGAGGTGAAGGTCATCGTCTGCTCGGCTTCGGCTGATCTCGATCACATCGAGACCGTGTTTCGGCTGGGAGCGTCTGGCTGCATTCTTTCGACGATTGCTCCAGTCGAGCTTGCAGCTGCGATTCGCAGGGTCGTTGAAGCAGCCGAGTATCACGCGGGGCGTGACGATCCACGAGGTGCGCCCCCGCATCTGTTGGGACTGGAGGCGCGAGAGCTGAACTGAGCACCGGTCGGAGGCAAGCCTCCCGGCGCGCGGCCCGAGCGGTGGTGCACGCGTCGCGTTCTTAGACGTTTGTCAGGTGCCTTCCCACCCGCGGGACTGGACCTATTCGATGGGCGGGCCGCGAGGATCGCGGGATGGCGAATCCGAGAAACTTCCTGGGCCTGACCCTGCTGAAAGGACGTCGAGGTGGTCTTGCGACTCTCGCGGTAGCCGTCGTCGCAGCCGGCATCGCGGCCTCCACGTTCGCAGCCGGCATTGCAGCCTCCATGGCCGTGGCGGAAACGTCGCCGACACGTGCAGCACGTCCGACCGTCGTGGCTTGCCACCTCACCGGTCGGCGTTGGGTACGCGTGCGTGTCAGCGCGGACAACCTGAAGAGTCTCAAGCGCGGGGACGTCCTCGCGAGTCGTGGCGCATGCCCGGCGCCGGGTACCGCGGTGGTCTGCCACCTCCGTGCGGGCGCCTGGGCGAAGGTGACCGTTCCCCTGGCTGTGCGGGCACGGCGTCTGAAATCCGGCGACGTCCTGCCGAGCGCCGGCGCGTGCCCCGCGAAGGCGCGTGTGCCGGTCACCCCTCCCGCTCCCACGACGACAGCTGAAACGACCACGGCGGCGACGACCGCTCCGGTGACGACAACCGCGCCGCCGACAACGACCGCTCCCGCACCGGCCACGCCGACCACGCCTACGACGCCGACCACGACGACGACGCCGACCACGACGACGACGCCGACCACGACGACGACGACCACGACGACGACGACGACCACGACGACGGCGGCTGCGCTGGCAGTGACGATCAGCGCGCCCCCGAACTTCACCTTCGGGCGCGGCTCAACCGCGGTCACGGCGTCGCCAACCGGTGGACAGTCGCCGTACTCGGTTCAGTTGTTCGTGGACGGGATCCCGGTTCCGGCGAACATCGTGACGGCGGCGCCCTACACGCTTCAGTGGGACACCGCGGGCCTGACCGACGCCGTCCACCTCGTCGGCGTGCGGGTCACTGACGCGGCGGGAGCGACCGCCGACTCGTCGTCGCTCAGCTTGACCGTCGACAACACGGCGCCGGCGGTCACGATGGTCACGCCGGCGCCGGCCCTGTACAGCGGCCCGACGCTCTTCGCGCTCAGCACCTCCGACGCCTTTGGAATCAAGTCTGTTCAGTACACCGTCGACTCGCAACCTGTCGGTGCGCTCCTCACCGCGCCGGACGTCGCCGGCCAGCTCGTGTACTCGACGACGTTCGACGTCGCGGCCCTGGCCGCGGGCAGCCATACGGTCTCTGCCGTCGTGACCGACAACGCAGGCAACGCGACGACTCCGCCTGCCGTCACGATCACGACAGGGTCCGGCGGGTCGGCGCAATTCGTGCCGGTGATCAACTGGCACGGCATCGACGCCTCGCCGGCGGACGTCTACCAACTGACGCCGGCCGAGGCGGACGCCCAGCTCAAGTACCTCCACGACAACGGCTACCAGTCGATCGACCTCGAGCAGTACAAGACCTGGCTCGACACCGGCACGCTCCCGGCCGGCATCACCAAGCCGGTGCTGATCACCATCGACGACGCGCTCACCGACCAGATCGCCTGGGACCCGCTCCTTCAGAGCTACGGCTTCAAGGCCGTCATGTTCGTGGTCACCGGTTTCGCCGACAACCTCACCCCCGGTACCAACCCGGCCGTGAACCTCACCTGGGCGCAGATTCAGGCGCTCGCCGCGAACGGCCGCTGGGAGATGGCGTTCCATGCCGGCGTGTACGGCCACGGCGACGCGTTCGGCGCAGGAGGCCAGACCATCAACGGCGCCACCTATCCGCTGGCCTGCCCGTACTTCTACACCTGCCTCCCGTCGACCGGTGGAGTGACACAAACGGTCGCGTCCTACCAGGCGACCGTCCAGAGCGAGATCTCGGCTGGCATGACCGAGCTCAAGGCCCAAGTGCCGACCGCGAGCATGCTCGCCTGGGTGGCGCCGTTCAACGACGCGGGGCAGTGGACGAATCTCTACAACGATCCGACGACCACGACCGATCCCACCGCCGTGGCCCAGGTTCAGGCGTGGTTCCCCGGGTACATCGCCTCGGTCTTCCCGATCGTGTTCACGGAGACGAGCCCGGTCGCCTTCGCCCAGGCTGCCGGCAGGGTCCCGGATACCGTGGGCAGTCTGGGCGCCCTCGGCCGTCGCTATCGCTTCGAGGTGCAGACCGGCACGACGCTTGCGCAGTTCTCAGCAGGCCTTGCTGACCCCGCGTTCGGCCGCTAGCTGTCCCGCCTACACAGGTTGTGAACGGCTGAGGTTCTATCCGGCCCTCCTTTGAGGCTGTGGGTCTTCCCGGACTCA